>JACNKC010000065.1 GCA_014382245.1 Pseudomonadota bacterium | reverse complement strand
ACGTAGTAGTAGGTGCCGAACGGTTCGGGCATCGGCAGGGTACTGCCCTGTACGCCGGCAGCGCTGTGCACGTTGACGACGAGCAATATTGCTACGCCTCGGCCGTAGTCGACCCAGTGCAATCGTTGATTGGCTGATGCGGCGCTCACCCTTGAAAAGTTAGCCGTCTTTGGCCCGGCGGGCAACGGGCTGTTGCCCGTTTTCTGGCACCCGCGGTTGTTCCAGATCGTTTTTTTATGCCGCCCTGCGCTTCAACGGCTCAGCGGGTACCCGTGAGCAGACCGGCTATCGTCCACCAGTCCTCGGTCACAGACTGGGGAGCGTCCTGCCCTATGTCGAGATACCAACCAGTCTCGTCGGGAAACTGCATTCCCGGTATGGCCGCTCGCGTCCCGTGCATGAGCTGCATATCTATCACCGTGAAGGCGTACACGAACAGGCGCTCGCGATCGTACTCGTAGTCGGTGTTGGGGTTGGGTTTTTTCGAGTAGCGGGTGCTCAGCAACACGCTCTTCCACAATTGCTCGCCGCGGTCGTACATGTCGGCGTAGGGAACCATGAAGATTTCCTTGTCCACGTAGATGATGCGCTTGGAGTACGCGTAGCTGGGAATCAGCGGCTTGCCCTCGATGATGTAGACCTCGGGCCTGACTTCCCAGTTCTCGCAGTAGGTCAGGCCGCCATCGCGCTCGCAGACCTTGGGCGGGAGGTTTTCGCCGTGAAACGAAGCCAGCGCCGGCTTGACGCCCAGCAGCTTCCAGTCAAATTCGCCCACGTTACCGCGAAATCCACCGTAGCTGTCCTGGTCAATGTCCTGTCCGAAAAGAGCGTCGCTACGCTGCGCGCTCGACATGCGGCGTACCCGTCGAATCATGGGTATGTACAGCCACGTGTCGTCCATGCGCGCGGTGTCCTTGTAGCGAAACAACACCGTGCCCACGCCCCTGAGGTCGAAGGGCTCGATGAGCGGGTACATGCCGCGCTTGGTCAACACCTCGTCGTGGTTGTCGGTAATGGCCGGCATGGGTTCGTGCACCAGGCGACCCTCGTACTTGAGCAGGCGTATCCAGTCGGCGATGAAGTGCCGCTCCACGTTGTAGTGACGGTCACCCTTCGAATCAATCGTCAGGCCACCCGTATCGGCGTCGGCCGAGTGTACGTGCATATCGTCGGTAATGTAGTAGTTGCCGCGCTCCTGGTTGTACATGACCTTGACCGCTGCTTCCGGGTCGTTGGGGTCGATGTCAGGAAACGCAAAGCCGGCGACCCAGTTGCGGATATACTTACCGTCTTCGAGACTGACCTGGGCCCCGTACTTCTCGGTGGCGTCAAGAAAAAACTGGGGAGGGGAAATCTTCTGGTAGGGCACGATCTTCATGTCCATGCCATTTTCTACCGTCCAGTAGATGCCGGGCGATACGAGGTCCTTTATGCGCTCCACGTTCAGACGGCTGATGGTCTCACCGGGCTTGAGATCATGGGCCAACGAAGCCGTGGGTAGCAGGCAGGCCATCACGGTAACGACCGACAGGGCAACAGCCAACATCAATTTAATTGTCTTCATATCGCGATATGGTCCCCTCTTTACTGCTCAAAAGCTGCGCAGCCGCGGCTGCAGCGACAGCCAAACCCGCAGTCTAGCAAGCGCACCGGGCTTTCGGAAGTGTCATTCTCAGAAAAACGGCCGCGCCCGGTGAACAGGCTCAGTAAATAAAGGGTAAAAGGCGTTTTCGCTGGGCCGGGTAGCCTTCGCCGAACTTTTCCTGGTACCAGCGGTGGTGGGTAGCGGCCCTCGGGGCCAGGTTGGCAAAGGTCCACAAGGCGAAAACGGCCCCGGCCCATGACCAGGTGAGCAGTGCCCAGCCCAACCACTCCACCAGCTCGCCCAGGTAATTGGCCGACGTCACGTAGCGAAACATGCCGCCGCGCGGAATGTAGTGGCCGCTGTCGCCCGCCTGCCTGAGGTTTCGGATGATGCTGTCCGAGTGCAGGTTGATGACCCAGCCCGCCAGGAACACGACCGTGCCCAGAACGAACTGCGGCGTGGCGAGCCAGGCAGCCGTGTAGCGATCGTCGGCCGACAGAAAGAAGATCCAGGTTCCCTGCATGAAGGCGTTGGCCGAGTTGAACAGCGCACCGCTGGCGACTATCGACCAGGGCATCTCGCCGCGGCCCCGGATGAGCAGCGGAAAGACAAAACTGCGCTGGCAGTAGTGCAGGTTGAACAGCGCCATGAATACCAGCGGTGTCACCAGCCAGCTACGATCCGAGGCCAGCCACAGCCACGCCATGCCCAGCACCACCGGCGACTCCATCAGCACCCAGCCCAGGCGGTTGTCTACCGTCGCGCCCCAGGCCCGGCTGCGATGCACTCCGTAGCCCGCCGGTGCGCGCTGCAGGTACACGAACACGCCCACGGCCAGTGCCGTCATGGCCACGAGGAAGCAGTCAAAAAATTCTCTTGTCACCAGCCCATTCACGGTCAGCTCCCCTTTTCTCCCGGCCGGTATAGTACGAAGGCTACGTCGTCAGCCTTGCCCGGCTGATCGCGCCCCGGTGTGCGCATGCGACCCGCGAGCTCATCTACGAGATCCACGGCCGCCCGCAGCAAGTCGCCGTTTTTTATAACGTCGACCAGCTCGGCCAGGTAGAAGTTATCCCACAAGCCGTCGGTGGCCAACAACACCGTATCGTGCGCGCCCAGCGAGAGCGGTCGACCGCTCTCGACCCACATGTCGGGGTCGCCCACCATGTTGCCCACGAGGTGGCGCTCAGGGTGAAAGAGCGCGTCGCGTTCGCTGAGACGGCCTGCGCGCAAAGCCCTGTCCACGGGCGAGTGCCCCACGGTGTGGCGGCGCACGCGGCCGCGCTGGCCAACAACCAGCACAGCCGAGTCGCCCACGTGGTGGGTGGTGAGCACACCGTCGCGCACGACGGCCGCCGCCAGCGTTGTGCCGCCGGGAAAATCAGACTCGATCAATTCGCCATTGAGTTGCTCTACGCGATCGCAGAGCGGGTCGAGTGTGCCCCCTCGCGGCGCGGCGGCCAGCGCCTGTACCACGCGCTCGGAGGCCTCCTCGCCGCGCGGCAAACCGCCCAGGCCGTCGGCCACGGCCAGCACACCGCTCTTGCCGTTCCACTCGAACACCCCGAGGGAGTCCTCGTTGCAGGTTTCGCGCAAGGGCGAGCGACGGGTGAACGCAACCGCGACCGCACCCAGGAAGTCTGTGGCTAGCGGCCGGTCGCAGTCGGCCCGGCTGAGAAGCAGGGACGAGAGCATACGAGAATTCTAGCATGCGGGCTCCGGCTTACTCCCATTCGGCTGTCTCCAGAAAGCGCCGCAGCGCCCCGGCGGTGCGAAACTTGCGGGTTATCAGCGTGCGCTTGAGCCCGCAGCAGATATCCTTGACCTCCTGCGGCTGGCGCGCGTAAAACCTGCTCCCGCCCACCGCGTCGTAAAATATACGCACGAGATCGTGCACGTCATGCCTGAGGTTGGCCGCGCTCGGCGCGCCCCAGTGGTACATGTCCAACAGCTTGAGCTCAAAGCCCAGGCCGTAGCGCATTACTATTACGTTGTCGGTGTGCAGGTCGCCGTGGTATTCACCCTGGCGATGGATGCTCTCAATACCGGTGGTGAGCGCGTGTAAGAGATGCAGTGCCTGGAAGGGACTTATGCGCCCACCGGGCTGGCGCTTGAGAAAATCCGACAGCAGTTCGCCCTCTACGAAATCAGACACCAGGAACGAGACCTTGCGGCCGTTGAACTCAAAGCTGTCCTGGGTGTGATACTGGATGACGATCGGGCAGTGCCTGAGCTTGTGCAGCTTGCGCGCGTAGAATCTCAACGAGCGATCACGCAGGTTACGCCGGGGAAAGAAGATCTTGATGGTACGCTCTATGCCCGTGCCGATCTCGCGCACCAGGTAGACTTCGCCTTCCCAGCCGGCCCCGAGCAGCGAGAGCACGATGTAGCGGCCGGCCACTCGTTGGCCCTCGGCCAGGCCGAAACTATCTACACTGGGAACCTTGCTTTTCATCGTGAGGCCCGTTGCCCCGGAAGTCAGCCGCTTTGCCGCCGCATGGCAGCAGTCAGGCCACTGTCAGCATGCCGCCGTCCACGCGCAGGCACGCACCCTGGGTATAGCTGGATGCGGGTAACACGAGGTTGAGTATTGCCTGGGCCACTTCAACGGGTTCGCCGTAACGGCGCAGGGCCACCCGCCTCCGGGCAAAGCGGCGCCGGTCGTCTTCTCCTATAGCCGCGGTCATGCCGGTATTGATCGGGCCCGGCATCACCGCGTTCACGGTCACGCCGCTGTCGGCCAGCTCAACGGCCAGCGCGCGGGTGAGCCCCACCACGCCGTGCTTGCTGACCGTGTAGGCGCTCATCATCGGCGTGGCCACCTGGGCGTCGGTGGAAGCGATGTTGACCACGCGCCCGGCGTCACTCGCACGCAGCCGGGGCAGCGCGGCGCGAATCGTGCGCATGCTGCCCTTGAGGTTGACGTCGAGCGTACGCTCCCAGGCCTCTTCGTCGCCGAAGGCCGCGGGCAGGGCTATACCCGCGCAGTTGACCAGTATGTCTAGCGCGCCGTAAGCCTCCACGGTCTGCTCCACCACGGAGCACACCTGCGAGTCGTCGCAGACATCGAGTTGGCAGGCCAGGGCTTCGCCACCGGCAGCCGTTATTTCGGCCGCCACGCTTTCGACCGCCTCGAGCTTGCAATCAGCCGCCGCTACGCGCGCACCCTCGGCCGCCAGCAACAACGCCGTGGCGCGGCCTATGCCGCTGCCGGCACCGGTGATGAGCGCCGCCCGCCCGGCCACGCTGCGGCCATCGCTGCTGCGGGTCAGCGTCAAGGCGTGTACCAGATCGGCGACGACCAGGCGCGCTCCTGCACGACCTTGCGGTGGGTCTTGCTGCAGCAGGCTGCAAAACCGGGGTGCACCTTGTCGGGCTGCAGGCAATTGACCTTGGCCTCGACGCAGATTTTCTGACTCCAGCGACATACCGGGTTCTCGAGTACGCGCGCGTAGTAAAAGGCGCGCTGCTCGGCGTCGAAGTCAGGGTCGCTCCACACCGTGCACAGCGACGAGTGTCCACTGCCGTTGGTGCGACAGGTCCGGGCGTTTACCGACGCCCTGAGATCGCCGCCAGCCACGTCGTATACTTTCTCGCGCGTGCTGCCGTCTTCGACCCAGCCCTTTACTATCTGCACGCGGTCAAGTGCCGTGCCCGGGTGCTCGCTCGTGCCCGGGTCCTGCATGGCCTGCACCGCGAACAAGGGACTGCCCGCCGAGTCGGGGCGCGCTGCAAGGTCCGATCCCATGGGCACCCCGCCCTCGTAGCCCGCGGAGGCGAAGTTATCGTCATCGCACATCTGCTCACCGTAGCCCCAGCCGCCGAAGAACCTGAGCACCGGGCGCGTGCCGCTGGTGCCATAAGTCTCGCGGCGGGTCATGCCCGCATACAAGGAGTCGCGGGCGTTCTCTTCCGCCCACACCACGGCCAGGCCACCGGGGTTGAACTCGAAGTTATCTGGCAGGCCGATGGGCACCCCCGTGCTCGCCGAATTGCCCGCACCACCGTGCCCCTTCGACCCGTCTTCGAGAGTGAGGCCGGGCGTGCCCAGGTGGGTATCGGTACTCGCAATTATGCCGTACTTGAGCGAATTGCCGACGCCGTTTTCGTCCTGCAGCAGGCCCTTCTTGAGCGCCTCGCGCACCATCGACGACTTATGTCCTCCGTCCACGGCACCCACGCCGCGAAAGCGTCCCACGCCGGCGAAGTTATCGTAGGGAAGTTTTTCAAACCCGCAGGCCTCGTCGGTGGTGTCACCGCCCATCATGCACTCCGAATCACCCTTGTGTTGCATGATCTCGACCAGCGGCTCCCAGCGCCGGCGCGCCGTGGCCTCGTCCGCATCCACCTCGATGCCACTCTGCCGCGGACCCTCCAGCTTTGCCGACTCGAACATCAGGCCCGGCCCGCTCAGGTTGGAGTTGTGGGGAACGGTGAGCGCGTCGCAACCTTTTACTCCATCGATGCACTTGTCCTGCAACTGCTCCCACAGGTTGTGGGCCGACGGAGTGTCGACCCAGCTCACCGGCAAGCTCGGAACGTTTTCGTTACGGAAAATTACGTTACGGTGCATGTTGATGCCCATGCCCAGTATCGACGTCCACTCGTAGCCGACGAAGCTCGTGAAGCTGCACTCCGGGCTGCGATCGTATGCCTCCTCGGCAGCATCGCGAATGTCCTGCCAGACGTCGGCGGCCACGTCGAGGCAGAGCTTGCCCCCCTCGCCGCAGAACTTCATACGCTCGCGTCCGACCATGGTGCGCGCGAGCATGGGCAGCGTGGCCAGGGGACCCAGGCGCTTGTATAGCCAGCACATGTCCGAGTCGCTGCCGGGCAGGTCATTGCTGTTGCAGATCCTGACCTCGCCCAGCATCTCGGAGTGATCGGTCACCGAGGTAAAATCGAGCGGGCGACGCAGCCGCGCGTGGCGCAGCGGGCGCCCATCGCGGTCGAAGGGCTGCAGGCCAACCTCCTCTCCGCGGGCAAAGCGGTAAGCGTCGCGCGGCGTGTTACGGGTAAACTGAGTGGCCGCGTCCATGGAGTAGCCGGTGTGCACGTGCAGGTCACCGAAAAAAGGCCGCCTGAGCGGATCGTAGTCGGCGCAGGCCTCGCGTTGCTCGGTGATCTCGTAGGGGCGCTGGTCACCGGCCAGGGCCGGGGCCGACAAAAGCGCGAGCGCCAGCATAGTTGCGGATAAAATTGTCGTGATTTTCATGGATTCTCCTTGCCCAACCATGACGGTCACCCACGTGGACGGGCACCCGCGGAGCGACTGACATTGCTTAACCTCTTGAGCCCCGTAAGACCAGCCTCACCACCGGCGGCGCTTCAGGCCAGCTCGCTCAGCGGCACAACGCTGGTTACCGGCTGCGGGTGCTCACGGGCAAGCACCCACCTCACGCACATGCTGCCGTGCTCGTGGCCAGCAGTGTCTATCCAGTTGGCGTGACCCGGATCGCGATGGGCCACGACCAGGCGCACGCTGCCGTCGGCTTCGGCCACGGCCGAACCGTTGTTGATGTGCACGCGGCGCGTGGCGTAGTCCAGCGACTCGGCCCAGATGTTGGCCAGTTGAAAGTTCCAGTAGCGACAGGCGGGCGGCTCGAGGTCTATGACCAGCGCCTCGTCGTCGCCGAGTTCCCACAGGCCCAGCCAGATGCGCACGTTGGGGTCGCCGCCCACGAGGCGATGATGCTCGGCGTCGGGCAGGTGAAAGTTGTTGACCTCCGCCTTCTCTCTCATGCCCGTCACCCAGTCTGCAAACCAGCCGGCACAGCCCAGCGCGTACATGGCCGTGCCCGCCAGTTGCCCGGGCACGCGCGCGGGATCCAACGGCGGCGCGGGGCCGTCGGCCTGCAGGCACTCAATAGCCACCTCCACGGGGGTCTCGCGTGAACGGTCGAGGAAGGTCTGCCGCAACAACACCTGCGATGTGTCCTCGTTCATCTGCAGCCAGTTGCCCGGCTGCTCACGCGCGCTCACGATTATTTCGAAGCTGCCGTCGTCTTCGAGCACGAGGTCGGAGTCGTTGAGGTGACCGGCGCCGCCGGTGATCCGATCGCTGGCGGCAAAGTTCTGGTTCTGCGCGGCAAAACTCATGTAGTGAATGCTGCCGCGCTTGCCGCTTATCCTGTAGTCAAGGTCGCCGCGGATCGAAGCGCCCAGGTAGTAGTTGTCGGGGTTGTCCAGGCCCATCTTCACCAGCTCGGGCATGGCCCGGAAGGCGGGGTATTTCGGCCCGGTCTGCTCGGCGAAGGTCTGCGAGCCGGCCCTGAGCAGGCGGTTGAGGTAACGCAGGCCCTCGGCGCGGTCAAAAGTGGAGCGAGCAAGGTCGGGGCGCAGTATAACCTCGCCGGCCTTCTCGAGCAGTTGGCAGAACTCGGTCCAGGCCTGGCCGCTGTCTACCTTGGCAAGCGCCGTTTCTTTATCGTCCATGTTCGATCTTTCCTTGTGCCACTGCCGTCAAACCGCGCAACAGTTCAGCAGCTTATACCGAAGCGATCGGTGTAGGGAGCAAAACGCTCGCGCACCTGCTCGGGCGAAAGCCCCCACTCCTCCAAGCTGTAATCGTGGCTGCCATGGCGATCCCTCGGGTTGGCCGCCGTGTGCTGGCGCATGGAGTCGGCCGCCTGTTGGCCCAGCTCAAGGCCGAAGTGTTTATACGCACCCTCGACCAGCAGCTTCGGGTCGGCGACAAAATCATCATGCCCCACGTCGTAAAACCGGCCGGCGGGACTCTCGTCGCGAACCGCGAGCCCGCGCTCCAGGGAGCTGGCATAGAAATCCATCACCACGGGGCCAAGCTTGCCCTTGTCCCACTCCAGCGTTCCCGCAGGGATGGCGTCGGTCATGCTGCATATAGACGCCGTGCAGGCCAGGGGATCGCGATGACTCCACAGTATGCTCGCTCCCGGGAATACCTCGAGCAGGGAGTCGATGGCCCACATATGCGCCGGTGCCTTGAGCAACCAGCGCTCGCCAGGCCGTTGCCATTGGAGCAGTTGCAACTGGGCGCGGTAGTATCGGTACATCGGCAGCAGGTCCTGCCGCCTGTACCAGGACCCGTAGGGCTCGAGCATAGGCTCCACGCCCAGGTGCACGCCGTTGAGCGAGTAAGCGTGCAGCAACACACACTCCTCGGGCGTGTCGGCATCGGCAAAGTGGATCTTCGTGAACCCGGGGTTCTTCTGCCGTGCCTGCTCGTAGTAGTCCTTTATCATCTGCCGGCGCGGGTCGTGTTTGCCCGAGCCAGGATCGCCCGGGGCCATCCCCTCGGCGGGATCGGGAAACTGCGTCTCCCACAGGAGCAGCGCTCGCGCCGACGGATCGCAGGCCAGCAGGTTGAACAAGGCCGAGGTGCCCGACCTCGGCAAGCCGGTGAGTACCATTGGTGCGGCCAACGGTTGCTCCAGTATCTCGGGGTGATCGACGAAGGCCTTCTGCACGCGCAAGCGGGTGGAGAGCAGTTGCACGAGGCGGCGGCGGTTGCGACGACGACCGCGCTCGGTGAAGGGGTTGGCCTTGTACGTTTCGCACAGCACTTCGAGAGCCTCGCGCAGGCTGCCATCGGCCTGCCGACCCGGCCACGGGCCGCCTGAATCGTCAAGGCCCGTCTCGCGGCGAGCCTCGTCGAACAAATCTTGTGCGTTGAAAGTAACTTCGGACATATTTCGCTGCTTCCTTCCCCAGCCGCCGACAATTATGCAGCGCGCCGGGTGCATGCAACGCCCCGCCCCCCCAAAAAGGGGGGGGGGTGTAACAAAAAACCCCTTGCATTACCCCCCGGAAACACGTTTCAATGTTAACTGGACACCTCGCCCCATGCCGTCGGGGTCAAGTGCCGCGGAGGATCTCCATGCCCGACCTCACTAGCGTAAGCTCCCGACGCGCAACCACGCTGTTGTTTGCCACGGCCCTTTTATGTGCAGCCGCCCTGCTGCTGGGTCCCGTGACCGCCACGGCCCACGATGACCCGAGCGAGGATGGACTGATCGAGGGCGGAGGCAGTTCGAAGACCGATTGCGTAAGCCTCTTCCAGACCGGCCTGGAACTGAACTACCCGCCTCCGCCGAAGAAAAAGCAGAAAGACCTGGCCTGCACCGACGGCGACCTGGCCTGCGACAGCGACGGGCTTGTCAACGGCTCGTGCAGTATCAACATGGGCCTGTGCCTGGCCGACGACGAAGACATGGCCTTGTGCACCCCCGCGGGCGTACCCGTGGGCGGCGTCGTGGTGAAGAACAAGCCGCCAGGGCACCCCAAGCACGACGCGGGCGCCGCCGAACTGCAGGTGGCGGCCGACGCCCTGCTTGGCTCCACCGGAGTGCCCTGCACCAACCCGGGTGCCGGTGGCGGCAACTGCATGCAGTGTACCTCCAGCCAGGCCACAGTGGTTGTCGATACGGCGGTCAAAAAGGGCAAGAAGAAGATAAAGGTCAAGGTAACTACCGAACCAGCGCCGCCTAAAAACAAGCCGATAAAAGACAGCGACAAACTCAAGTTGCGCTGCACCGATTGCCCCTCGGCCAGCACCTTTGAACACATAGCCGACATCGTCTTCAAGACCGGCTGCGCCACGGCAACCGTATGTCACAGCGGGGGCGCGGCAGCGGGCGGCATGAACCTTAACATTGACGAGATAGGCGCCGCGGCGCTCTACGACGAACTCGTAAACGAGTCTCCGCTGCTGCCGGGTGCAACCGCGCTGGGCATGGCCCGCATACTGCCGGGTGACACCGGGCTGGGCACAGCGAGCTCGCAGAGCCTGCTCTACGAAAAACTGCTTCTCACCAACAACCAGCTCGACGCCTTGTGCACGGCCGGCGGTGAGACCGCGGGCTGCCTGGGGCAGAACATGCCGCCGGGATCCGACATCTTTTCAACCGGCAAAATGGATCTGCTCAAAACCTGGATAGAAGCCGGCGCACCCTTTGACGGCTGGGTGGCGGGGGCCACCTGCGGCGAGCCCGAAGACATATGGGCCCCTGTTGACCCGCCAGCGCCGCCGGCGCCGGGAGCTGGTTTCCAGCTGCACTTCCTGCCCACCGACTACACCCTGGCCCCGGGCGAAGAATTCGAAGGCTGCCAGTGGATGCAGGTGCCTGCCGAGGTAACCGAGGACTGGTACATCGAAAGCGTAGAAATCGTGGCCAACACCGGCACCCACCACATCATACTGTGGGAAGACCTGGCCGACTCGGGCCCTGCGGCCGTCCCGGGAGCCTTCGACCCCGACGACGGCGGCTGCAACAACAACTACGGGCTCAAGTTCTTCCGCATAGGATCGCAGGACCCGGAAAGCACCATCAACATGCCAGAGAACACTTCGTTCAAGATAACCGCCGGGCAGGTGTTCGGGGTCAACCCTCACTACGTGAATAACTACAACGTGGACATCTACCCGGAAATCTACGTCAACTTCCACGGCTCGACCACGCCAACCACGGCGCTGGCCTCTCTGTCTTTCCCTGGCGACCTCGGCTTCAGTATCGCGCCCGGACAGATGGGACCCGGCAACCTGGTAGACCACAGCAACGCCTTCCTCGACAGGTGCCTGTTCGCGATAAGTTCGCACCAGCATCGCCGTGGTACGGGCTTCAAGATATGGCAGAGCGAGCCTTCGAGCTGGGCCGACACCACCGACCAGGTCTACCACTCGACCGACTGGGATCACCCGGACGTACTCATACCTGACCCACCCCTGCGCGTGACGCCGGGCCAGAGCACGTGGTTCCAGTGCGAGTTCGACAACGGGGTACTGGTGGACAGCACCAAGCGTTGCGTGCAAGCAGGTGAAAGTACCGGGCCGGGTGGCTGCCTGGGCAACAACCCCTACGTGTGCTTCAGCGACGACGACTGTCCGCCTGGCGTGACCACCGGGCAGTGCCGTGAATGCAACCTCGACTTCGGACCGATGTCGGAAGACGAGATGTGTTTCATGGCGGCGTTCTACTACCCGGCCCAGCCGGGCGTGGATCCGTGTCCGTGGACGCTTACGGGGCCGTTCGGCTTCTAAAAAGGGATGCGCTCCTTCAGCGGCGATCGGCCAGGCGGTTGAGGTAACGCAGGGCCGAATCGCGACCCTCGGGGTCACGCAGCCCAGCCAGCAGTCCGTCGGCGTCGGCCCAGCTACGGGCCACGCCCCAGGCCTGCTCGGTGACCGCGTTTACGTGGCGCTTGGTCGACAGCAGCGCGAGCGACGACTTTTCGGCCAGCTCGGCCGCCAACGCATCGGTCTCCTCTTCGAGCCGTGACGGCTCGACCACGCGGTTCACGAAACCCGCGGCGCGCGCCTCCTCGGCCGTGAACGGCCGGCAGGTCATCACCAGTTCCTTGGTAAGCGCGGGCCCTATTTCCCGGACCAGTCGCGGTATGCCTCCCCAGGCAAGCGGTATGCCGAGATCTATCTCGGGTATGGCGAAGCGCACGTCATCGGCGGCCACCCTGAGGTCGCAGGCGGCGGCCAGCACCAGGCCGCCGCCAACGCAGTGTCCCTGTATGCGGGCCACCGTCACCGCCGGCATGCGCTCGACGGCGTCGGCCATCAAGCGGCCGAGATCGGCCATGGCCCTGGGGTCAGTTGCGCTGTCTCCCCCGTCGCCGGCAAAGGCCGCCACGTCGGCGCCGGCAGAGAACGCACGCCCCCTGCCCGATACGACGACCACCTTCAGCTCCGGGCAAGCGGCCATGAAGTCGGCCGCCCGGGCCAGCTCGGCCAGGGTCTCTGGACCCAGCGGGTTGAGACTGTCGGGACGGTCCAGCTCAAGCGTGCCCCTGTTGCCCGCCACTGAGATCTTGATGGTGTTGAAAGATGGAACCTGCATATCGCCCTCCGCCTGCCGGCAGTCACCCTATAGCGCAGTCGCACAGGCTAACTGAAGCGCGGTAACCGCGAGGTCCGGAGAAGCAAGGCCAACGCGCCCCCCCCGCGACATAGGAACAGAAAGCGCAACCGCTATACTGGGGCCGGCATCCGGACCATGCATCAACAACGCACAGTCACTGGCAGGCAGCGGCAGCAAAGCGCCGCCGGTCGGAAAACGTCCGGCCTGCTCGCCGTTGGTGCGGCTGCCTGCCTGCTCGTAACTGCCTGCGGCGGGCCCACGCGGCAAGACAGCGAGGCGGCGGTCAACATCGCCGCCGCCGACCCGTCCCTGTCCCAACCCGCGGCGCTGTCGCGCCTTTCGACCACAGCCCTGGACGCTTTTCTCGATTTCAACGCCGCCATAGGCACTAACTCGGGTTACGTGGCCGTCTTCGCCCGCGACGGTCGCGTGGTCCACGCCCACAGCTCGGGCTACGCCGACGTCGAGGCCGGGCTGCCCATGCAGTGGTCCACCCGCCGCAGGCTGGCGTCGATGACCCAGCCGGTAACCGCCCGGGCCC
>JACNKC010000070.1:17940-52175 GCA_014382245.1 Pseudomonadota bacterium | reverse complement strand
AGCCTGTTGGCTGTTGCCCAGCGCCAGAACAAAGCGGGTGAAACGCGCGCGACCACCGATGTTGCGCTGGCGATCGCCGCCCGTTTCTTTGCTGCCCTCGCGACAGCTCATGCGAAGGCCAGGATCAGGGGCAGGAAGACCGCCAGGGCAAAACCTGCACTGGCCACCAACGCCGGCAACGCGCTTCCTACCGCTCTACCCACCGCCGATCCGACGGCTGCGCCGGTCCGGGCCGATCTCGCGACCAGGTCTTCGCTGTCTTCGCCCCAGGCCGCGAAGGCCCCTTCGGCCAGGCTTGCTACTGCGCATCCATTCGAGTTGATATTCATCGTATTACCTCCGTTTTTCTTCGTTCCAATCATCGTCCCGGCCTCTCCGTAATCAATCCATGTGTACATACATAAGGTGCATATACACCTTGTCAAGCAAAAAAAACGCTCCTGTTCACCCACTGGCCCTGGTGGTAACTCCCACCAGGCGCCCCAGGTCCTCTATGACCCGGGCCAGGCAGTCTCCGCCGACCAGCTCTTCGACCTTTTTCTGAGCCTTGCCCAGTGCCGGCAGTGCTTCCTTGAGCCTGCTGTCTCCCTTGGCAGTAAGACTTACTACCCGCTCGCGCCTGTCCACGCCCTGTTCTATGCGAACCAGGCCTTCGCGCTCCAGTGGGCGCAGGTTTCGGGTAAGCGTAGTGCGGTCAAGAACCGCTTCCTCGGCCAGGATCCCCACGCTGACCGGGCCCATTTCCCGCACGCCCATGAGCAGCATTACCTGCGAAGATTTGAGGCCCGTGGACCTGACGGTGTCGTCGTACAGGCGCGTAACAGCCCTGGCCGCACGGCGTATGTTGAAACACGCACATCCGCTGTCCTTGCCTCCGCTCTTTCCACTGCCGCTGTCGCCAGCGCTGGTCTTTTCAGAACCTCTGCCCATGTCTGTGTATATACACGTTCTACGGGAAAGCGTCAAGCCCTTTCAGCAAACAAGTGCATATGCACGCTGTTTACGGGGCTTTTGCAGAGGCCCGGTCGAGTCGTGACCAGCAGTGACGCCGGGGGGCAGCTCAGGCGGGCGCCGGCCCGGGGTAGCGCTCGCGCAGGAGGCGCTTGAGTATCTTTCCCGAGGGGTTGCGGGGAATCTCTTCGACCATCTCAACAGCCACCGGTCTCTTGAAGGCGGCCAGGCGGGTCTTGCAGTGCTCAAGCACTGCAGCGGGATCTACAGGACCGGCCGAACCCACCAGCACGGCCACCGGCGATTCGCCCCACTTCTCGCTGGGCTGGCCGATGACAGCAGCGTCGGCCACGCCCTCGCAGTCGAGCAACACGTTTTCGATCTCGGCGGGATACACGTTCTCGCCGCCCGAAATGATCATGTCCTTCATTCGATCCTGTATGTAGATAAAACCCTCGTCGTCTATCGTCGCGATATCGCCCGAGTGCAGCCAGCCGCCGGCCAGGGTCTCCTCGGAGGCCTCGGGCCGGTTCCAGTACTCCTTCATCACGTGCGCACCGCGTATCCATACCTCTCCAGCTTCACCGGGCGCTACATCGTCACCCTTGTCATCGACCACCCGCACGTCGGTGTGAAAAAAGGCCTTGCCGGTAGACCCGGCCTTGCGCAGCGAATCGGCCGAGGTCAACAGGCAGGCAGGCCCGCAGGACTCGGTCATGCCGTAGACCTGCTGGATTTCTATATCCAGCTCGGCGCAGCGCTCTATGAGATTGACCGGCACGGGGGCGGCGCCGCTCATGCACCAGCGCAGACGGCCGCGGTCGTACTTGTCGAAGTCGGGCACCTGCAGCATGAAATTGAGCATCGCCGGCACCAGCAGCAGGTTGTCGATTTTTTCTTCGGCTATGGTCTCCCAGGCTCGCACGGGGTCGAAGGCGCGCATGATGACGTTGGTGCCTCCCCTGTAAACGTTGGCCGTCATGGGCGTGAGGGCGCCGACGTGAAAAAGTGGCAACGTAACCATGTAGCGGTCGCGGTAGCGTATGTCGGCGGTCGCCGCGATCGTCAGGCAGCCCCACATGGCCGACGCGTGCGTGTGTACGGCCCCCTTGGGCAGACCCGTGGTACCCGACGTATACATTATGTACAGCTCGTCATCGTCGCAGGCCCCGGTCTCGGGCGCAGCCGAGTCGGCCTCCTGCTGCAGCTCGTCGTACGACAGCGCCCAGTCGGGGCGCTCACCGCTGCCGGCCTGCACCCAGGTCTTCAGTGACGTCGCGTCGGGTCGCCCCTGCAGCGCGGCCACCACCTCGGCAAACTCACCGTCAAACAACAACACCGTGGCGCCGCTGTCCGACAATATAAATGCCAGCTCGTCGGCCACCAGCCGCCAGTTGAGCGGCACCACGATGGCGCCTATCCTGGCAATAGCGAAGAACGACTCGATGTACTCGGCGCCGTTCATCATCAGCAACGCCACGCGGTCGCCCTTACCTACGCCGAGCCCGGTGAGCGCGTTGGCCGTCCGGCAGGAGCGCTCGTTGAACTCGCGGTAGGTCAATCGCTGCCCCGACTCCAGGCCCACGAAGGCCTCGAGGTCCGGGTCGAGTTCGGCACGCTTAGCAAGAAAAAGCCCCACATTGTTTTTCATGGCTATTTCTTTAGCGCCCAACCCTCGCCCCTGTCAACCAGTGCGCAATGCCGGCGGGGGTCGCGATCCTCTTCCCATTAGGGAGAGCACGGTGCTACACAGGCCTATGATCACGCAGTTCGATGAGTACATGATCCACCAGACGGCCGAGCCGGTGACCCAGCCCGAACCCAGCGACCGCAACTTCTACGACCGATACTGGTTCAACGGCTACTCGCGCGACGGCGACTGTACCTTCGAGGTCGGATTTGGCCTGTACCCCAACCGGCTGGTGATGGACGCGCACCTTACGGTGGTCCTCGACGGCCGCCAGCACGCCTTCCACGCATCGCGTCGCGCCCCGCACGAGCGCGCGGAAATGAATGTAGGCCCGCTCAGAATCGAAATAGTAGAAGCCCTGCGACAAGTGCGGGTGCGGCTGGACCACAACGAGACCGGCATTTCGGCTGACCTCACTTTCGTGGCTCGCACGGCTCCCCACCAGGAACCGCGTAACGTGATGTACGACGACGGCCGGCTCATCATGAACACGACCCGCTACACGCAGATGGGAAACTGGAAAGGGCAGGTCTCGGCGAGTGGCACACGCGTGGACGTGGACCCGGCACGCTGGCCGGGCACCCGCGACCGGAGCTGGGGCGTTCGCCCGGTGGGAGAACCCGAGGCCGGCGCACCCGGCAAGCTCACCACCGAACCCGGTGTGTACTGGGTCTGGTGTCCGCTTCTTTTCGACGAATTCTCGACCCAGTTCGGTACCTTCGAAGACCGCGACGGCACCGCCACGCAGCTGAGCGCGCACTTGCTACCCGTCTACGATTCGCCCGACGACATTCCCAGCGGCGATGACCCCGGCACCGAGCTGATACAGACCGCTAGCCACCGCGTACACTGGAAGCCCGGTACCCGCTGCCCGGAGCGAGCCGAGTTCGACCTCCTGCGTCCCGGCGGCGAGAGCCTGCACATAGAGCTCGAGCCCATGATACGGCTGCACCTGCTCGGCATCGGCTACCAGCATCCCGAGTGGGGGCACGCCATCTGGAAGGGTGAAGAGGTGATCGCCGGCGAGTCATGGAGCCTGGACGACATGGACCTGCTCGACTACAAGCACATCCACGTTCACAACATCTGCCGCGCCCGCCTGGGCGATCTCGAAGGCATAGGCACGCTGGAGACCATCTGCTTTGGACGCCACGATCCCTCGGGCTTCAAGGAGCTGCTCGACGGCGCCTAGGAAAGACCCGTCAGCGCCCGCTCTAGCAACCACAGCCGATCCTGGCCCCAGGTGACCAGCGGCTCGTCGAGCCCCGGCCCCGACAGCCTGAAGCTGGGCACGCCCCAGCAGCCCGCCGCCATCATGTCCACCCGGTTCTGCTCGACCTCGCCGCGCCAGTCGTCGTTGTCGACAACGCTGCGCGCGCCTTGCCACTGAAGACCCGCGCGCTCCACGATCCGCCGCAGGCCCGTGTCGCTTCCGGCGTCTACCCCGTGAGCCCACACCAGGTCGTAGAAGGCCAGCAGGTACTCGCGCTCACGACCCTGCCCGCGGGCCCAGTCGTACAGCGAAAGCGCGCGCTCGACCGGCCTGCCCAGCGGATCGCTCACGCGACCAAACGGCACCCCCAGCCGCCGCGCCTCTCTTGCCGTATCGCGCAGTATGTACACGCGCTTGGCCCTGGGCACGGCCAGTCCGCGCATCACCATGGGCAGCACCGGGCGCACGCGCAGGTCGACCCCGCTGCGCTCGGCAAATTCAAAAACCCTCGGCGTAACTATCGCGGTGTAGGGGCTGCGCAGCGAAGGAAAGTACTCCAGCGTGAATCCTTCTCCGCTGGCGGCCGGCGCCGCGACAACTGCTGGCTCTACAAGGGGCTGGGCTTGAGCGCCACCGTCAAATGAAGATCGACACAGGCCGAGGTCTCCAAGTCGCTGCTCAAGATAGTGCAGCCTGTCCACACCCCAGTACCACTCGCCGGCGTAGTAGAAAGTCGCGCCCAGGTAGTGACCCAGTTTGCTGCGAAGGCGGCCACCCTCGTCGAGAAGACTCGCCACCCGCGTATCGTCCGGCCCCGATTGCAACAAAGAGGCGGCGACCTTTTCTACCGCCTGCTCACCGCCCCGCCACAAGGCATCGCTCACCACCGCCGCAGCAGCGGGCATCGTACCGCTATCCAGGGCAGCCGCGAGTGCGCGCGTGGCAAGGCGCAGCGAGCTGTCCGAAGGGCGACCGGCAGGCGCGTCGAAACGCAGGCCCATCTCCCCGGCCACTGCCAGGGCGTCAGCCAGCGAGTAGTCCTGGAGCATTCGCGGCTCTGGTGCCGCGGCCGCGCGGGGTGGGCGCACGAGGTGACAGGCGAGTTCCACCTGGTAGCGCGCGGCGAACTGCTCGAGCAGCTGGACCGTCAGGGCCGAGTAAGGGTCATCGACCTGGTGAAAATAATGCACGCGATGGGCGCGACCGAACAGTCGCCGTGCAAGCTCGGACCGCCGGCGCAGGAGATGCTGCGTACGATGGCTGGTGAGCAGGGCCGACACTCCGGGGGCTATGATGCTGCGCAGTAAGGACACTGTAGGCCCCGAAGTTCCTGCCCACGGGCGGCCGAGTCAAGAGAGGGGCCAGCGGCACCGGCAAGCTCCCCCCGGGGGTGCATTCTCCGCGTGGCACTGGCAGCATACGCGGCTTACAGCCGGATCCGTATATAGATAAGGAGCAGCAAGCAGTGAGTACCCCCAGCAACGACCCCATAGCAGCCATCGACGCCTACATAGAGGCACAGTCAATCGACACCAGCGGCAACGACTGGAAAACTAGTCTCTCCAAGCCCGATTGCCTGCAGTTTGAACCCGGCTGCCAACTTACATGGACCCTGGCCACCAACGTGGGCGATCTTGCCATACGCTTGATGCCCGACGTGGCACCCATGCACGTATCGAGCACGCTCTTTCTCACGCGCCTTGGCTTTTACGACGAGGTGGTCTTCCATCGTGTAATAAGCGGCTTCATGGCCCAGGGCGGCGACCCGCTCGGACAGGGCTACGGCGGACCGGGCTACCAGTACGACGGCGAGTTCTCTCCCAGCGAGCGCCACGACAGGCCGGGCCTTCTCAGCATGGCCAACGCCGGACCGGGCACCGACGGCAGCCAGTTCTTCATCACCTTCGTGCCCACTCCCCACCTCGACGACAACCACACCATATTCGGCGAGGTGGTAGCGGGCATGGATACGCTGGGCGAGCTCGAGCAACGCGGCAGCGGCAGCGGTGCCACCACCGAGCCGCTGTTCATAGAAAAAGCCACCGTCGCTCTCGGCTGACAACCGGCCCTTGGCGACTAGCACCACCACGACTGGTCAACAGCTGCCCGACACGATGCAGGCCGTGATCATCCGCGAGCCCGGAGGCCCCGAGGTGCTGCTGCCTGCCGAACTGCCCACGCCGCGGCCGGCTGACGATGAAGTGCTCATCCGCGTTACGGCCGCGGGGGTGAACCGTCCAGACACGCTGCAACGCATGGGTCTGTACCCGGCTCCCGCCGACGCCCCCGACTGGCCGGGCCTGGAGGTATCGGGAACGGTGGCCGCCGTGGGAGAGGGCGTGAGCCGCTACAAGGGTGGCGAACAGGTCGTGGCCCTGCTCAACGGTGGCGGCTACGCCGAGTACGCCACGGCGCACGAGGGCAGCGTGCTGCCCCTGCCGAGCACCATAGACCCGGTCAACGGCGCCGGCCTGCCCGAAGCGCTGTTCACCGTCTGGTACAACGTCTTCGACCGCGCGGGCCTTGCCCCCGGTGAAAGCCTGCTCGTGCACGGGGGCACGAGCGGCATCGGCACCACCGCTATACAGCTGGCCGTCGCGCGCGGCCACCGCGTGTTTACCACCGCCGGCAGCGACGAAAAATGCGCGCGCTGCCTCGAGCTCGGCGCCGAGCTGGCGATCAACTACAACGACGACGATTTCGTCGAGAAGATCAAAGACGCCACCGACCGACGCGGCGTCGACGTCATCCTCGACATGGTCGGCGGCGACTACGTTGAGCGCAACCTGTCCTGCCTGGCCGAGAGCGGCCGCGTGTCGATAATCGCCTTCCTGCGCGGGTCGCGCGTAGAGGTGGACCTGCTGCGACTGATGCTCAAGCGGCAGGTGATTACCGGCTCAACGCTCAGGATACGAAGTGACGAAGAAAAGGCCGCCATCGCCGAGACGTTGGCCCGCGAGGTGTGGCCGCTGTTGGAATCGGGTGCGATCGCACCCGTTGTCGACTCGGTGTTCCCCCTCGCCGAGGCGGCCGCCGCTCACGCCCGCATGGAAGAAGGCCTGCACGTGGGCAAAATCCTGCTCAGGACCGAGAGCTGACTGCAGCCCATGGAAAACCTACCCGGCAGACGGGCTTGGTGTACAATATCAAGGGACTGGCACCCTTGCCTGGCAGCCCGGAAGATCAACCAGGCCCAGTAACCCGGCGCCATGGGGCGGCCACAACCGACAATCGGAGAAAGTCGCATGACTATCGTTTCAAAGCAGCGTCGAGTTCTTCTACTCGCACCCTTACTGGCTGCGCTCATGGTAACCGCCACGAGCACGACAGCGACTGGTAAACAGCAGCCTGCTTCAATAGTCGACCGCTTTAGTGTGTTGAAGCAAGAGTCATGCCCGGATTATCTGACCTCCCCCTCCACTTCAGGCCCGCCGTTGGCGCCCACCGAGTCGGTGGAGTCGCCGATTGCCGCATACCGGGCTTAGCCCCGCGCCGCCCCGATCGGGGGCTACTGACAACCAGGGTTTGCAGCAAGGCGGCCGCGCGCAGTCGACCGGCAAGCGCTCAGGCCGAGCCGGCTACGCGCGAAGACAGCAACCGCTCGACCGCGTCGGCGTCGTAACCCAGCTCGGCCAGCAGTTCGCGTGTGTGCTGGCCGTGCACGGGCGGCGCCAGGCGCACCGAGCCCGGCGTTGAGCCCAGCTTGACCGGCACACCGGTCACCGTCACCGGGCCCAGCGCGGCGTGCTCGACCTCGGCCAGCATGCCGTTGTGCCTGAGCTGCGGGTCACTGCTGACCTCGTCAATGGTCTTTATGGGCGCGGTGAGAACGTCGGCCGCCACCAGGCGCTCGACCAACTCCTCGCGATCAAATGCCCCGGTGCTCGAAGCGATCAACTCGTCGAGCTCAACAGCGTTGGCCAGGCGATCGTTCACCGACGCGAAGCGCGCCTGCTCGTGCCAGTCGACTTCGAGCGCGCTGCACAGGTTGGCAAAGAACTTGTCGGCGGGGCAGGTGATGACCACGTGGCTGTCATCGAGGGTGGGGTAGATACCCGAGGGGGCAAAGTACTGGCTGGCGTTGCCCGTGCGCGGCGTCACTTCGCCCGCAACGTTCCACACCGCCAGGCCCGGCGACTGCGCGTGCGCCAACGCGTCGAGCAACGACACGTCAACACGCTGTCCCTCGCCCGTACGCTCGCGCACCAGCAAAGCCGCCAGCACACCGGTAACCACCAGCTCCGAGGTCATCACGTCCACCACCGGTATGGTTACCCTCGCCTGATCAGAGCCAGGTTGACCGTTCAGGGAAATCATCCCCGCGTAGCCCTGGGCCAGGAAGTCGATGCCCGGTCGACCCGCGTAGGGGCCGTCGGGGCCAAAAGCCGTAACCCCCGCCCAGATGACGTCGTCGCGATGGGCCTTGACCTGCTCGTAGGCAAGGCCGAGCCGCGACAAGGCCGGCTCGCGCACGTTGGTAATGAGCACATCGGTGGTGGCCAACAGCCGCTCGAACACCGGCCGGGATTCGTCCTGCCGCAGGTCGAGCAGAAGGCTGCGCTTGTTACGGTTGATGGCGAGAAAAGGGGTGTGCTCACCCCCGCGCTCGGGGCCGAGGTAGCGGCTGTCGTCGCCGCGGTGGGCCTCGACCTTGATGACGTCGGCGCCGAGATCGCCCAGCAGCGTGGCCGCGTAGGGAGCGGCCATCATGCTGCCCAGGTCGAGAACCCGCAGGCCGTCGAGGGCGCCGGGTTTCTGTGTACTGCCTGCGCCCACGGCCGGCATTCCTAGAGTATGGCGCCCGACGACTTGAGCTCGCCTATGCGATCCCAGTCGTAGCCCAGGGTTTCAAACAGTATCAGCTCGGTGTCCTGTCCCAGCTCAGGGCCCAGCGTGTTGATCGTGCCCGGGGTACCACGCAAGCCCAGGGGCAGGCCGCGCAGCATCACCTCGCGGTTGACCTCGTTACAGTGGGTGCGCGCGAGATAGTCGTTGGCCCAGGCGCCCTCGTCCTCGGCCAGCTCGGCCAACGTGCACACCACGCCCGCGTGCAGCCCGGTCTCGGCGAGACTCTCAACCCAGTTCTCAGCCGTGTCGCCGGCAAACACGCGGTCGAGCTCGGCCACCAACTCAACGTTGTTCTCTCCTCGCGCGGCGTCAGTGGCAAAGCGCGCGTCAGCGGCCAGTTTGCCCCCCGACGATTGCTCGTCGAGCAGGCCGGCCAGCTTCGCCCACTGCCCATCGTCGTTGTGCACGCAAACGACCATCCAACGGTCGGATGCCCGGTAGGTATTCCAGGTCGGGGTGCGCGCGTGGCTGCGCGACACCTGCCGCGAGAACCTGTCACTGCCCGTCGCCAGCCACGCCTGCATGGTGGGCGCAGCCATGAACAACTGCGCGCCGTAAAGCGACGCGTCGAGAAACTGGCCACGGCCGGTCTTCTCGCGGGCCCAAAGGGCGGTGGTGATACCAAAGGCCGCCATCAACCCACCCATGGCGTCGCCCGAACCCATGCCAAGGTAGATAGGCGGTTGGCCGGGCTCGCCCAGGCGGGTCATCACGCCGATCAATGCCTGCACCGTGAGATCGAAGGAGGGCTTGGTCACCGTGCCGCGCGGCCCGTAACCGCTGCCCATGGCGTAGACCAGGCGCGGGTTTATGGCAGAGAGGTCATCGTAACTCACGCCCCATTTCGACAGCGCGCCGGCGCTCAGGTTTGTGAGAAAGACGTCGGACTTCTCCACGAGCTCGTACATGACCTGGCGGCCGGCATCGCTCTTCAGGTCAACCGCCATGCTCTTCTTGTTGCGGTTGATGACGAGGAAGTACTGGTTCCAGTCGCCCACGGGCAGCGCCTTGATGCTCGCCACGCCGCGGCCGAGATCGCCTCCCCTCGGGTTCTCAAAGTGTATGACCTCGGCTCCTTGGTCGGCGAGGTGCTGACCGGCCACCGGGCCCTGGAACCACATGGTGAGATCGATGACGCGTATGCCGTCGAGCGCGCCTGCCATCAGCGCTCTCCTCCCGACACGACCCCGGACTCGCGCAGGCTCTCGAGGCGGGCCTTGTCCATGCCGTCGAGCGCAAGCAGGAGCTCGTCCGTGTGTTCGCCCACCGCGGGAGCTTCGCGGTGCATGGCAGCCGGCGTGTCCTGCATCCACACCGGGAAGCCAAGCGAGCGTTGCCCGCCTTCGAGCTCAATAAGATAACGGTTGTCGCTGGCCTGGGGATCGGCGGCCGGAAACTCGTAGCCCTCTATGACGTCGGCCGACATCTGCAGTTCGTTGAAACGCTCGCGCCAGTGAGCTGCCGACTCGAGCCGGAACGCCCCGTCGAGCAATTCCATGAGCGGTAAGCGGTTGTCGCCACACCTCAAGTCGTGCGTGGCAAATCTCGGGTCATCGCTGTCCAGGCCCACCAGCTCCGACAGCGCCGGCCACCACCGATCGGTCTCGGGCATGGTGAGCGTAACCCACAGCCCGTCGCTGGTGGGATACTTGGTGCCGCTCATCGGGTTGCCCGCGTCGAGCCGCGAAACCGGCTCGCAGAAACGCTGGCCACCAATGGCGAGGAAGGCCTGCAGGTCAAGACTGGCGCCGTACATGTTGCCGCCCAGCAGGGAGGCGTCCACTGCCTGTCCTTCGCCGCTGGCACGACGGTGAAGCAGCGCCGTCACCGCGCCCAGGGCCAGCATCACCGAGGTATACATCTGCCCGTGGCCCGGGTAGACGGGCGGCTGACCCGGCTCGGGCAGTATGGGCATCATACCCGTGCGCGCGGCAGCCAGCTCGTCCAAGGGCGGCCGATCGCTGTCGGGCCCCAGCGGCCCGAAGGCCGAACCGCGCAGGTACACCAGGTCTTCGCGCCCGGCGCGCAAGGATTTTTCGTCCAACCCGCAACGCCCGAGTTCGTCGGACGACAGGTCGGTGAGAAATACATCGGCCGTCGCGGCCAGCTCGCGGGCCAGCGCGCGGCCTTCGTCGCTCGAAATATCCACGGCCACGCTGCGACGGTTGCGATGCACAAGCGCGCCCATGCAGTCGTTGTCGCCCAGGGCCGGGCGCTCAATGTCGTCGGGAAATTCGCGGCTGCTGCCGTCGGGCGAATCCAGGCGCACGACGTCGGCGCCAAAGTCCCCCAGCAGCGTGCCCGCCATGGCGCCCCAGAAAGTGCGCGTGAGATCAACAACCCTCACGTCGTCGAGGGCTCCCGTTGGCTGGCTGCCGGCCACCCGTGGGTTACTCTCCTTCCGAGGACCACTCGGCCACTACGGCCAGCGTACGGTCCTCGTACTCGCACTTGTCGGGCAACTCGCGGCCCAACCACTCGCGGTAGAAAGTGTCGAGGTCGGGCAGGAATTCAAAGTCGGGCGGGCAGCCACGCGGCACGGCCTCCACCTCGAGCATACTGCCGCAGCCCGGGCAGATGTACTCGCGCAGTTGCACCCAGGCCTCGTCCAGCGCGTCGCGACCGCGGTAGATCTCGTCGAGGGCCTGCTGGCTGTCGCGCACGTGCACCAGGGCCGACAACTTCCAGTTAACGCGGTAGTCGCCGTACTCCTGCCCGCACAGGCACTTGACCACGCGCTCGCCCTTGCGCGCCACTATCATCAACTGCGGCGTAAGAGGCAGCAGTATGGTGTCGTCCCAGGGTACGCGCTCGGCCATTATCTCGAGGTACTTATCAAAACGGTCGAGATCCTTGGGGCTCTTGAGCATGTCCTGCACGGCCGGCCAGGGCAGCACCCCGTCCATCAAGCGCGCAATGTCTTCCTTGTGAAACTCGGCCATCGCTCAGCTCTCCTCTTTGCCCGCTGCCGGTAACTCGAAAATAAAATCTTCGGGCAGCCGCCAGAAGGCGCGCAGCTCGTCGCCGTAGCCCGGCGACAACTCCATCGAGCTGCGCCACATCTCGATGACGGCCGCATCCATGTTTTCGCAGGCCTCTACGCGCTTGCGTTCCTCGTCCCACCACTGCCGAAACGGTACGGCCTTGCCCTTGCGTTCGTCGCGTAGGGTCTTGCGTTTTTCGGCGGTGGCCTTCTCGTCCACCGTCCAGCGACCGTTGCTCACCGCCACCACCCCGTGCACACGCTCGGCCACGCCAGCGCGCACCCAGCCCTTGTTGAGATCGTCTTCCACGGCCGCCGGGGCGCGGTCCAGGGGGTCGCCCATCGACTGGGCGCCAGAAACCGGGTGAACGATGATGTCGTAGTCCTGCAAGGGCTCGGGTGTCACGAAGGGAGCGATGGCCGCGTCTTCGAGTTCGCGCGCCTTGACGTTGTTGGTGATCTGCTGGTCCTCGGGGTCACCGCGTTCGTGTACCAGTGGTTTCTGCTCGGCGATGAGTTCCTTCACGTTGGTGTCGTGGGCGTAGGCCGGGCGGTCGGGCACCGCCGGGTAAGCACCGTACATGCCGTGGTTCGAGATCGTCTTGCTTCGTATACCGGCGCAACCGCACTGGTACTCGATGCTCGGAGTATTGTGCACCATCCACACCGCGGTGTGGCCCAGGCCGCCGCGAAATCGTCCGTAGCCCGCCGAGTCGGGCTCGAGGTTGCGGCCCAGGTAGAGGACGGGGTAGTAGAGCTCGGCGATCTCGGCGTTGCCGAAGTCGGCGTTGGGCGTGTAGATGCACCAGGCGCTGTTCTCACCATCGGTAAAGCCGCGCGCGGGTGAGCCGTTGCAGGCCTGCTCAAGGGTGAGGCCGGCCACGTACTGGCCGGTCTGGTTAATGCCCGCGAACTCGGCCGTCATGGTGGTGGCTGCGCCGGCGGCCATCTCCTCTATGAAACCGCGCATGTGGTACAACCGCCCGAAAACCTCGTAAAGGCTGCTCATCCACATCACGGCCGGCGCCCAGGCCACTCCCGACGAGGCCGAGAAGTCCTTCTCGAACGGGTTTGCCCAGGAACCCCCGGGCGGGGTTTCAACTTCCCAGGAAGCCGACGGCCCCGAGTTGAACATGTCAAAGCCAACTATGTGCGAGTAGCCGTTGAGAAGGCCCGACTTGAGCGCGGTGGGGCTTATGTTCTCTCCAAACGGCACCGTGCCACTCGCCCCCCGGAGTGAAATGGCCACGTTGGCGTCGGCCTTGATCTCGAGCTCCATGGGCAGGTTGAACAGGCAGTCGATGTCCTGCTTGCCCAGCAGCACGCGCTTGCCCTTCATGGCAAGGTCTTTGAACTGCGACTTGCGTATGCGCCCGGGCACGGCCTGGGTCCTGACGCGGCCAACGGCGTAGCGGCGACTGTCTTCGACGTACTCCTTGCAAGCGTCGCGAAAGAAATCCAGCCCATACTTGTCGATGACCTCGATGAGTTTTTCGCGCACCGTGATGCAGCCGGCCAGACGCCCGCGCGCGTCGCCCAGCACCCAGTCGGGAGTGCGCGTGCGCGACTTGATGCGCATGTCGTACCAGGGGTAGAACTTGTCGGCCTCGCCGACCTTCTCCATGGCGATGCAAAGGCCGTCGGAGTAGCAATCGGGATTGAGAAAACCGATGGAGCCCGGCGTCACCGAACCACAGTCGCTCACGTGCGACACGCAGCTGGTCCAGGCCACCAGCTCGTCGCCGTAAAAGATCGGCATGGCCATGTCGAAGTCGGGCGCGTGGATGCCGCCGTAGTGGGGATCGTTGTTTTCGAATATGTCGCCCTGGTGAAAGCCCGGGTAGTCTTCGTAGTCGAGCTCGATGAAGTTGCGTATCATGTCGGCCAGCAGACCGGGGTGGGCGGTGATGCCACGCGACACGCACACCGCCTCGCCGGTGGGGGTGTGCAGCGCCCACAGGGCGTCGCCACCCTCGGCGGCAATGGGCGAACTGGAAACCTTGCAGCCCACCGACCACGCGGCGTTACAGAGATTAGATAGTATGTGCCACACGGCCTCGTAGGTGCCGGGGTCGCTTTCCTTGCGCTCAAGCTTCTCAAGCCCGAAAAGATGTCCCGTATCGGCCAGCTCCCGGTCGTTGACCCTGAGCTGTTCTTTCAGCTTTAAGCCCTTGTCTTCGCTCATAGTCTTATTTCCTGTTGTGCCGCCGTAATTGCTTCCCCGCGGCTGCCGGAGGAGAGCAAGTGAAACACGTTCTACCTGCCGCGTAATATGTGCAGGGCCGGCGGTTATGGCAACGGCCGGCGGCTTGCCGCTGGCCGTTCGGCGGTCTAACATTCGGCCAACGCCCGGAGGAACAACAGCATGAGCGACACCGCCAGCACCACCGATACTGCCAGCACGGACAGCAAACTCCAGGACAAGGGAGCCGCACCGCCGCGCTGGATTCTCAAGATCATCACCCGCCTGCACGTCATGTTGAGCCGGCTGACCGGCGCGCGCCTGGGCAACACCCTGGGCGGCGACGAGGTCTGCTTTGTCGACATGACCGGTGCCCGCAGCGGCCGCCGACTGACCGTGCCGCTTATGTACGTGCCGCACGGAGACGATGTTTTGCTGGTGGCATCGCTGGGCGGCGCGCCGAAGAATCCCATCTGGTATCACAACATCGTCAAGAACCCGGGCGTCGACATCACTTACCGTGGCCTGCGCAAGAGCTACACGGCCCGCCTGGCCCAGGCCGACGAAAAGCCCGCCATGTGGCCGGTGTGCGACGGTTGCTACGCGCCCTTCGCCGACTACCGCAAGCGAACCGCCCGCGACATTCCCATCTTCGTATGCTCGCCGGTGTAGTAAGAGCGAGCCCGGCTCCTGCCACAAAACATCCCCTGCCTCATGCCCGAACCGTGGATCCTGTTAACCGTAGCGGCTGCCTTCCTGCAGAACATTCGCTCGGCGCTGCAGAAGGATCTCAAGACTAGACTCAGCAACACGGGAGCGACCTACGTCCGCTTCGCTTTTGGCGCACCGTTCGCCCTCGTTTACCTACTGGTGCTGACGGTCGGGCTCGACCACTCGCTGCCGAAGCCGGGCGGCACCTTCTTTTTTTATGGAGCCCTGGGCGGAATCGGCCAGGTGCTTGCCACCGCCACCCTGCTGCACGCATTCTCGTTTAGAAACTTCGCCGTGAGCACCGCCTACCGGAAGACCGAGCCCCTGCAGGCTGCGGCGTTCAGCGTTGCCATTCTCGGGGAGTCGGTGGGAGAGCTGGCAGGGATCGGCATACTCGTGTCGGTCGTGGGCGTGTTGTTGCTCACCGTCTCCCGCCAGGACGTAACCCGGCGCCCCCTGCGCAACATTTTCCTGGACCGAGGGGCCGGGCTGGGAATGTTATCGGCCGCACTGTTCGCCCTGGCGGGTGTTTCGTACCGGGCAGCCTCACTCTCTCTGCTATCCGACGGGGGAGCGTTCCTGCGCGCCGGGTTCACGCTTTCCTGCGTATTAGTGTTCCAGGCCGTGATAATGACCCTGTTCCTCGCGCTGCGTGAGCCCGGGCAACTTCGCAGGGTGGGCCGGGCATGGCGACCGTCGCTGTGGGTAGGAATATGCGGCGCGGCGGCATCGGTAGGCTGGTTTACCGCGATGACACTGCAGAACGTTGCCTACGTGACCGCGCTCGGGCAGGTGGAACTTCTCTTCGCGATGGCAGCTTCGTGGATATTCTTCCGCGAACGGAGCAACCGCCTCGAACTGGCGGGCATGGCCGTCATGCTTGTCGGTATCGTTATACTGATCCTCGAGAGCTGAGCCCGATCAATCCCGCCGCGGCGGCCAGGGCAAGAGCGCCGAGGTGCGCCGGGCGTAGTCGGCGTAGCCCGGTCGGCGCGCCATGCTGCGCTCGTCCATCATGGGAACGCTCGCAAAGACGAACATCAGTATCATGGCCACTGCGCCTACCCCGGTCCACCACCACCCGGGGGCGGCCGCCAGCCCGAACAAGAACAGCGACACCCAGAACAGTATCTCGCCAAGGTAGTTGGGGTGGCGCGAGTAACGCCACAGTCCGCTCGACATGTTTTCGCCCTCGGCGCGCCTGCGTTTGAAATTGCGCATCTGTTCGTCGGCGACCAGTTCCAGGGCCACGGCGACCAGGCCAACGACCAGGGCCAGCAGGTCCAGCGCAACGAACTCGCCGCCGCCCAGCACAAGCGCCGGGTAAAGCGGCAGGCAGCCGAGCACCACCTGCAAGGCGGGAAAGAGATCAACGAGAAACAACCGTACGGCCCACCGTGGTAGCGGCGTCTTCTCGTAAAGATCAACGTAGCGGAAATCCTCGTGTGTCAGGCCCGGATAGTCGCGGAACCAGTTCAGGGTGAGCCGCAGCGACCACGCCACGACCACCACGAGCACGGCCAGCTGTCGGTCGCTCAGCCCCTCGCCCGCCGCAAGCGTGAGAAAATAAAGCGCGGCGAATGGAGGCAACACGCTCCACCAGGGGTCAAACACCGAGCCGTTGTTGACCGGCAGCATGGCCACGAAGCAGAGCAGCGCCGAGGCGAACAGGCCCGCACTCATGGCCCACAACGGGGCAAGGTCAAAGGCGCCGAAGGTCCACCAGGCCAGCCCGATCACCAGCTGGTAAACGAGGACGACGTAGGCCATGGAAGCAAAGCGATCCTGGGTGAAAGCGGGTCGGTTCATGCCCCAGCTCTGCCCCCTCGCGCGGGCTGACACAACGCCTGCCCGACGCCGGGTGGTTGCAGCGCGGTGTCTCGTATAGGCAATCGGCGCCCGGCAACGGCAAGGAACACGAAATGCCCGTATTCAAAAACAACGAAACCGAGATCTACTACGAGGAACACGGCGAGGGTTTCCCGCTGCTGCTGCTTGCACCCGGCGGCATGCGCTCCTCGCTTGAGATGTGGGAAACGCAGCCCTGGAACCCGGTGGCTTCACTGGCCGACCACTTTCGCGTGATCGCCATGGACCAACGCAACGCCGGACGCTCAACGGCGCCGGTACTGCCTACCGACTCCTGGCAGGTCTATACCGCCGACCAGCTCGCCCTGCTCGACCACCTGGGCGTGAACCGCTTCAGCGTCCTGGGCATGTGCATCGGCGGGTCATTCGGCATGGGGCTCATCGAGGCCGCGCCCGAACGCGTGGCGTCGGCCGTACTGTTTCAACCCATAGGCCTCGACGAAACCGGGCCCGAGAATAACCGCGGGGTTTTTTTTGAAATGTTTGACGACTGGGCGAAAGAAATCGCGGGGAAACAACCGGCGGTCACTGAAAAGACCTGGCAGGTTTTCAGGCACGCGATGTACGGCGGTGACTTCCTGTTCAACGTAGCGCGTGATTTCGTCGCCGCCTGCACCACCCCCCTGCTGGTCTTCTGCGGGCACGATATATATCACCCGGAATCGATCTCGCGCGAAGTCGCCGACATAACCTGCAACGCGGAATTCGTGGAGTTCTGGAAAGAAGCCGAGTACCTGGAGTCAACGAGCGCCCGGGTAGCCAGCTTCCTTGCTTCCAATTCGCGTTGAGAAACAACTGCTGACTACCGCAAGTTAACCAGCCGCGACATCCCCATCTTCGTCTGCGGCCCGCTGTAGGACAGCAATAAAAACCACTGGTCCACAGGTTGCGCGGTGCCTAGCCGCCGGGCGGCATCGTGGTAGTCGTCGTCGTGATGGTAGTCGTGCAGGTGATCGTTGATGTCGATCCGAACTGCCCCGTCTCGCACGACGCGGTATTCCAACAATTCAGGTAGCAACCTATCGTCAGGACACTGCAAACCCTGCACTGGGCCAGGTTCCCAAGACAATCCCCGAAGCCGACTTCGTTTGCCTCGTCGATCTCCAGGCAATCACCCGGGAACAACCCGCGCAGGTTAAACTTCGCCGCGCAGAAATCGCTCCGGCTCTTCAGCCTGGCCCTGGCTTTTACAAGACGTGCATTGCCTGTTACCGCCACGCAGTCACGCTTGTCTCAGCATACCTCCAGGCTTCCATCGGTTACCCCCACTTTTCGGCAGGAAGCATCCGCGCGTATTTGCCTGGCGGCAACACGCATGGCGCGCTTAGCGATCGTTCGCTGGCACCGACTCCGAAGGCCGCTCTCGGAGGCCAGGACCCCATCGAAGTCCAGGCCGAACAGCTGGTCCAACAGGGGCACGCTCCCGTGGTTCCGGCCCGGATCGCCCCCGCTGAAACACTCGCTCGCACTCTCATCCCTCACCCCCATACACTTTCGCGCGATGTCCAGGTTACTCCTGAAAACGCGAACGAAAAAACTGTCCCGTTCGATAACGTTGCCAGGATCCACCGGTACCAAGCCGCACTCTATACCGCCTTCTGCCGGGGTGGGCCCAGCGATCACCAATATCGAGAGTACTAACGAGCCAAGCAGCCTCATGGCCGGAACGGTAGCACGCCGAAAAAGGCAAAGTCCAGTGTGAAGTGAGACTGGGACCGGTAAGCGGTCTACAAGCTACCCTGACGGGGTAGGCGAGCACCACGGCATCTTCCAGGGTTACTATTTTTTCCATCACCTCGGCCTGGACCGTAATATCCGCGACCGGTGCCGTGGTCGTAGTGGTGGTGGTCGAAGTAGTGGAGCAGGTGATAGTGGTCGTCGGGCGGAAGGGCACATTCTGGCACGACGCATTCTGCCAGCAGACCAGGTAGCAACCTGACAATTGGAGCCATGTGCGCAGCCTTAATACGCACGGTCAGCCGATGTTCATTGGATAATTCGACTGGTGGTGAAAAACAGCCTACAAATCCGTGTGACTGGGCAAGGGAGGAATCGATATGCCTGGAAGTACGAAAGCAATGCAGACCAGCTTCACAGCCATGCGCGACGCAAGTCGCGAAGACTACCAGCAGATCGCGCATCACTCGATCGAGTTCGGCTCCGGGTTGCCAGGCCGCGTCATGGGGCACCTGGAGATTCTTGCCGGCGACACCGGCGGCTACGCCGTTGACCGGCTCACCCACAGCCTGCAGACCGCCACCCGCGCGCAGCGCGACGGCCGCGACGACGAGTACGTCGTTTGCGCCTTGCTACATGACATCGGCGATACGCTCGCGTGCTTTAACCACGCCGACCTCGCAGCGACAATACTGGAGCCTTTCGTGAGTGAGAAGAACCACTGGATCGTCAAGCACCACGGCATCTTCCAAGGCTACTACTTCTTTCACCACCTCGACCTGGACCGCGACATGCGCGACCGTTTTCGCGATCACCCCTACTGGAAAGACTGCGCGGAATTCTGCGAGAAGTACGACCAGAACAGCTTCGATCCCGCCTACGACACCCTGGCGCTGGAACACTTTGGGCCGCTTGTCGAAAGCGTCTTCGCGTCGCTGAAAAAGTCTATATACCTGGAAGGAGCGACCGACCAGGCCGGCAACTCGGAATCCCCTTAGCTTGCCGATTTACCGGGCGGGCTTACCCAGGGCAGCGATGAGATCTGAAGACCGCCTGGGACGACGTTAGCGTCCAGTCATCGATGAAGACTTCCGTGGTCAAAGCCCTAGCCAGTCGGTCGGGATCCCGTAACTTCACCCCGCTTGTCACAACGTTACTGGCCCTCCTGTGCACGGCGTCACCGGGTCCCGCACTCAGTGCTCCCGAGCGGGATGAGATCATCCCGCTCGAGCAGTGGCACGACCCTCCCCCCGACCTGCGACCCGTGGCCCGCTGGTGGTGGCCCGGTGGTGGCGTTGACTCGAAAGCGCTGCAGGGCCAGCTTCGGCAGATCAAGGCGGCCGGCTTCGGAGCGGTAGAACTCCAGCCGCTGCTACTGGGGCTGGGCGACAAGGACCTGGCCGCGGACCCGCGGTTGCGAAGCGTCGGGCAGCCTCAGTTCGCAGGCCTTGTTGCCGACGCCGTGGCCATGGCCGACGAGATCGGGCTCGACTTTGACCTTACGCTCGGCAGTGGGTGGCCTGGCGGCCTGCCCACCGGCAAGCAGAACGCCGAAACCCAGTTACTGATGACAGAGATCCAGCTGTCCGGCCCCCGGCACTTCAAGGGCCTGCTTCCGCCCCCTCCCGACCAGGACTACCGCCGCAAGGTCGAGTGGATGCTCGACGTGCTCGGGCCGTCCGACGCCGAGGCCCGTGTTGTCGCGGTACTCGCCGCGCGGGTCGGACAGGCCCGTGACGGCGTCGACACGCTGGAGGACGTCCGCGACATCAGCGCCAGTGCCCACGCGAGCCGCCTCGACTGGCAGGTACCCGCCGGTGACTGGCGTATTTTTGTCCTGTACCAGAACTCCACCGAACACTTCGTCATGGGCGGCGCTTACCCGGGCTCCGAAGAAGACGCACGCGTAGTGGACCACCTGTCGGTATCGGGAGCCGAGGCCTTGCTGGACGGGTACGCCGGCCACATCCTGGACTCCATTGATGGCGGCAACGTGCGAGCACTGTTTGTCGATAGCCTGGAACTGATGGGCCAGTTGCCCTTCACGACTGATTTCATACGAGAGTTCCGTCAAAGGACAGGCTACGACTTGACCCCATACCTTCCGTTCCTGTTTCGCAGGGGCGGTGAATCAAAATACGCCGAGATGGTCGACCTTTTCGGGCGCAGCGGTCAGCCCCTCTACCTCGACGCGCAGCCGGGTCGCGCTGAGCGTATCCGGGAAGACTACGAGAGCGTGCGCAGCGCGCTTTTCGAGGAGCGGTTCATTGGCCGCATCGTCGGGTGGGCACACGATCGAAACCTCGAGCTACGCCTGCAGGCGCACGGGGGCTACGGCGACTACCTCGACACCTACGCGCTCGCCGACGTACCCGAATCCGAGGGCCTGTTTGCCGGTGGCAGTTTTGATTTTCTCAAGCTGGCGGCCTCTGCGGCCCACGTAGCCGACCGCCGCTGGGCGTCGTCGGAATCGTTCATAACCATGCGACTGCTGGCAACCCTGCTCGCCCGCGAAGACATGTACATGCTGGCCGGGCGCGCGTACTCGGCGGGGATCAACCGGCTTGTCTACCACGGGGTGCCCTACCCCTACACCCGGGCCGACGGCAAAACCTGGTACCCCTTCAGTGGTGGCTTCGGACGAATACTGGCCGGCCCCTTCCCCATGACCTCCCGCATCGATAACGACCAGCTGGCCGGGCTGTCGGACTTCAACCTTTTCCTTTCCCGAATGTCACTGGCCATGAGCTGCGGAGAGCCGGCCACCGACCTGGCCTGGCTTCGCAGCGACCCGGTCTACCCCGACTCTGTAAGCCTGCAGCTGGGACGCGTCGATCCCCACGAGGGTGAATCCGACACCACTGCCGCCTTGCGACAACGGGGTCTTGTCCACGATCGCGTAAGCCGCCGTATGCTTTCGGCTGCCCGCGTGTCCGGGGGCAAACTGCAGGTAGGTGCCGCAAGCTACAGCGCCCTGCTGCTTGACCACTTTGAAATCGCGGAACCCGAACTGGTCGAAAAGATTGTCCAGGTAGCCGAGGCAGGCATACCGGTGCTGGCCCTTGGCGCGCTTCCGAAACGCGCACCGGGACTGCGCAACGCCGAGCTCCGCGATGCCAGGGTGCGCGAGGCAAGCGAAAAGTTATCGGCGGCTGTTATCAACGCAAACGGTAACCGCGACCTGCTCCGTCTCCTGGAAGAGCACGTTCACGCAGAGTTCATCGAACCGCTACCCGGAGAGCCGTTGTCGGTTTCGATCGCGCGTCGGCGCAGCCCAGCGGGGGACACCCTGCTGCTGGTCAACGAATCCTGGTCGACGACCACATTCCGCTTGCGCTTCACGTGGGCCGGCCGGAAACTCACTGCCTGGAATCCGCGGACCGGTTCAATAGACCTGCTCCGGCAGACCGTGGAACAGGGCTACACCTTGGAACTGGAACTGGAACCTGCCCAGGTCATGGTTCTCACCCTGGAAATATCGCCCTGATGACGACCGCATCGGGGCTCGACATAAGCAGGTAAGCGGCCTAGTAATCTGGGCACCCGCCCATGGCCAAATTGTTTACAGCAACGTCACTCGACAGTGGGACCGCCGCCAGTCGCTGCAACCGCCTGCTGGTACTCTTACTGGGGCTGCTGGCCCTGCAGCCGTTCGTAAGGGGAACACTGGGCAGCGTGATAATAGGTGTCACGTTCCTGTCCGTGATCGGACAGGCGGCGGCCGCGCTGGCCGACAGCGGCCGCCACCGGGTCACGGTGCTCACGCTCGGGGGCTTGTCCACCCTGGCCCTGATCATAACCATAGTACGCCCCCTGGGGAGCACCGAGCAGTACGCGCTTGTTCCTGCGCTGCTCGCGCTCTTCGTTGCATACGTAGGCTGGACCATGCTGGGATTCGTCGTGAGGGGGAACGCCGACACCAGGACCCGCCTGTCGGCGGCGCTGTGCGTCTACCTGCTCGCCGGCCTGGCCTGGAGCATGATCTACGTAGTGGTCTTTCTCGTCGACCCGACCAGCTTCACCGGTGCACCCATACAGGAACTGGTCGTCAACAGGGCCGACCCGGCTTACACGAGCGACGCGTTCCCAGTTTTTACCTACTTCAGTTTTGTCACCCTGACCACGCTCGGCTACGGGGATATCACCCCCGTGTCGCCGTACACCAGGACCCTGGTCATACTCGAAGCGATCGGCGGCGTACTCTACGTCGGCGTGATGGTGGCCAGCCTGGTGGGCAACCGCCCAACCCAACCCGTCGACTGACTCGACATAACCGGCGACACGCTTTAGAAAAAACCATCCGTTTCAGTACTGCCATAGCACTCACCGGCGCCCTGCTGGCCACGGCGCCCGCGACCCCGTGTTTCGCCGCGCGGACGATCGACGTCGCGTTCATCATGGACCACCAGCTGCAACTGGTCGAGGTCGACGCCATGGTGCGCGAGGAGCTGGCGACGCTGCTCGGCGAGGACTTCACTGTGCGTTACCCCGAGTCGGCCCGCGTGGTCACCGGGGCCGATCCGGCAGCCGCGCGCAAAGCGGCCGATAGTTTACTTTCTGACCCCGGGATCGACGTCGTTATCGGACTGGGCGCGAGCAGCGCTGTAGAACTCGGCTCGCGCGGCCCACTGGCCAAGCCGACCTTTGCCGCCCTCGTGTTTGATTCCAAGTTGCTGGCCCTGCCCAGCGATGAAGGGACAAGCGGCGTCACCAACTTCAACTACGTAACCTCCCCCGTCGATTTCGCTCGCCTGGCGGAATTCGTGCGCGAGGTCACCACCGCCGACAAGATCGCGCTGCTGATAGACGGGCGACACCTGTCGGCCTACCCGGCAATAGCCGACCGCATAAAAACGTTGGCGGAATCGCTCGACGTTCAGGTAGAGCTGGTCACGGTCGGTGATTCCCTCGCCGGCCTCGCAGACAGAATACCCGCCGACGTAGACGCCGTTATCGCTACACCCCTGCTCCGGTTCACGGCCGAACAGGTAAGCGGGCTGGCAACAGACCTGGTCGAACGCCGCTTGCCGTCTTTCGCCTTCCTGGGCACGCGCGAAGTCGAACTCGGGTTTCTCGCCAGCAACTCCCCGGATTCGGAGTTCACGCGCATCGCCAGGCGTGTATCTTTGAACGTGCAGCGCGCACTGCTCGGCGATGACCCGGCAGAGTTCCCACTGGCGTTGTCGTCCGATGCCGCGGTCACCATAAACGCTAAGACCGCCGTCGATATCGGTAAGGTTCCGGCCTATGACCTTCTTATAAGCGCAAGAATTATCAACGAGGAAGCGCTCAAGGATACCAAGGCAATGACCCTGGCCGAAGCCATGCACAGCAGCGTCCAGGTCAACCTGGACCTGCAGGCCGAGGAACGGGTTGTGGCGGCGGGTCGGTCTGACGTGATGTTGTCCATCGCCAGGTTGCTCCCGCAGGCCCGGGCCTCTTTTCTTGCCACGGTTATCGACGCCGACCGGGCCGCGCAGACCAACGGGCGCACCCCCGAAGAAGACCGGCGGGCCAGGGCCGAGCTCAGCCAGGTGATTTTCGACGAAAAGCTTATGGCCGACGTGTCCATACGCAAGCACCTGCTGGCATCGACAGAGGCGTCCAGGGACCAGGTTCGGCTTGACGTCATCCAGGGGACCGGCATCGCCTTCCTGCAGGTACTACGCGCCGAGGCCACGCGACGTATCAGGGAGGAGAACGAACGCGTGACGAGGGAGAACCTCAAGCTGGCCGAAACGCGTCGCAAGGTGGGCACGGCCGCGGCAGGCGAAGTATACCGCTGGCGCAGCCAGTTGGCCCGGGATGAAATGTCGGCAATCTTTGCCTTTCGTGACCGGCGACAGGCCGAGTTCGCGCTCAACCGCATCCTCGATCGCGATACCGAATCGCCGATCACGCTCGACCCGGCAGCCCCTCCGGCGGCGATGCACCTGTTCGGCGACGAGCAGGTGCAACAGGCACTGCGCAAGCCCGCGGGTTTCGGGACGATCCGGAGGATGCTCGTCGCCGAGGCAATGGGACATTCTCCCGAGCTACGCGAAATACGGGAACAGGTTACCGCCCAGCAGCGCGTGCTCGCATCGGCCAAGCGGTCTTTCTGGATGCCCACTTTTTCGCTCAACGGTCGCTTTGACCGCGTGGTCGACGAGGGGGGCGACGGATCGGGACTGCGCCTCGACGACGACGACCAGTGGACCGTCGGCGTCGAGGCGGGGATTCCCCTGTTCGAGGGTGGCCGGCGAGTTTTTGCGCAACGGCAGGCCTACGACACCCTTTTGGAACTCCGGCTACGCGAGTCGGCGGCCCGCAAGAGGGTAGACGGAGCCGTGAGGACGGCCGCCTTCCAGGCCTGGTCAAGCCTGATGGCAATAGACTTGTCCCGGAGCGCGTCGGAATCGGCCGCCCGCAACCTCGAGCTTGTCACCGGCTCCTACAGCCGGGGAGCCGTCTCGGTCGTTGAACTTCTCGACGCCCAGAACGCCGCGACGACCTCGGCCGACGAAGCGGAGAACGCCGTTTTTGACTACCTGGTAGACCTGCTCTCCCTGCAGCGAGAGATCGGGAGATTCTGGTTGTTCCTTTCAGAAGACGAACGCGCCGCCGAACTCGACAGAGCCCATGTTCAACTGGCCGGCCAGGAGACACGCTGATGCCCATTCGACCGATGACGCTTTCCACCCTGCTCCTCGTTGTGCTCGCAAGCGCATGTACCGATGCACCGCCACCCCCCGAGAGGCCGGCCAGGCCTGTCGAAGCGATACTCGTGTCCGAGCCCGGCGTGGACCGCGTGCGGACTTTCTCGGGGACGGTAGAGGCCAACACCACCGTCGAATTGAGCTTTCGCGTCAGCGGACAGCTGGACAAGGTCAACGTCGACGTCGGTGACATACTCGAAAAGGGCGACACCGTGGCCGTGCTGGACCGTACCGACTTCGAACTCAAGACACGCGAGGCGCAGGCATCGCTGACACAGGCGAAGGCCGAGGAAAGAAACGCGCGCGCCAACTATACCCGCATGAGCGACCTGTACGAGGAGCAGAGCGTGTCGCTGACCGACCTCGACGCAGCCCGAGCCCAGGCTGAATCCCGCAAGGCTACGGTTCGATCGCTCGAGCAGGGCCTGGCCCTGGCCAAGCAACAGCTCGGGTATACGACCCTGCTCGCCCCGCAGCACATGGCGGTCACCCAGGTGATCCGTTCCGACAATGAGAACGTCAAGTCGGGTGACCCGGTGGCGATAGCCGTTTACGGGGAACGGCCCGAAGTAAAAATTGTGGTGCCGGAGAGCCTGATCTCGCCCATACGCAGGGAGGACCGTGTCGAGGTACGATTCGACGCCATACCCGGCGAGGTTGTCGGGGCCGAGGTAACCGAGGTCGGCGTCGCCGCCACGCAGGGCGGAGCGACCTACCCGGTAACCGTCCGGCTCGACGATCGCGACTCCCGGCTGCGCGCGGGCATGGCGGCCAAGGTTGATTTTCGTTTTTCTACCGGGTCCAACGGGCGACTGGTCGTGCCGGCATACGCGGTGGGCCACGACAGGGAGGGACACTTCGTGTACGTGCTTGAATCCGGCGAAGACGGCACCGCGACCACGAGCAGGGTCGGGGTAACGATAGGAGAGCTGACCGCCAACGGCATAGAAATCATCAGCGGGCTCAGCGGTGGCGAGATAATCGCCGGTGCCGGCTTGCCCAGGATACGCGGAGGAATGAAGGTCCGAGTGCTGCGCACTGACCTCTAGAAACCGTGAACATAGCCAAGATCGCTATCGAGAAGAACCGCATCACCACGGTTGCCCTCGTGCTCACCGTGTTCGCCGGGATTTCGACTTACAACAGTATGCCCCGCGCCGAGGATCCCGGGTTTACCATCCGGACGGCCGTGGTGACCGCGTACTTTCCCGGGGCCAGCCCCGACCGCGTTGAGCAACTCGTCACCGACAAGATTGAGGAAAAGGTCCAGCGCATCCCCGAACTCGACGAGGTCCGCAGCGTATCGAAAAACGGCGTGTCCATCGTGTACGTCGACATACGAGACGAGTTCGACAACATCCGGCCCATCTGGGACAACCTGCGCCGCAAGATGGAAGAAGCCGCGCGCGACCTGCCCAGCAACGTGCACGGCCCCTACGTTAACGACGAATACGGCGACGTGTACGGGGTGATCCTCACCCTCACCGGTGAGGGATTCGACTACGCCAGGCTCAAGGATGTTGCCGACGAGGTACGCGACGAACTCCTGTTCGTCCCCGACGTGGCCAAGGTCGACATCGTGGGCGTACAAGACGAGAGGGTTTTCGTCGAGTTCTCCAACGCCAGGCTCGCTCGCTACGGCCTTTCGCCGAGCCAGCTCCAGGACATACTTAAAAAACAGAACATCGTCCTGTCGGGCGGAGAGGTCTACAACCGCTTCGAGGCCATCACGCTGGAGCCCACGGGCAACTTTGAAACCGTCGACGACATCCGCCGCGCGGTAGTGCAGCTGCCCGACTCCGATGGCCTGGTCGCCCTCGAAGACCTGGCGGACATCCACAGGAGCTACATCGACCCTCCCCAGCGCTTGATGCGTTCGAACGGGGTGCCGAGCCTGGGACTGGCGGTTTCGATGAGCGACGGTGGCAACATCATCACCATGGGCGAAGACATCAGCCGGCTCGTCGATAGGCTCGCCCCCGAGTACCCGCTAGGGCTGGAAATCTCCGTCGCGCAGTTTCAGCCCGAGGCGGTCTCGCAAAAAATTTCGGCGTTCCAGGTCAACCTGCTCCAGTCGGTGGCCGTGGTTACCTTGGTCATGCTGATCACCCTTGGCTTGCGTAGCGGCCTGATCGTCGCCTCGCTGGTACCGATGGCAATGGTATCAGCCATCGCCGTCATGGGCCTCCTGGGAATCGGCCTGGACCAGATGTCGCTCGCCGCGCTCATCATCGCGCTCGGGATGCTGGTCGACAACGCCATCGTGATGTCCGAGAGCACGATGACGCAGATGAGCGCGGGCAAGCCAGCCCGGCAGGCTGCGATAGACGCGGCCGGTGAATTGACCATCCCGCTGCTTACCTCGTCTCTCACGACGGCCGCCGCCTTCTTACCCATATTCATAACGCCCAACTCTACGGGCGAGTACACCGGGCCCATTTTTTCGGTCGTGACGATCACCTTGCTGTGTTCGTGGGTACTGGCACTGACCATGGTGCCGATGCTGTGCACGCTTTTCCTCAAGGTGAAAGTCAGCGAGAAACCCGAGAGCTTCGACTCGACTCTCTACAAGACATACCGCGGACTGCTCATGCCGGCGTTGCGCCGTCCGCTGGTCGTCGTCGTTGGCGCCGTGTTGCTGCTGGTCGTCGCCCTGCGCGCGTTCTCGCTGGTGCCTGTAATTTTCTTTCCCCCCAACGACAGGCCGACTTTTACGCTCGACCTGGAGATGCCCGTCGGTTCGCCCATCGAAAGGACCGTCGCGGTGGCTGATGCCATGGACGAGTACATCCGGTCGGAACTGGCCGCAGGCGAAGAACGACAGGAAGGGATCACCAGCTGGACCGCCTATCTCGGCGAGCCACCGCCCCGTTTCATACTCACCTACGCGCCCCCTGACCGCGGGGCCGAGATCGGGGTTTACCTCTTGAACGCGACCAGCCGGCCGGAAGTTGACCGGCTGATGGAGGTCATGGGGACACACATCGAGAAGACTTTCCCCGACGTGAAGGCCGTCCTGCGGCCGCTCGCGCTCGGACCACCGGCATGGCCGCCGGTAGAAATACGGATCGCGGGGTCTGACAAGACCAGGATTTTTGAAATAGTCGACATGGTGAAGGACAAGCTCCGGTCCATCCCGGGCACGTACAACATCGACGATGACTGGGGAGCGGAAACCAAGAAACTGGTCGTCGACATTGACCAGGCGCGGGCCACGCGCGCACACGTCAGCTCCCAGGACATAGCCGTGTCGCTGCAGACCTACCTGACGGGACTCGAAACGACAGAGTTCCGCGAGGGCGACGATTTAATCCCCATAACGCTCAGGGCCGAGGCCCTGGATCGCAACGACATGGGCAACCTCGAGGGCATCAATGTCTACTCGCAGTCGACCGGGGTGTCGGTACCGCTCAAGCAGGTGGCCGACGTTCGAGTCGCCTGGCAGTCAGCACAGATCCAACGCCGAGACCGCCGAAAAACCGTGTCGGTAGAATCCGGGGTAAGCGGTGGAATCACCGCCCACGACGTGAACACCCAGCTGCGACCCTGGCTTGAAGAAATCTCGGCCGAGTGGCCGGTCGGGTACTCCTGGGAATTTGGTGGCGAAGAAGAAAGCTCGAGCGAGGCCAACGCCGCGCTCGTATCGACCCTGCCGCTGGCGGGCATGTTCATAGTGTTGCTCCTGGTCATGCAGTTCAACTCGATCCGCAAACCGTTGATCATACTGATGACCATACCACTGGGCGTAATCGGGGTAGTTGTCGGCCTGCTTGTAGCCCGCTCTTACTTCGGGTTCATGACGTTTCTCGGGATAATATCGTTGTCGGGCATAGTCATAAACAACGCCATCGTCCTGCTCGATCGAATACAGACCGAACTCGACGAGTTCGGCAGGGAGCCGCAGGCAGCGGTGATAGAGGCCGCGCAACGGCGACTGCGGCCGATCCTGCTCACGACCACCACCACGGTGACCGGACTTGTGCCGCTGTATCTTGGCGGCGGGCCGATGTGGGAACCGCTGGCGATCTCTATCATGGCGGGGCTGATATTCGCCACCATGCTCACGCTGTGTATCGTGCCCGTCCTGTACGCGCTTTTTTTCAACGTGAACTTCAGCGACTACACACACGACTGACCCCCCCCCCCGGCAGCCCTGCCCTGCCCTGCCTGGATCGGCGCGCCCTGAAGCCGCTCGCAACCAGGCTTAGCGCTCAGCCCCCGGCAGGCGCCAACCTTTCTTTACAGCCGCGGCGGCCACCCCCTTTTCAGGCTGTTTTTCTGCTCTTTCACGCTGGCACGGCTGTTGCTGAATCAGGCTGTCCGCGGGGAGAAAAACAGGCCATGAAAACCATAGATATCACCGACCGAAGCGCGTTCGGCAGGATCATTGACGAGTTACGAGTCAACGCCGTGGTCGTCCAGCTGGCACCGGTATACGTACTCATCGCCGCCCCGACCAGCCAGGGAGTCGGCCATCTCGACAGGCTCAAGATACGACTACCCAACAAGAACTACAGCGCCACGATAGGCGACCTCGCGCGCTTATGGCAGAGCCTGGACCACGACAGGCTCCCCGATGGATTCCACTTGTCCGAAGCCATCTCGGGCATGTCCGACGTCATACTGCGATTTCCCTTCGCCCACCCCGGTTTCCAATCCACCACCGTCCGCGATGGCACCCACCAGGCCCTGATGCTCAACGGCATACACCGCGAGATGGTCAAGGAAATTGAAGCTGCCTTTGATCACAGCGCGGAGCCCGGGATGTGGGCGGGCAAGCACTTCACCGCGCCGCTTGCCACCAGTTGCAACATCAGTGGAGATCCACTGGGCTCTATCGTCGACGAGCAACGGGCTCTCGAATTCGCCAGGAGCCGCGGCGTGGGACTATTAGTCACCGGTGAAGCAGCAAAGGGAGAGTGCGGATCCTACCCCATTCTCGAGCTTGCCCACGAGGGCGTCTCGGTACGCCGCGAGGGCCCCGGCCTGTCGCAGCTGCTGCGCCACGTCCGCCACGCTATAACCATCGACCGTTACGCGGCCTAGGATCGGCCGGCGACCGAAAGTGAGCTGGACACCTCCCCCTACTCGGCGCGGGTGAGCCAGTAGATGTCGTGCTCGTCAATACGCAGTTTCCATTCGCGGGGAACGAACAGCGTGGTGTTCGATGCCTCGATGACCGCCAGGCCCTCGATCTCGTTGCCCGGCACGAGTGACTCCATGCGCCATATGTCGGCGTCGTTCCACTCGCCACCCTGGAACACGGGCCGGGTAAACTTGAAGGCTTCCTTGCTGGGTTTCTTGTCAGCCAGCTCGTGGCGCCGCAGTTGCGGCTTAACGGTGGCCACCTTGGCCGTTACACAGACCTCGGTGATCAGGTAGCTGCCCACGTCGGGCTTTGCTGCCAGCGTAAACATCTTCGTGTACAGGCCCTCGAACGCAGTTATGAGCTGGCCGAGATCGTCGAGGTTCTCGAGCGTGGTCACCGGCGAGTCGACCTCCACATCCTCGAGCTGACCAAAGTAGCGCACGTAGGCCACCTGGTTGAGAGTGATCTGGTCGCGGGCGAATCCCTCTTCCTGCAGCTCTTCGAGCAGTTCGGTCTCGAGATCGCGCCATGCCTGCGCCACCGGCGCCACGTAGGCAAGCCGGGTTGCATCGTCCAGCTCGGGCGTGAGCAGGGCCTGCACGCTTTTATGGCGTCGGTGCGAGTAGTCCATGCAGGCTCCGCCCCAGGCCGAGAACCCGCCTGCGTGCGGCACGGTTGCCACCGCCTTCCACGGATGATCGCCCGCGTAGCCCAGCAGGTGCATGGGACCACCGCCGCCGTAGCCCAGCAACACGTACTCTCTCAAGTCGTGCCCGACCATGAGGCTGCGCACCAGGTGCTCGCGCATCATCACGTTGAGCAACTCGAGACAGGTCTCTGCTGCCACGTAGACGTCCAGCCCCAGGGGGTCGGCTACCTTCTCCTTGAAGGTATCGTAAGACACCTGCTTGTTTACCGACAGCTTACCGCCCAGGTAGTTGTCCTCGTTGAGTATGCCCAGCAACAGGTTGACGTCGTTGATGGTCGGCGTGGTGTTGCCGGCCTCCAGGAAGGCCGGCCCCGGTGTACCGCCGGCCGAGTCGGGGCCGAGCTTGATGCGATTGGTCTGCGGATCAAGCCGTATGTAAGTGCCCGTGCCCGCGCCTATGGAAGTGATGCCGAGCATGGGCACGTTGACGTACATGTCCTGGAAACCGGGCTCGCGGTCGATGGGCAGAACGCCTGCGGTGATGGCACCGGCGTCAAACGAGGTGCCGCCAACGTCGGAGCACACTATATTGTCCTCACCGATCACGCTCGACAGGTACTTTGCCCCCATCAGTCCGCCCACCGGACCAGACATGGCGGCCTCGAACAGACGCGGGTAGCGTATGTTGGTGATGCCGCCATAGCCGAGCACGGTCTTGAGGCTGTGTTCGTAACCTACGCCCTTCATTTCTTCTTCAATGCGCAGCAGCTGCTTGCGCGCGGGGTCGCTCGCGTAGGCCTGCACCACGGTGGCGTTGGCACGCGACACCTCACGGGTGGTGGGGGCTACCTCGCTCGACAGCTCGAGCACCACCTCACGGCCGGTCTCTTTCATGACCTCGCGGGCGATCTCGGCTGCGCGCCGTTCGTGGGTGGCATTGTTGAACGACTGCAGAAATACGATGGCGATGGCTTCTACCTGTTCGTCCACGAGCAGCTCGCGCACGCCCTGAGCGACCTCGTGCTCGTACATCGGGATGACCACCTGCCCGAACATGTCCACGCGCTCGGTCACGCCGCGGGCCAGGCTGCGCGGCACCAGCGGCGTGCGGTGCTTGCGGTACTGCATGTGCGTGATCTCGGTCCACTGGGCGTTGATAAAAGTCTGCGAACCGCGGCCCTGGGCGATGACGTCTTCAAACCCGCGAGTGACGAGCAGACCGGTACGGTAGCCGCTCAGGTTGATCACCGTGTTGAGCATCGAGGTGCCGGTGTAGATGGCGGTCTCGACCTGCCCTCCGAACTGCGCACCCTGTTCACGGTCTATGCCCATGAACTCCAGGGCTTCCCAGAAGGACTCCATGTAGCCGATGCTCTCGTCCTGCGGCGAAGTGGGCGCCTTTCCTATGACACTGCGTCCTTCTTCATCGACGATGATGACATCGGTCATCGTCCCGCCCGCGTCGCAGGCTACAACATAACGTGACATTCTCGGTGGTCTCCTTCCTTTTGAGCGCCGGCGGAGCGAAACTGCCCCCGTTCCGGCCGCGCGGGCGGATTATCGGTGGCCGCGAGTCATATTGCAACACGTTCTAGCCTTGGAGCGCCGCTTTGCGCGGCTGTTTTACTCTCAGCCACGGCCGAACAGGCGGCGGAACAGACGGGCTACGGCGACCGCCAGGGTGCGCAGCAGCAGCGGTAGCACGCGTATGGCGTTGTCTGTCGGTGCCGGCGGCGATGCTCCCGCAGCCGTCACGCCGGAGTCTGCGGCGCCGGAAGTCTCCGCTCCCGAAGGTGCCGCGCCAGCCTCGAGCTCGGCCTTGAGCTTGCGCACGAACTGCTTGAACAGCTGGTCCGACACGCCCTGTATCATGCGCCCGCCCACCTGCATCAGGCGACCGGTTATATCCACCGCCGCGAGCACGGTTACGGCCGTTGTGCCGTTGTCGCCCGCGGTCACGGTGGCGGTCATGGTCGCGCGGGCCGTACCACCGCCGGTCTCTCTACCCTCGGCCAGCATCTCGAGCAGGCCAGCTGCCTGGTCGGCCTTCTGCATGCACACGCTGCCCTTGTAGGCCGCCGAGACCGCGCCCACCTTTATGCGAACCGAACCGCGAAAGTTCTTGTCGTCGATGACCTCGTCGAGCGTGGCGCCGGGCATGCACGGAGCCACGCGATGCGGGTCCATGACAAACGCCCACACCTCGTCGACAGGTGCACTGACTTCAAACTGCTGCTTGATCTCTATTGCCATCGTTTTCTTTTGTGGGTAGTAGCGCCGACCAGTTAGCCCATGCGCCGCTCTTTTTTCAAGTTACCCGTTTTCAAGTCACCCGCGCCGATCATATCGCCCAGCGCGGCGAGGTAATCATCGTGGCTGTCGATGTCAGGGGGCGGCAGCCCTTCCAGCTCGAGCTCGAGCAACAGCGATGGATCGGCAGCAAACAGCTCGCGCGCGCCCTGCTCGCCCGAAAGCGTGGCTACCGACGGCCACAGCGATCGCCCGAGCAGCACTGGATGGCCGGGTACTACTTCGCCTTGCCGACCCGCGTATACCGGTCTCGCGGCTTCGCGGTCGCCCGCCAACCAAGCGGCTATCACCCGCTCGACCAGCTCGTGGCCCAGCGTGGGTTGATCGCCCAGCAGCACCGCGGCCGCCTCGCTCGAGGCCGAGCAGGCCGCCAGGCCCGCTTGCAGCGACGAGGCCACGCCGCGGGCGTAGTCCCGGTTGCGGGCTATCGTGATCCGCGCGTCGTCCATCTGCTCGAGCAGCGCGGCTACGCGCTCGGCCTCGCGACCCAGCACGACCACCAGCTCGCAGAACTCAACCCGCAACAATTCGGCCGTCACCGCCTCTATCAGCGTGACCTCGCCCCAGGGCAGCAGCGGCTTGCACTCGCCCATGCGCGACGAAGTACCGGCGGCCAGCAGTACGCCGCTCACAAGTCGCCCGTGGGTCACGACAGTGCCCGGCCGTGGCGCGCGGCCACCAGCTCGGCGAGCACGGCCACGGCTATCTCGGCGGGCTCGCCGCCACCCAGGTCGAGCCCCACCGGCCCGTGAATACTGTCGAGCTGTTCTTCTGCGACCCCGCGCGAAGCCAGCTCACTACGACGACGGGCCTGGGTGGCACGACTGCCCAGCGCACCCACGTAGCGGATGTCTGCGGCGAGCGCGGCTTCGAGCGCCGGCATATCAAACTTCTCGTCGTGGCTCAGAGTAACAACGCTGGCCGTAACGGGCAGATCCTCTCGCTTGAAAACCGCCTGCGGCCACTCGCACAACAGTGCCCGCGCATCTTGAAAACGATCAGGGCGAGCGAAAGCCGCGCGCGGGTCTATGACCGTCACCGCGAAGCCGGTGGCCGAGGCCATGCGACACAGCTGCGCCGCGGTGTCGGTGGCGCCAACGATGTACAGTGGCTCGTCGGGCTCCAGCTCTTCGAAAAACACCTCGCTGGAGTCTCGCAGTTGCGCTGCCGTAAGCGCTCCCAGGCTGCCCTGCATATCGCCCGCCCTGTTGTCGTCGTGGTCGATACACAGCCTTCCCGACCCCGGCGGCAAGGCTGTCACCAGGGAGCAGGCACGCCCCGCGGCGAGCTCGGCCAGCGCCAGGTCGAGCGCCGGTTCATCGCCAGCCAGCACTTCGACCAGCACGCTTATGCTGCCGCAGGAAG
>JACNKC010000070.1:0-17817 GCA_014382245.1 Pseudomonadota bacterium | reverse complement strand
TTCGCAGCCTCTCCACTGGCCATCATGTCCAGGGCCACGCGCGCGAGGTCCGACTCAACGCAGCCCCCGCTCACCGATCCCTCGACGCTGCCGTCATCGGACACCAGCATGCGCGCCCCGCTACGGCGCGGTGCCGAGCCCTGCACCGCCACCAGCGTGGCCACGGCGACGCGTCGGCCATGTTGGCGCCAGCCCTTGAGCGTATCGGCCAGCTCGCGCAAGCGTCGTACTCCTCTCGCCCGACCCGACCCTTCAGGCGGCGTCGAGTACCTCGGCGGCCACCAGCTCTTCGAGGTAGCGCGTGTCCCACCAGGCCAATTGCATCTGCTTGGCGCGGCGGAAGAACAACTGGATATCGTACTCTATGGTGAATCCCATGCCGCCGTGGACCTGCACCATCATGGCAGTGGCATCGCGGTAGGTGTTGCAGGCAAAGAGCTTGGCCATGGGCGCGAGCCTGGCAGTCGACAGGCCCTGGTCGCGGGTCCACGCGGCCTCGTAAGCCAGCGTGCGACCGCCTGAGATCAGGGTCGTTGCGTCGGCCATGTAGTGTGACAACGCCTGGAAAGCGCCCAGCGGTTTGCCGAACTGCTCGCGATCGAGCGAGTACTGCACGGTTATCTCCAGCCCGCGCTCGGCCCCGCCCATGGCCTGGGCCGCCTGCAACACGATGCCGTCGAGCATGGCTGTATTCCACGCAGCCCAGCCCGAACCAGCGGCGCCAATGCGCGAGGAGGCGTCGACCTGCACGCCGTCAAAGGTCAGCAGGTACTGGCAGTCCGACGCCATCGACAACTGCTGCTCCATCTGGAGGCCCTCGGCGCGGGCATCGACAATAAATATGTCTACATCCTCGTCGCCGTCGCCGCTGCGAGCCAGCACAAGCAGAGCGTCGGCCTCACGCGCGAAGTGCACGTGTAGTTTTTCGCCCTCGAGCACGAATCCGTCACCCTGGGCGCGAGCACGCATCTGCACGCCGCGCGGACCGCAGCCGTTGCCCGGCTCCAACCACGCGGGTACCACGATCTTTTCGCCCGAAGCTATGCCCGGCAGCCACTCGTCCTTCTGCTCCTGGCTGCCCGCGGCGGCCAGCACGCCGCCAGCCATCACGCAGCTGTCAAAGTGTGGCGAGGCAGCAAGCGCGCGACCAAACTCCTCGTACACAACCACCGCGTCCATCAACCCCATGCCCGCGCCCCAGGGCTCGGGCAGGGTGAGGCCGGTGACGCCCAGCTCGGCCAGCTTGCCCCAGAACTCGTCGGTGTAGCCCTTGGCGTCGTCCTCGAGGGCGCGCACGACTTCGATCGGGGAGTGCTCGGCGCAAAGCGAGCGCAAGGTGTCGCGCAGCATCTGTTGTTCTTCGCTGAAATCCAGGTCCATGTGTTCTTCCTCTTCTCTCGTCTACCGCGTGGCCCTCGGCCGACGCCTTCAGGCAACGGCCCCGCTGTCTAGTAGCTTGTCTATCGCCTCGGACGCCAGCCCTACGCCAGCCAACAGTTCGCGCGTATGGGTGACCTCGGGGTCGGGCAGCTGTACGCAGCCATCGGCCCCTTGCTGCCCGGCCAACAGCGGGGCCACCTGCCGCAGGCGACCCTCAACAGGATGCTCGGCTATGCCGAAAACTCCGCGCGCCGCGAACTGCGGGTCAGCTACCAGTTCATCAATCGAGTACACGGGCGTAACGCAGCTGTCGGCGTCGAGCAGCAGGTCGAGCCAGTGTTGACGATCCTCGCTGGCAAACACGCGCGCGAGCTCCGCACGCAGCTCGTCCTGGGCCTCGTCGTCGTACTGGCGCTGCACGAGCTTGTCGAGCCCGAGTGCACGGCAAAGGTTGGCCCAGAAGGCCGTCTCTATGGCGCCCACCGCAAGCCAGGCGCCGTCGCGGGCCTGGTAGCAGTCGTAGCAGGCGTAGCGGCCGGTGAGCACGTTGCTGCCCGGGCCCGGCTCGGCGCCAGTGGCCAGGTGCTCGTCTACGTGCAGGGCCATGAGCGCCAGCACGCCCTCTGCCACCGACACGTCCAGGTACTCGCCCTGCCCCGTGCGTGCGCGCCGCAGCAGCGCCGCCAGTATGGCCACCGCCGCCTGCATGCCGCCGGCGGCGCTGTCAGCCACCGTGGCTCCGGGCGTCGGCGGTCCTCCGTCGGCCCGCCGGGTGGAGCAGTGCAGAAATCCACCCACGGCAAGATAGTTGAGATCGTGGCCGGCGCGTTGCGAGGCCGGGCCCTGTTGGCCGTAGCCACTCGTTGAGCAGTAGACCAGGCCGGGGTTGCCGGCCGACAGGTCTGCGTAGCCAATGCCAAGGCGATCAACGACGCCGGGACGGAAACTCTCGATCACGACGTCGGCCTTACAGGCGAGCGCCACGAAGGCCTCGCGGCCGCTGGGGTCCTTGAAATCGAACAGCGCGCGGCGGTAACCGCGGCCGGCCGAGTAGCTGTGAAACGGAGGGCGGATCTGCACGCCCTCGTGGCGCGGCACGGGGCCGATCTTGACCACGTCGGCGCCGTAGTCGGCCAGTATGCGACTGCACCTGGCCGCCGGCCCCACGCTCGACAGGTCGAGCACGGTGGTGCCCTCGAGCATGGGCGGGCCCTCGAGCATGGGCACAGCGGGAGTTGATGCGTTGTCTGTCATGGCTGGCAATGGCGTCGGCTCAGAAGTTGCGCGGCAGCCCCAGCTTGCGACGCGCGATGATGTTCTTCTGAATCTCCGAGGCGCCGCCGCCTATGGTCTCGACCACGGTGCAACGATAAGTGCCCTCGAAGCGGGCGCGCAGCGGCGCGCTGTCGGTACCCTCCTTGAGCTGGGCCTCGCCGCCTATGACGTCGAGGGCCGTGTTGGCCACGCGTTGCGACAGGTTGGTGCCGTAGAGCTTGTACTCCGATGCCTCGCAGGTGGGCGGCTTGCCACCCTTTAACGACGCCGCCACGAACTTGTAGCCCAGGCAGCGGGCCACCTCGGTCTCGGTCACGGTGTTGGCGATGGTGCTGCGTACGACCGGGTCGTCGCGCAGCGCCTGCCCGTCGCGCTGAGCGTCGCGCACCCAGTTGCACAGCAGGCGGGTGCGTTCCTCTATGGGCGAGAAGGTGAACATCGTGAAGCGCTCGAGGTCGAGCGCCTCGCTTATGTACTGAAAGCCCTTGCCCGGCTCGCCGACCATGTAGTCGTTGTGCACGCGCACGTTGTCAAAGAACACCTCGTTGGTGGTGTCCTTGCCTATGGTGGGCGTACTCAGGATCTGCATGCCCTCGCTGTTCATGGGGGCGAGAAACAGGCTGATGCCACTGTGCTTGGAAACGTCGGGGTCGGTGCGGGCACCGAACCAGTACCAGTCGGCAAAGTGGGCCGAGGTGGTCCAGATTTTCTGGCCGTTCATCACCCACCAGTCGCCGTCGCGCTCGGCCTTCAGCTGCATGTTGGCCGCGTCGCTGCCGGCCTGCGGCTCGCTGTAGCCAACGGCAAACTCGACCTCGGCGCCGAGAATCTTCGGCAGGAACTCGCTCTTGAGCTTATCGCTACCGTGGCGGATGAGCGTCTTGCCGATGATGCCCACGCCCTTGCCGATCTGCGGGGCACCCACGCGCGCGAGCGCCTCGTTGAGTATGTACTCGTAGACGCCCTCCATCTCCTGGCCGCCGTACTCCCGGGGCCAGGTCATGCCCAGCCAGCCCTGGCCGGCGAGCTTTTTCATGAACGCTCGGCGCTCGGGCGTGTCGGCCAACTGGGTGAAGTTCTCGCGGGTGGGATCCATGACCTCGGGGTCGTGGTTGTCGGCCAGCCACTGCTCAACTTCCTGCTGAAAAGCCTGCTCGGCCTGGGAAAACTCGAAATTCAAGGCTACCTCCGCTGCCCGGCCGCTGCCCGGCGAAACGGGCGCGATGGCTCACGGGCAAGCAGAGAGCAGTAGCACGCCACCCCCCTAATGGGAAGACGTACCTTTTCCCGGTTTCAGACGTGGTCTAAAAAGCCGAAAAGGTACGTCTTCCCATTCTTTCTTGACTGGGGTGGGGGGGCAGGACAGTCAGAAGGATGGCCGACGCATTACAGTTTAACCCGGAAGCACGGATGCTCATTGACGGTGAGCTGGTAGAAGCCGCCTCGGGGCGTAGCTACGACAACATCAACCCGGCCACCGAAGAGGTCCTGGGACAGACTGCCGACGGCGGCAGCGAGGATGCCGAACGCGCCGTCGCCGCCGCACGCCGGGCCTTCGACGACGGGCAGTGGGCCGACGACCGGCAACTGCGCAAACGCTGCCTCGAGCAGTTGCGCGACGCCATGGAGGCCGACAAGGAGGCGCTGCGCTGGCAGACCGTGGCCGAGGCGGGCAGCCCGTTGCAGCTCACCTGGGCCGCACAGGGTGACACCGTGATAGAGGACGCGCGCTGGCCAACGGCCCGCATCGACGACTTCGAGTGGGAGCGCGACCTGGGCGTACACGATTTCATGGGCATGAAGAGTCGGCGCGTGGTCGTACGCGAGCCGGTGGGCGTGGTAGCCGCCATCACGCCGTGGAACTACCCCCTGCAGGTCAACCTCGCCAAGGTGCTGCCGGCGCTCGCGACAGGCAACACGGTGGTGCTCAAGCCCGCGCCCGACACCCCGTGGAACGCCACATGGCTCGGGCGCCTGGCCGCCGAGCACACCGACATGCCGCCGGGCGTATTCAACGTGGTGACCGCGAGCGATCCAGCCGAGCTGGGCGAGTTTCTCACCGCCGACCCGCGCGTGGACATGGTAAGCTTCACCGGCTCAACGGCCGTGGGCCGGCGCATCATGGCCCGTTCGGCGGATACGGTAAAGAAAGTATTCCTCGAACTGGGTGGCAAATCGGCGCACATAGTGCTCGACGACGCCGACCTCGAGGCCACCCTGCCCTTTGCCGCCTTCAGCTTCGTGCACGCCGGCCAGGGCTGCGCGATGACCATGCGCTGGCTCATTCCCCGCGACCGATACCAGCAGGCCGTGGAGCTGGCCCAGGCGGCCACCGAGAGCCTGGCCTGGGGCGACCCCAGCGATGCGTCCAACCTGATGGGCCCGCTCATCAACGCTCGCCAGCGCGAACGCGTGCTGGGCTACATCGAAAAGGGCAAGGCCGAGGGCGCGCGCCTTGTCACCGGCGGCGGACGCGGACCACACGAAAAGGGATACTACGTTGAGCCGACGCTGTTTGCCGACGTCGATAACTCCATGACCATAGCCCGCGAAGAAATATTCGGGCCGGTACTCACCCTGCTGCCTTTTGACGACGACGACGACGCCGTGCGCATAGCCAACGACTCTGACTACGGGCTGTCGGGCGGCGTAAGCTCGGCATCGCTCGAGCGCGCCGAGAGCGTGGCCCGTCGTCTTCGCACCGGCACCGTGGGCGTAAACGGGGGCATGTGGTACGCGCCCGACTCGCCCTTCGGTGGTTACCGGCAAAGCGGGCTCGGTCGCGAAATGGGCCTGGAAGGTTTCTCGGAGTACCTGGAGACCAAGACGCTGGGACTGCCCGCTTGAGCAAAACAGGCAGCCACAGCACCCCGCGCTCACTTGCCGGCAAAACCGGCCTGGTCACCGGTGCCTCGCGCGGCCTGGGCCTGGCCATCACCGAGGCGCTGGTCGAGCGTGACGTGCGCGTGGCAATGCTCGCCCGCGCCGGCGACAGCGACCCCGGCGAAGCCACCAACAAAACCGGCAAGCTCGCGAAAGAAGCCGCGCGCCTGGGCGAGCGGGCCAGCGCTATACAGGCCGACGTGGCCGACCCCGACTCGCTTCGAAGCGCGTTCGCCGAAGCCGCCGATCTGTTCGACGGCCGCCTGGACATACTGGTCATCAACGCCGGCGTGGCCGAACTCGCACGCGTGGAAGACCTCGCCGACCACGAGTTGACCGCGCAGCTGGACACCAACCTGCTGGGCGCAATGTACTGCTGCCGCGAGGCCGCGCCACTGCTGCGCGCAGCCGGCGGCGGCCAGGTGACGATGATCTCTTCGACCACCGTCAACGACCCCTACCCGTGGATGTCGGTGTACGCGGCCACCAAGGCGGCGCTTGAAAACTACGCGGTCTCGCTCAGGCGCGAACTGGCCGAGCAGGGCACGCGGGTAACGGTGCTGCGCTGCGGACCGGCCTGGACCAACTTCAACGCCAGCTGGGATCCCGAACGCGCCCGCCGAGCCTACGACGAGTGGGAGGCCGGGGGCTACCCGGGCTGGGCAGGCGCCATGGACCCGGCGGTAGTGGGGCTTACCGTGGCCCGCACGCTCGAACTGCCCGAGCAGGCCTGCGCCGAACTGATCGAGCTCGACCCCACGACTGCCGCCCCCAGCGAACCCGCCTCCAGGCGCTGACTACACCCGCCGATCGGGTGGCGCCAGGAGACCGGACCGCCGAAGGGCAGCCAACAGAAAAACAGCAGGCCGGGGGCGCCCGGTGAAGCCACACGATGCATCACCTGGCCACGGCCCTGCCCCGCGCTGCAGAAACGATCGGAAAATCGTCCCCAAAAAAAGCCACACGAGGCACGCCTACCCCCTGGGGAAAGTCTCACCCCACCCCCGAGGCCTGCTGGAACTGCCCAGGCGGCGACACAAATCGACCACCACCTTCCACAGCACCCGCGCAGGATAAGCGATAAGGATGTACCCTGTCTTGAACATATCCGCGTTTCGGGTGATTTTTTTTGCCCCGCAGGCCGTGAGGGACAATACAGTCAGTAGAATAAGGGGCTATCGGGGTGCCCCGGGGGCAAAAAAAATTACCCACGGGCCGAAACCGTCCCCTGCCCCCCCCCGATCGGGTGGGTCTGGGGGCTGCGCAAAAGTGAGGCACGGGACAGCTTGGCCAAGGCGATAGCACTCATACTTGAAGACCGGAGACATGACGCTCTTCGTGGTCTGCCCGACGACGCCCAGCGCGATACGGTCCGGGCCGGTTGAAAAGACCCGCCCACTCCGCCAAGGCTACCTGACAACAGCGCTGAAGCTATCAGCGGATTGCCTCAGACCAGACTCGTAGGTCGCCTCCCAGCACTCTTCGTTGGAGTTCGCCAGCTGTACCGTGACCGGGGCAGCCAGCCCTGCAAGATCGGGCACGCCAAGACCGGCGCCGACGCCTCTTAGTTTGACCTTGTTTCCCCCGGACCCGGATACGCCCAATTTTATCTTATTCATTCCATCGTGCTTAGCAGCGCCGTCCTTGTAGCCCTGCCTGAAGCTGGAGGCTATCAACAACCCGGCTCTCCTCGACGCTTTCCAACAGCCCTGACCCGCATTGCAATCATCGCCCGCTGGTACGTTGACCTCCAACTGCAGTGCCGGTGTCCCCGCCTCGTCGCCGTATACGCAAACGCTGTAATCTGTCACCTGGCTCGGTTCGCCGTAGTCTCCCTCGCCCTCCCAACCAGCCGACCAACTAAAAGATGCGCGCGAATCCTGCCCCGCGCCATCATTTATCTTGAGCCGCGAGCGTTCCAGAGTGGCCAGGCAGCCACTGCGCGCTTGAGCACCGCAGCCCACCGCCCTTGTTGCCAGCGCACGGCCGAACAAGTGCCGTCCGCAGTCAAACGGCCCCGGTCCCGACCCGGCTGTGCCGCAGTAGTCAGGGCGACTGGAGAAAGCGAAAAAATTAAAGGCCGGAGTTAGATTTCCCACCCAGGTCACCAGGCTGTCGCCGTCAGGGTTTGTTTCAGCGGCTACAAAGGCCTGGTCACCGGGTCCGAACACGTTGACCTGGAATACTTCGCCCAGGGGGTTATCCGCAGCGTCAAACCTGCGCGCCTTGGCCACCCGTGATTTACCGAAGCGCCCGCCGTCCCTGTCTTTCGAGCATTCAAACACCACCAGGTAGTTTCCACTCGCGTCGGCCGTGATCGAGGGAGTATCACAGGACTGGCCTTCTTCACTCACCGCTACGGTCTCGCCCGCAGGGGTGCCGTCGGCCAGGTAGCGCCGTGAAAAAATACGACGTTCGTTCCTGCGCTGGTGAGGGTAGTCGGTGACTGAATCCCAGGCCAGCAGAAATCCACCGGAGGGTGTCCTTTTAAGCGCAGGATCTCTCGATATGTTAAAGTGCGCTGGAATATCGGTTGAGAGGGGGATGATGCCGCCAGCAAACCCCCCGCCGGCATCTATCAAGCGACCAACCAAGCCGCCGGTTGCGTCATCCTGGACAACCACTAAAAAATTGCCACCGAGGTATGCCAAGTCACTCCAGTCGCCGTTGATATCGGGAAAGACATCCAGCTCTCCCGATAAGGGAACACCATCGGCAGCAAACATCCGCGCGAATTTCACGCCCAGCCGATCCCAGACGATCAGGAAGCTTCCATCATCGGCAGCTGCAACTACAGGATTCCAATCATTCGCCGCCACTTCAACGTTCACGTCCACCGAAACATTAACGTTGAGATCAAAGCCGACCACACCTGCCCCGATTCCAATTCCATCCGCATCCCCCACCATCATCGCGACAACAAAGCTGCCGTCCGCCCTCGCCGCAACGCTGGGCCAGCCACCGTCAGGGAACAACATGCTCTCATCCCCCAGCGCACGTCCCTTGCTGTCGAACTTACGGACGGCCACCCCCGCACCACTGGCTGCGGTGTCCCAAGCGACGAGGAAATTACCATCGGCCAGTGTAGCCATCGACGCGCCGTACCCCCCCTGCCCTCCCTGGTCGGTTATCTGTGGAACAAGAAAATCAGCCCTGCTTTTAAGGGCCGGCAGCAGCAGGACGGCCGCCAGCAGAACAGAAAAACCAACCCCACCCCCCGAGTTAATCCGGTCACTCTTCTTGATATAAGTTAAGATTCTGTGCCTCCAGCCTACGGAAGTGTGAAGGGCGCTTCCGGGGTATCGCAAACCGACAGGTCCGCGCAGAGGTTGAGGTTGCCCCCGGGGGATACGCTGCTCGAAATATCCATCTGGAGTGACTGCGTCGAAGCGGGGTCGGCAACGATATTCTTTTTGATTCTTACCTTTGTGCCGTCGTCCGCTTTTATCCCGGTACCATAATTCCTGATGTAGTTACGCTCGATACGCGGGCCATTGCCCGATGCCGTTCCCGATACTTCGATGCCTACACCTCCCCCCGAAACGACAACGTAGTTGTTGAGCACCGCGCCCGTGGAAACGTCCATGTCCACGCCTATGCAATCGGTACAGCCTGTAAGCACGTTTTTCTCAACTTTTTTCGCAGGCGTGTCGGGGTCTCCTGCATTTACTGCACGCTTGCTTATGATGGCCGTAGCCGCGCCGTGTATATCCATACGCCTGATCTTTTCAGCGCCCTGCAAGCCGATTGAAAAAAACTCACCAGTAGGTAACTCATTCAAATACCCCACAAGAATCTTGCCATCGTGAACATCGCTACCCGCGTCCTCGACAAGTATGGCGATCCCACAGCCCCCTTCGTTATTACACTGTATCTCGTTGCCATCCATGTTCAGGTTCGCCCCGTTCTGCAGAATGATGCAGGGAGCCGTCCCCATGGTGAGGTAGGTGGACTCTAATGTCTGGTTCGCGGTGATATACACCGAGTTGGGGTTAGCGCAATAGATGATACCGGCATAAGCAGACCCTCCACTCAGAATCGAGAAGAAAACGCCCGCCCAGGCAAAGGCCTTGAGCACTACTGTTGTGTTCATTTCGTTTTCCTCCTTCTGCCAAGGCTATCCGCAGTGACAGCCGGAGTCGCTCTTGGCCTCAAGCAGCCGGTCGGCACCCGTGCGAAGTTCGCGCCGCACCCCGACTGACCCGCGTAGTATAGTCCCCCCCCCTCACCCTGTCTTGAACATATCCGCGTTTCGGGTGATTTTATTACCCCGCAGGCCGTGAGGGACAATACAGTCAGTAGAATAAGGGGCTATCGGGGTGTCCTGAGGGCAAAAAAAATTACCCACGGGCCAAAACCGTCCCCTGTACCCCCCGATCGGGTGGGCACAGGGCTGTTTTTTTATGACAGGAACTGCCTCCCGTCCCGGACGACGGGGACTCCCCACCTTTTCTGGGATGGGGAGACTGCCCTCCCACTCCACCACCTCGCCCCACCGGCAAGCCTCCCCGATCAACCACGCTTCGCGTGCCGGAAAAAAGTCGCGGCGGTAGCGGGATACGCACCTTGTTTTTCAGCCACGCTTCGCGCGCCGGAAAAAAGAGAGCGCATCCCTATTTCAGTCGACGAAGCTCATGCGACAGTTCTCGCGCACCTGCCCGGGGGTGCGACCCGACAGCAGGCGCGTGGTACGGGTCAGGTGCGACTGGTCGCTGAAGCCGGCATCGGTCGACGAGCTCAACAGATCCCGGCTGGTAGCTATCTGGCTGAAAGCCCGACGGGTGCGCTGGTTGAGCAGGTAGCGGCTGAGCGTGGTCCCCAGCTGCTGCTTGAACAAGCTCGACAGCGAATCCTTCTTTACCCCTATACGACTCGCCATGAAGTCCACCGTCAGCTCCCCGCCCTCGCAGGTGGTCACAAGATCGAGCACCTTTCTTACCGGCTCGGTGAAATCAGGCTTTACGGCATCGAAACAAGCGGCGCTTTCCGACAGTACCCCGGCCGCAGCCGCAGAGTCATCGAGCAACAAGCCACCCTCGCGGACTATGCTGCACAAACGCTCGTAGAGGCGGCCCGAGGTCTCAACGGCACGCTGCCCGGCGAAGCCATAAACCGAGGCTCCCGGCTGGGCGTCGGGCGCAAGGTGTATCGACACCACGGAGCCGGGCGAATGAATGTAGACCGAAGTGTCCGAGCCGACTACAACCGGCCGCCTGCTGCGCAGCCCGTTCCTGCTTGTCGAGATTTCCAGCAGGCCGTCAATTGGTACCAGTATCCGCGAGCAGTACATCGAGTGCTCTTTGACGGTGTAGCCGTGCAGCAACTGCACGCAGCCTCCATCGACCATGGTCAATACATTGCTGTCAGGCATCCGGGCTCCCCGCGCGCCCCACTACCCCCGGAGCGCACCCGGCCATTGTCGTTTATTGGCGTGCCTGCTGTCAAGGGCAGCGCCCCCCCTGTGCGGGGGGTAAGAGAGCCCACCTCGGCTAAAAACTGCGCGGCAGGCCCAGCGCACGCGTGGCTATTATGTTTTTCTGTATCTCCGAGCTGCCGCCGCCTATGGTGTCGACCACCGTGTAGCGATAGCTGCGCTCGAAGCGTCCGTCCTGGGGTGTGTAGCGCTGACCCACCCGCAACTGGCCGGCGACGCCCGCGAGGTCGAGCGCGGTGTCGGCCACGCGCTGCCCCGCTTCGTTCATGAACAGCTTGTACTGCGACGACTCGACGGTGGGCACGGTGTCGCCAAGGGCCGCGGCCAGCACACGCTTCTGCAACGCGCGCGCCACCTGCAGGTCGGTCGCCACGAGCGCCAGTTGCCTGCGCGCCCTGGGGTCTTCTGCGAGCGGGCGGCCCTCGCGGGTGGCCTCACGGGCCCAGTCAAACAAGGCAGCCGCCTTGGTCTCGAGCGGACCCATGGGCATCATGGCAAAGCGTTCCAGGTCCAACGCCTCGCATATATAGGTCCATCCGCGGTTGAGTTCGCCCACCACGCAGTCGTCGTCCACGCGCACCTTGTCGAAGAACACCTGGTTGGTGCGCTCGTCGCCCATGGTCATTATGGGCGTCACCTCCAGTCCCGGGCTGTCCATGGGAATGAGAAACAGCGTTATGCCGCGATGCCTGGGCGCGTCGGGGTCGGTACGCGCGCCCAGCCAGTACCAATCGGCAAAGTGGGCCGAGGTGGTCCACATCTTGGTGCCGTTGAGCAACCAGTGGTCGCCGTCGCGCTCGGCACGCAGCTGCATGTTGGCCGCGTCGCTGCCGGCCTCGGGCTCGCTGTAGCCCACCGCGAACTCGATCTCGCCGCGGATGATGCGCGGCAGGAAACGCTCTTTCAGCTCCGCGCTACCGTTGCGGATTATGGTCTTGCCCACCATGCCCACGCCCTTGCCCGGCTGCGGCAGGCCGCGCCGCGCCAGCGCCTCGGTGAGTATAAAATCGTAGATGCCCGACAACGCCGCACCGCCGTACTCGACCGGCCACGACATGCCCAGCCAGCCGCGCTCGGCCAGCGCGGCAATGAACTCGCGCTTGGCCGCGGTGTCGACCGTCTGCGAGAGCTGCTCGGGGTGACGGTCGCTCACCGCCGCGCGGCGCGCGGGGTCGGACAGGTACTCGTCGAGAAACTGCTCGACCTCGGCCGCGAAGGCCAGTTCTTGTTCACCGTGCGCGAAGTTCATGTCGCTTAAGAACGATCAGTCCCGTCCCTCAGTCCCTGGCTGGGAACACGTCGCCCTGCTTACCGTCGACGTCGGCCCAGCCTTCGCCCACCGGCACCAGGAACCGGATGTGCAACACCCTCGAGGCAAACTTCCACGCGCCGTTCTCGCGTACGTAGCTGTCGTCGTACCAGCCCGAGCCTATCATGCTCTGGTCACCCATGGTCGCCCTGAGATCGAGGTAGCAGTGGCCCGTGGCCTGGTCGCCGTCGAGTTCGACCACGTGATTGTGGACGTAGGGGTAAAGACCGATGCCGGTAAGCATGTCACCGTAGTCGCGCTTGAGATTCTCGCGGCCGACTATGGGCCGGCCGTCGCCTATGTCCATGCTGCCCTGCTCGGCGAACAGCTCGACAATACTTTTGCCGTCACCGTTCCACACGCAGTGCGCGTAGCGGCGCGGCAGGTCGCGTATGGCCTCGAGGTCGGCCAGCCGTCTAACGGTCGCTTCGAGATTGCTGTTGTTGCTCATTGATCGTTGCTCCCTTTTTCGTTCCCAGCCGGCGGTTGAACCGCGCCGTCGCGCTCCAGCTCGGCTATGTCGGCCGCGCTCAAGCCCAGCAGTTCGCCCAGCACGTAGTCGTTGTGCTCGGCCACGGCGGCCCCGGCCACACCGCTGGCCGCGGGCGTGTCACCCAGGCCCAGCGGCAACGCGCAGGCCGTCACCGTGCCGAGAGTAAGGTGTTCCACCAGCTCAAAGAAGCCGCGCCCGCGCAACTGGGGATCGCGTTCGTACTGGTCGTCGACGTTCTGCACGGGGGCGGCGGCGACGCCGGCGGCCTGCAACTGCTCGCTGGCCTCGAGCGGGCTACGTTCTGCCGTCCAGTCGCTGATGCCCTCGTTGATTTCGTTGGCGCGCTCCAAGCGGCCGTCGGCACGGACGAGCCCGGCGTCGGCCAGCCAGGCCGAGCGTCCAAGCACACGGCAAAGCCCGGCCCACTGGCCGTCGTCCTGTACCGACAGCGCGAGCCAGCGGTCTTCACCCGAGCAGCGGTACACGCCCTCGGGGCAGGCGGAGGCCGGCTGCCGGGACGGTGTTGCTCCCACGGACAACCCGGCCAGCGCGTCCACCAGTAACTCTCCGGCCAACCCGGCCGTGCACTCGAACTGTGACAGGTCCACGTACTGTCCCCGTCCTGTCTGCCGCCGGTGCTCCAGTGCCGACATGACGGCGAACAAGCCGTGCAGCGCCGTCATGGGATCGGGGAAGGCATACTGGTCCATGGTGCACTCGCGCTCTGCAAAGCCCGACGCAGCCGCCATGCCCGACAGCGCCATGATGTTGGGCCCCCAGCTGACGTAGCCCGCCGCCGGGCCGGTGGCTCCGTAGCCGCTGCTGCTGAGCATGACCAGGCGCGGGTTGGCGGCAGACAGTTGCTGCCAGCCAAGGCCCAGTCGATCCATGACGCCCGCGGCGTGGTTCTCGACCACCACGTCGGCGCGCGCTGCCAGCTTAACGGCAAGCTCAACGCCGCGCGGTCGGCGCAGGTCGAGCGCGACAAAGAGTTTGCCGGCGTTCCAGTCGGTGAACCACGGCGACTCGCCAGGCCGCGGCACGTGCTCGGGGTCATCGGGCCGGGAGTAGCCGCGCACCACGTCCGGAAAGTCTCGCGATTCTACGCGTACGACCTCCGCGCCGCAGGCCGCCATTATGCGACCGACCCAGGGACCGGCCATGGCCGAAGTGAACTCGAGCACGCGCAGACCGGCAAGTGCGCCGGCGGCGTTTTTTGTCGCGGCGTTTTTCACACTGACGTCCGCGCTCACAGCGCGCCCTCAGCAACCAGTCGCTCAAAGCGCTCGGCGTCAAGACCCAGCTCTCCAAGCAGCAGCTCGCGGTTGTGCTCTCCGGCCGCCGGTACGTGACCGCCACCTTGCCAGGGCGTGGCCGAGTGGCGAAAAGGCGCGCCGGGATAGCGCAGGCCGTCTTCGCCCTCTACGAAGTACCCGCGCGCGGCCAGCTGCTCGTCGCCGGCGAGATCGGCCAGCGTGTTGACCGGGCTGAAGGCTATACGCCGTCGCTGCCCCTCGCGGTAGACCTGGTCGACCGTAAAGCTCGCGGTCATCTCGTTTATAAAAATGTCCAGCAGCTCGCGATGGGGCAGGCGCGCGGACGAAGCTCCCTCGAACATGGGGTCGAGCACTTCCTTGTTACCGGTGGTCTCGTTTATCCAGGCGGCCAGGGCCTTCCAGTGAGAGGGGCGGTTGACCATCAGGTAAACCAGCCCGTCGGTGCAGCGGTAGGTGCCCGAGGGCACCGACGCGAACAGCCCCGGGCCCGAGCGACGCGGCACGATGCCGTCGTCAAGGTACTTGCCCACGCCGGTTATGTGGGCGACCGACGCCAGGCACTCGGTGGCAGATATATCGATCCACTGCCCCCGCCCCGTGTTGCGCGCGTGCCACAAAGCGATCATCGAAGAAACGGCCGCCCAGCTGCCGGCCGCAGTCCAGGCCTGCCGCCCGGCCAGGCGGCCCGGGGGATCTTCGGCGTAACCGGTCACGTGCATCGAGCCCGACATCGCTTCGACCGTGAGCGCCGAGGCCTTCCAACGGGCGCGCGGGCCGCTGCGACCGTGCGGCGTGATGGAGCAGGCAACAAGCGCCGGGTTGGCTTGCGACTGTTGTCCGTAACCCAGCCCGCGCTGGTCGAGATAACCCGCGGGCGTGGTCTCGATCAAGAGATCGGCGCGGGCTACGAGGCCGGCAAAGAGTTCTCGCGCACCGGCGTGCTCAAGATCAAGCGTGACACTACGCTTGCCGCTGTTGTTGCAGCGAAAAAACAGGCCGGGCTCGTTGCCGTCGGGCGCACGCGGGTTGATCCCTCGCGCGGGATCGCCGCCGAGCGGCTCGACCTTGACGACATCGGCGCCCATGTCGGCAAACAGCTTGCCGCAATAGCAACCACTCTCGTCGGCCAGCTCTATTACGCGCGTGCCCGCGAGCGCCCCTTGCGCCGCTTTGCCCGATCCACTTTCAGCCGCCGTCGCCACGCCCCGAAACATAGTAAATCGGTGCACTTTTTGCCAAGGGCGCCATTTATCGCCACTTGCAGCTTGGACACGACCGCTGCACCTGTGTTAACTGTGCGGGCAGACTCCGAGCACTACGGAAGTCCATGAACTGGGACATGAACAGGCTGGGATCGGTTTTCAGGGCGCGCGCGTCCGGCTACCGAGCCTGGTCTACCGGCCGCAGAACCGACGAGTTTCTGCGGCAGCTCGGCAACGTGCCGGTCATCGCCGGCGTCGTATGGCGCACCGCGGTGGTGGCCGTGCGCCTGATCCTGCTCTTTCGCCGCCACGGGGAACGCTGGAGCGTGCGCAAGCGCGGCCGCATCCTGTGGGCATCGGCCAGCCGGGTGTGGGCGCGCTGGATAATGGAGCGCATAGAGGTGACCGTTCACGTCAAGGGCCTGGACGACGTCGACTGGTCGCGCCCCTACGTGATCGCGAGCAACCACCAGAGCGCGCTCGACGTGGTGGCGCTGGTCGATCTTATTCCAGCGGCCCGTTTCGTGGCCAAGAAAGAAGTGCGCTACATTCCCTTGGTGGGACGCGCCTGCCGCATGGGCGGGCAGGTCATCATCGACCGGTCCGATCACGTGCAGTCTATGGCCGCCGTGCGCAAGGCGCTGGTCGACTGGCCCGACGGCACCATAGTGTTTTTCTCGGAGGGCACGCGCGTCGAGGGCGAGCGACTGGGCGTATTCAAGAAGGGGGCCTTCGCCATAGCCCGCGAGACCGGCCTGTCGATACTGCCGGTGGCCATAGCCGGCGCGCGGCGGGTGCTGCCCAGGGGCTCGCTGCTCAAGATAGAACACGGCGGTAGCATCGGCGTGACATTCGGCCAGCCCATCAGCCCCGAAGGACGGACCGTGCCCGAGCTGTGTGACTACACGCGCTCGGTCATAGGCGACATGCTCGACGCCGACCCACTGGAAACAGGCCCGGTGGGCGCTTATACTGACCCCTCGTATAGCGATGGACACTGACACGATGGCGACTGACACGATGGAGACTGACAAGACGACAGCGCCGACAGCCGGTAGCGACCGCGAGGCAGCGCGGGTTGCGGCCTCCTTGAGCGGGCAGGTGGCCTGGCCCACGGTGCTGTTCGCGCTGGCGGTGTTCGCCGCCTACGGGCTCAACTTTGCCGCGGCTGCCACCGGCGCGCTGGGGCTGCTGCCAGCGACCTGCATCGCGGGGCTGCTGGTATACGCCACCTACACCGTCTTTCACGAGGCCACCCACTCCAACATTTCCGGTGGCGGACCCCGCCTGCAGTGGCTCAACGAGTTGCTCGGCTACACGGCCGCCCTGGTCATGGCCATACCGTTCAGGATTCACCGCGCCGAGCATTTCGCCCACCACGGCTCTACCAACAACCCCGGCCAGGACCCCGACGTTATCTTCTCGCCCGGCGCGCGGATAAACGCGTTGTCGCTTGTTACCGGGTCGCTGCGCGCCATTCCGCTGCAGTACTCGTTCTATCGCCGCAGGGTGTGGCCCACCGCCAACGCGGCCGAGAAGCGCACGGTGGCCGCCGAGACCGTGGTCATAGTGGGCAGCCGCGTGGCGCTTGCGCTGGCCGGCTACCCCGCCGAGGTCCTCATGATCACGGTACTGGCCAACCTGCTGGGCAACCTGATCGTGACCACCTTTTTCGCCGTGGCCGTGCACCACCCATACTCCGAGCAGGGGCGCTACCTCGACACCTCGACCTTTATAGTCGAGGGCCCGCTCAACACCCCGATGACCCTGCTGTGGCTGTGGCAGAACTACCACTCCATACACCACCTCTTTCCGCGCGTGCCCTTCTATCGCTACGCCAGGGTGTTCGACCGTATCCGCGGCACGATGGAAGAACGCGGAGCCCCTATCATCGTGCTCGGCCGGCCGCGCACGGCGGGCTGACCGCGGCCCCGATCTCTTCCGGCCGGGGCCGTCTATAGCATATTCATGCTATACCGCCGGGTCGCGCGGGATCCAGAGGTCAACCGTGGTACCCGGCTGCGCGTCGGCTACGGTCAACTCGGCGCCCAGGGCGGCTGTATGGACAATGCGCAGTTAGAAACTGGCTTGGATGTGATTCGCAGTATGGGATTCAAGCCTTTGTTGGGCAAGCATGTCCATGCTCGTTCCCGTTTCATGGCGGGCCCTGATAAAGATCGCGCTCAAGACCTTATGGACATGTTCCGAAACCCTGAGGTTCGGGCAATTTTTTGCGCTCGCGGAGGATATGGTGCTAATCGCATCCTCTCTCTCTTGAAGCCCGTTGAGATAAGGGCTCATCCAAAAATTGTGGTCGGGTCCAGCGATATCACTCTGCTTCTACATTTCCTGCTGCAAAAATGTGGGTTGATCGCGTTTCATGGTCCCATGGTTGCGGGAAGCTTTGGTCGGGCTGAGATGAAAAAGTCGTGCCGACAATTTAAGGCATTGTTGACGGGTGATAGCAAGAGTAAGGTTTTTCATGCTCCCAGAGCGAAGGGATTTTCCAAAGGGGTGGCGCAGGGTAAGATTACTGGCGGTTGTTGTGACATGAAAGGGGAGGG
>JACNKC010000034.1 GCA_014382245.1 Pseudomonadota bacterium | reverse complement strand
ATAACTCGAGTACTCCAACACCGGGTCTATGATCAGCTCGCGATCGTGATCCCAGGCCGCCAACTTGAAGCCCACGCCGCCGTCACCGTTGAGTACAAAGGCGCTGTCAACGAGCTGCCTGCTACCGACCTCGTCGTGTTGCCAGGCGATCGGCCGCCGCAGCAACAGCCGGCCGCCCCCCAACTCGACCCAGAGGTCGCCGCTCTCGGACAACAGTAAGCCCGGTTGATCGCCAGCGAGGCCGCTGAGCCTGAAAGACAACTGCCCCGGGTCAACGCCCGGAGCAAGTATGAAGTCGTATTCGAGCCTGCCCTCGTTTGCGTAGTAGAGCATGTCGACGCCGGGGCGAAGATCGTGATAACGAACCCGCTCGTAGCGCTGCACCAAGCCGATCCAGCGATCAGGGTCGTCCCCCTTGAACCAAGCCGCAGTGCCCTGCAGCGGGAGTTCACCGCTAGGCTTGACCTGTAGCGCACCGTCCAGAGTGAGCATGACGGCCTGCCCGCTTATGCCATCGCCGTTGGCAAGCACCAGCAGTGCTCCGCCCTGGTCGAGGAACAAGCCGTGGTCGCGGCCGCGCGACAGGAAACCATCGCGGCCCGGCACCTGTCCGCTATTGACCTCAAAAGCCATGGCAAGTACCGATGCGCGTGATTCGCCAGGAGAACTATCAGAAGAGACTCGCCCCGAAGAAGCAGGAGCGGCCACTGGCCAGAGAGCGGTCGCGGCCGTGAAAACCAGCACTGAAAAAACGAACGGCAGCCCTACCGCTGTTCTCTCGCCCTGGTCGTGCTTGATTCGTATCAACATTGCGCCTGCCCCGGCAGGAATGACCCCTGTTCCGACCAGCGGAGAGGTACTCGTAAGTGTGATAATGCAACGCCTGTGCCAGCTCGGCAGCAGCTTAAGCTGTTGATAAAAGTGGTATAGCCAGTGAAAAAGCAGCTTCCGACAGGGTGATACGCCCTACTCTGGGGCAAGCCACGCCCCCCCCTGCTGCGACGTGGGCTTAGAGAACCCTATGCGGTACGCGGTCTGCGGTATGCGGCTAGAGCGAGCCTTTACCCAGCTGCCCCGCCACCGTGCGGTCCTCGAGGTGGTGTTGCACGAGCATGGCCCGTTGCGGGTAGTCGGGGTGGCGATCGAGGAAGGCGTGGGCGCGGGCACCGGCCGACTCCTCGAGCAGCTGCATCACGCGGGCGAAGGCGCTACCCTGGTAGCCGGCAGCCTCGGCCAGGTCTACGCCCAACAGATCGGCACGACGTTCGGCCTCGCGGTTAAAGGCGAGGCCTGCCTCGCCGCCCATCCGCCGCCGCGCCGTACTCCGCCGTGTAGCATCCCTTCGTGTCATTGCCCTGCTGTGTGCCAGGCCGGGAAAGTGACCGGGCACCGGTCGGTGGCCCAGCAACAGGTGCGCGAGTTCGTGGCCGAGCACTACCGCCAGTTGATCTTCGTCTTCAAGCAGGTCGAGAAGTGACGACGACACCACCACGCCCCGCTGCGACGGCCCCGCGTTAGGCGAAGCGTACTCGACCATGAAAAAGTTCACGTCACGTGGCCAGGCTTCGGCCTCCACGTACACGCTACGGCTACCCCCCCCACGCTCAACCATGAAGGTAGCGCGATCGAGGCTGGAGATGTCAAAGCCCGGCAGCTCGGTGAGCCGGCGGCCGTTTATGCCCACCAGGAGATCGCCCGTGGCCAGCACACCCGCCACGGGGCCATCAGGGTCGACCCAGGCCACCACCAGGCCGGGCGTCGTGGACTCTACCCCGAGTGCCTCGCGACTGGCCGGGGTCGCAGGAACAAAGAAAAACCCCCAGCCCTTACCCGGCAACGATTCGGTCAGCGATTCGTCGTCGTGAGAAGGTAGCACCAGGGCCAGGCGGCGCGACACCCTCTGCAACGGGATCGCTCTGCCAACGAGCTGCATGATGTGACTCGCCCCGTCAGTCGTCGGCGACAATGAAACCGACGCTGCCTGCTCGAGGGCGGCCTGTTCAAGCGCCACAAGCTCGCGGGACCTCAGCCAGTAGGAAGGGCAGGTGGGCATGTTTCGGCCGCAAGCCACCCGCCGCGCGAGCCCGGTCCTCGGGCCCAGGGTGTAGAGAACCCCCGGCGAGATGTAGGCCAGGTGCAGATCCTCACCGTCAACAGAAACAGCCAGGGGAAGGCCGCGTTCGGCCAGCAGCCTGGACATCCGCGGCCAGCGCTCGATAGCAGCCTGCAGCAACTGCGAGCCGTGGCTGCTCAGGGCCACCGGGCTTCCGCCGCTGCGGGGAAAGTCCGAAGCGGTTACCAGGTAGTACCGCGCGGCCTGCGAGTCGGTGGTCGCGGCGCCTGAAACACGGCCGGATAAAAGGCTACCGGCCGGCAGGGGGCCCCCGGTGGTGCAGCCACTCGCCGCCAGCGCCCACGCGAGCAACAACGCCACGCCGACGGCCTGCTGCCGTCCGCACGGCTGTTTTCCAAGCGTGCGCCCACCCATCCACCACACCACCAGCCCATTGTTTACCCATCCTGACGACACCACAAGACAAAGCTGTGCCCCCTGTGCTAGAAAGGGGCATGCCACGACGCTTAATAGCTGCCGCCGTCACCGCCACCGCCCTGTTACTGGCCACCACCGCGCCCCCTTCGCTGGCCAGCCTCGCCGATCTCTACAAGTTTCTCGAAAGGGCCGAACGCATGGCCGTGCCCACCCACATCCTGCGCGCCGAGCTCGACATAATAACCGGCGACGGCGACCCGGTGGAGGCCGTGCTGTTCGTGAGCCCGGGCGACGAGCCGCGCATGGTCATCGACATCCCGGCGGCAGACTGGAGAGCGCTGCTACCGTTTGCCTGGGGCAAAGGCTTGGTGGCCCGAGGCGAACGGCGACCGGTGTCAATGTCGGTGGACGAAGTCATTCCGGGTACCGATCTCAGGCCGATGGAATTTTTCGCGTTCTGGAAAACCGACTACAGCACCACTTTTGTTTCGGATGAGAGCACTAACGAAAAAACCGTGTCGCTCTACCCGCCCGAGACCGTGCCGTACGAACTGTTTGTCATCGGCTTTGACAAGGCGCGCATGGTGCCGCTGACGTCGAAGTACTACACCGGCACTATGAGCAACCTGTCCAGGCTCCGCCTGGACAGCAAGCACATAATGGTGGGCTCGCGGCAGCGCCCCACCCGAATCGAGATCCGCGACTACGGCGAGAACCGAACCACCACGGTGGAGCTGGCCTGGAGCGTGCTCGCCGAGCTACCCGACGGCATAACCACCGACGCGGGTTTTCACCTGGCGGTACTCTCACTGGACGGCAGCTGACTCCGGTCACCCGTCAGCGCTCGCAGGATAGCCGCCGCCGCCGTGGCCGCACCAAAGCCATTGTCGATGTTGACCACCGTGACACCCGCCGAGCAGGAGTTGAGCATGCCGAGCAAGGCGGCGAGCCCGCCAAAACTGGCGCCGTAGCCCACGCTGGTGGGAACCGCTATCAGCGGCAGGTCGATGAGCCCGCCTACCACGCTGGGCAACGCGCCTTCCATGCCGGCTACCACCAGGGCCACCGTGGCGCTGCCCACGCGCTCGCGGCTTTCGAGCAGGCGATGCAGACCAGCTACGCCCACGTCGGCAAAGCGCAGTACTTCGGCTCCGAGGAATTCCAGCGTCTGCGCCGCTTCTTCGGCCACCGCCATGTCGCTGGTGCCAGCGCTGAGCACGGCCACGCTGCCGGGCAGCCGCGGCTGCTCTACGCCCTCGGCCATGCAACGGCCCAGGCGAGCGGTGGCGTCGTACTGAAAACCGGGTAAGACCGTCGCCAGCTCAGCCGCCTTGCCCTGGTCAAGACGGGTGACCAGCAAGTGCTGTCCAGCCTCGAGCAGGGAGCGCCCGATCTCCTTGATCTGCGCCGCGGTCTTGCCCTCGCCGTACACCGTTTCAGACACGCCGTTGCGCATGGGTCGGTGCAGGTCCACGCGCGCAAAGCCGAGGTCATCGAAGGGGAGCGCGCGTAGCTCCTGCATGGCCTGCTCGGCGCTCTTGTTGCCGGCGGCCACCTCTTCGAGCAGGGCCTTCGTGCGGGTTGGGGTCACGGCCTGGCCCCGCGGCTGCTGATAAAATGCTGGTAGCCACCTTCGAGGGCCTGCCCCCGGGTGTCGACCACGCTCCCGGCTTCCAGAGATGAGTCCATGCTTCCCACGCGTCTTATCGCTACCCCGTGGCGCCTGCCAAGCGAAGCAATGCTATTGCGCGAGCGCCGGTCTGCCCGCGCTGTGAACAGCAGGAGATAGTCTTCACCGCCGCCCAGTGCGTAATCGAGCGCCTCGTTGACCAGCCCACCCCGCCCGCGCGCGGCCGCCAGCAAGGCCCGCGACAAGGGCAGGCGGTCGGTGTCGAGCAGCGCGCCGAGGCCCGATGCCGCGGCGACGCGTGAAAGATCGAGCACCAGTCCGTCGGACAGGTCTATGGCCGCGCCCACCCCGACATTGCGCGACAATGCGCGTCCCAGTTGCAGATGGCAGGGAGGCCGTCGCCAGGCCTGCACGAGCTTGCCGCTCCTGCCTCCCGCCGCCAGAAGTTCGAGCCCCGCCGCCGCGTCACCGGGATTGCCCACCAGGTGTATGTCGTCGCCGTCGCGGGCCGCCGCGCGGGTGAGCGAACGGCGGGCCTCGCCAACGGCTGTCACCGTCAGGGCCAGGCGAGGAGCAGCGGCCACGTTGCCGCCCACCAGGGCAACGTCGTTCTCTCGGCAGGCGGCGACAAAGCCGCGCAGCAATGCGCGCCCACGCCTCATCGACAGAGACGCGGGGGCCTCCAACGAAAGCAGTGCCCACCTCGCGCGGGCACCCATGGCCGCCAGGTCGGAGAACGCCACCAGGAAAGCCTTGCGCCCGAGCGCCTCGGCCGACAACCAGTCCAGCTCAAAGTGGGTGCCCTGCACCTGGGCATCGCTGCTGAGGACGGCGGGAGAGCCGAGATCGACCACCGCCGCGTCGTCGCCTATGCCGACGTGCAGACCACGCGGCCCCTTGCCGCCGGAACCCCGACCAGCGTGGGCGCGCGCGACTATGCTCGCCACGGCGTCTATGAAAGCAGACTCCCCTGCGGCTGCGAGATCGCGCACCGGTTCAGTCGTAGAGTTCGCGGACCTTGTCGGCAAAACCTGACACCAACGAGTCGCCCTTCTTCTTCTGCAACTCGTCAAAACTCCGAAGTAGTTCTTTCTGCTTGCGGGTCACGCCGGTGGGGGTTTCAACCTGCAGGCGCACGATCTGGTCGCCGCGCGAGCCTCGTCGCCTCAGGTCGGGAGCGCCTCGATTCTTGAGCCTGAACAGTGTGCCCGACTGGCTGCCGGAAGGGATGCTCATCTTAACCACACCATCGACGGTGGGCACGTCAAGCTTGGCACCGAGCGCCGCGTCGATCATCGACACCGGCAGATCACAGATGATGGCTGCCCCGTCGCGCTCAAACAGCGGGTGTTGCCTGACCACGAGCACAACGTAGAGGTCGCCAGTGGGTCCGCCCGAGGGCCCCGCCTCGCCTTCGCCCCGGAGCTTGAGGCGCGAGCCGTCCGACACGCCGGCGGGTACCTTCACCGAGATGGTGCGCTCGGCTACGCTGGTGCCACGCCCGCGACAGGCCGGGCAGGGAGCGCGCACGATACGCCCCTCTCCGTTGCACTGGCCGCAGGCCTTGGAAATCTGGAACAGGCCCTGGCGGTAGTTGACCTGGCCAGCGCCGTGGCAGGCCGGGCAGGTTTCGGGCTCGGTGCCGGCCTTGGCCCCGCTCCCCGAGCAGTCCTCGCAACTCACGGTGCGGGGTATGGTTATTTCTTTTTCGCATCCCTTCACCGCCTCTTCAAAAGCGATGCCCATGTCGTACCTGAGGTCGTCGCCGCGCACGACACGGCCGCGACGACGACCGCCACCACCAAAAAAGTCGCCGAAGAGATCGCCCAGCGCGTCCTCGAAAACGTCGGACGAAAAACCAGCGGCGAAACCGCCCCCTCCCATGCCCGCGCCGTCGAAAGCGGCGTGGCCGAAGTTATCGTACTGCGACCGTTTTTCAGAGTCGGAGAGAATCTCGTAAGCCTGGCTGGCTTCCTTGAACTTTTCGGTCGCCAAATCCTTGTCGTCGCTGTTGCGATCGGGATGGTACTTGAGCGCCAGGTCGCGGTAGGCCTTCTTTATGACGCCCTCATCGGCCCCGCGCTCCACCCCCAGGATTTCGTAGTAATCACGCTTGGCCACTTGTTGTTTATCTCGCCCCCGTCAAGCTCCACGCCCGCCGCCGGTCACCTGCCGTTAGACGGCAAAAAGCCTCCACCTGCAACAGCGGGTGGAGGCAATCGCCGGAGCGCCCGCAGTGCAGGCGGCCGGCCTCGGCTTCGAATCGGCCAGGGTCAGGTCGAAGGCTTAACCTCCTCAAAATCTGCATCGACAACATCGTCATCGCCGCTGTCACTACTGTCGCCGCCATCGCCACCGCCTGGCTCCCCACCCGCGCCCTCGGCCTGGGCGGCCTCGGCTTCCTCGCGGGCCTTGGCGTACATGGCCTCGGCCAGCTTGTGCGACGACTTCTCCAGCTCCTGCGACGCTGCCTTGATCACGTCCACGTCTTCGGATTCCAGCGCCGGCCTGGCCGTTTGGATGGCCGCCTTGATGGATTCCTTGTCAGCGTCTTCGAGACCTTCGCCGGCCTCCTCGAGACTCTTGTCGGTGCGATAGATCATCGAGTCGAGTTCGTTACGCGCGTCGACCAGGGCCCGGCGGCTCTCGTCCTCGGCTGCGTGTTCCTCGGCGTCCTTGACCATCCTCTCGATCTCTTCGGGCGTCAGGCCACTGTCAGAAACAATGCGGATGGACTGCTCCTTGCCGGTGCCCTTGTCCTTGGCCGACACGTGCATGATACCGTCCGCATCGAGATCAAAGGTGACTTCCACTTGCGGCATTCCGCGCGGCGCGGCTGCTATGCCGGTGAGGTCGAACTGGCCCAGCACCTTGTTGTGCTCGGCTATCTCGCGCTCGCCCTGGAACACCTTGATCGAAACCGCGGGCTGGTTGTCCTCGGCGGTGGAAAACACCTGGGCCTTGTTGGTCGGGATGGTGGTGTTCTTGTCGATGAGCTTGGTGAACACGCCACCCAGCGTCTCGATGCCGAGCGACAGCGGGGTGACGTCGAGCAGCAGCACGTCCTTGACGTCGCCGGCCAGCACGCCGCCCTGTATGGCTGCCCCGAGGGCTACGACCTCGTCGGGGTTGACGCCCTTGTGCGGCTCCTTGGCGAAGATACGCTGCACGTGCTCCTGCACCGCCGGCATGCGCGTCATGCCACCGACCAGCACCACGTCGTCGATCTCGCCGGCCGAGAGGCCCGCGTCCTTGAGTGCAGTGCGGCAGGGAACGTCGAGCCTGTCGAGCAGGCTCGCGCAGAGCGCCTCGAGCTTTGAACGGGTGAGCTTGAGGTTCAGGTGCTTGGGGCCCGCCTGGTCGGCGGTGATGAACGGAAGGTTGATATCGGTCTCGGCCGAGGTCGACAGCTCGCACTTGGCCTTCTCGGCGGCTTCCTTGAGCCGCTGCAACGCCATCTTGTCCTTGGAGAGATCCACGCCCTGGTCCTTCTTGAACTCCTGCACGAGGTAGTCCATGACGACCTGGTCAAAGTCTTCACCACCCAGCAGGGTGTCACCGTTGGTGGACTTGACCTCGAACACCGAGCCGCCCAGTTCAAGTATGGAGATGTCGAAGGTGCCACCACCGAGATCAAACACGGCGATCTTGCGGTCACCCTGGTCACCCTTGTCCAGGCCGTAGGCAAGAGCAGCGGCGGTGGGCTCGTTGATGATGCGCTGCACGTTGAGGCCGGCGACGGCTCCAGCGTCCTTGGTGGCCTGGCGCTGCGAATCGTTGAAGTAAGCCGGCACTGTTATAACCGCGTCGGTGACGGTCTCGCCGAGGTAGTCTTCGGCGGTGCTCTTCATCTTGGCCAGTATCATCGAAGAGACTTCGGCGGGACTGGTCTTATCGCCACCCAGGTTCACCCAGGCGTCGCCGTTGTCGTGGCCCACCACCTCGTAGGGAAGCAACTTGGCCGATGACTGGACCTCCTTGTCCTTGAATCGACGGCCGATGAGCCTCTTGATGGCGTAGATGGTATTGTCGGGGTTGGTGACGGCCTGGCGCCTGGCGATCTGCCCGACCAGCCTCTCGCCGTTGTCGTTTACGGCCACCACCGATGGCGTTGTGCGACCACCCTCGCTGTTGGCAATCACGCTGGGGCTTCCGCCCTCCAGCACGGCCACGCAAGAGTTCGTCGTTCCAAGGTCTATTCCGATTATTTTTCCCATCAGCCCTGTTTTTCCTTGTAGTTTTTTAAGCTGGCAGCCGCGATGGCCGCCGTGCTCTGTAGTATGAAGTAATCACCAAGCCCGGCGGCGCAAGGCCACGGGGCAGGTGTTTTTCAGCTTTCGTCACCTTTTTTACCCTTTTCGGGCTCGCTGCTGCTGTCGGCTGCCGGGGCGCGGGCCACAACTACGCGGGCGGGCCTGAGCAGCCGGTCCTTGAAGCGATAACCGGCGCTCACGACCCGGTCGACACTGTCAGGTCGAGATTTTTCCTCGCTGTCGCCCGTGGCCTCAACTATCGAAATCGCTTCGTGCTGGGCCGGATCAAACGCTTCCCCCTCGGCCTCCATGCGCTCAACCCCGTGACGTTCGAGCACTGAGCCAAGGCCCTTGAGCACCAGGCTGACCCCCTGCACAAGGTTCTCAGCGCCGGCGCCGGCGTGTTCGACTGCCATTTCGAGCTGGTCGACTACCTCGAGCAAGTCGCGGGCCAGAGGTTCAACGGCGTAGCGCGCGCGATCACCGCGCTCACGATCCTGTCGGCGGGCCATGTTTTCCTGCTCGGCCAGCGACCGCAGGTGCAGATCGCGTTGGCGAGCAAGCTCTTCGAGAGCCTGCTCAAGCTGCTCTTCCAGGCTGAGCTCTTCGGCAGGCTCGGCCGCGACCTCCGTAGTATCTTCAAGGGCGCTGCCTTCGACCGCGCTATCTTCCGCCTGTGAATCCTGCACCTTTGACACTTTCCCTTCCCCGACCACAACCCGGGGTTTTTTTGTTTTTTTCCTGGCACTCATATCGTTTCTTATCGCTCCGGCTGGTCGCTCCGGCTGGTCGCAATGCCCCGGGCGGGCATAAATCTCTCGGTAATTAGGCACCCACCGGGCCGTTGTCAAGGCTTGCGGTCGGCACCGGGCGCGTTGTCGTGCTAGAAAGGTCGGCGGTGGAAGACGTTACGACCGATGCTTTTGTACTGCGCACGGTGGCCTACGGCGAATCAGATCGCGTGGTCATCATGCTCAGCAACCAGTACGGCAAGCTGGCGGGCATGGCCAAGGGCGCGCGCCGTTCAAAGCGCCGCTTTGCCGGCGGTGCGCTCGAGCCCTTCCAGCGCCTGCGGGTCAGGTTCGGGCGGCGCGCTCACTCCTCGATGGTGTTCCTGCACGACGCGCGAGTGGAGCAGAGCTACGACGTGGTAGGCAACGCCGACCTCGCCGGCTTTGCCTGGGCCAGCTACCTGAGCGAGCTGACCGACTTGATGACTCCCGAACGCGACCCGTGCCCCGAACTGTTCGACCTCTACGAGCAAGCTGTCGCTGCCGTAGCCCGCGGCGAAGAGGCGGCCAGGGTCGGGCATAACTTCATGCTCGTGCTGTTGGACCACGGCGGATGGAAGCCTGATTTTTCGGTGTGTGGAATCTGCGCCGAGGGCATTGTCGAAGCCTCGCGGCCGGTGCTTGACCCACGCGGCAGCGGCGTGGTGTGTTCGCGGCACGAAGCCGAACGCCTGGGCCTGGGGCCCGACGATCCGTCGTTCAAACCCAGTCGTCGCGTGATCGAAACACGCCTGCTCGACTATGTCGGTCAAGCCTCCAGGGGGGTGCCCGACGGCAGCGTCACCACCGACCCCGAACTGGTGGCCACGGCCACGGCCATGCTCGACCGCCTGGTCGAGCTGCACCTGCCACGCCAGCCCCGCTCTCTTGCACTGCGCGACTCGCTGATGGGCTGAAGCGGCTGCCAGGAGAAGTATCGCCAGCAATATGATTGATCCTGTCATCATAAATCGCGGCATGATGGATCTAGTGCCCACGGAAACACTGGATAGTCCCCCGCGGGCTTCCATGCACGGCGAACACGGTGCAACATAACGAAGCATGTCGCACTCAAGGGAACCAGACCAGCACAGCGCGGGGAGCGAGCCGATGCCGGTACCGGTGGCTACCTACCGCCGCCGCATGCCGGTGTCGCTCGACCGCATGCTCGAAAACGCGCTCGACTGGGAACATCTACCCTGGCTGCACTCGTCGAGTTTTGCTTCTATCGAACTCGTTGACGAGGACGAGTGGCACTGGCGTGCCGATACCGAGCTCGCAGGGGCCGGCGGCTCGCAGCAATTCGAGTTGCGGCTGCACGACGACCGACTGGGCTGGACCACGAGCACACTGGCAGGCAGCGGGACGGGCAGCAGTATCTTCACCCGAGTGCTCGTGCACGGCGAGCACGAATTAGAAGTCGTCGTGGATTTCTTCGTGCCGGGCATCGAGGCCGAGGCCGACCGCAAAGCCGTGGGCGAGTTTTATCTTGAGGTGTACCAACAGCTCTACGACGAAGACGAGTACATGATGGTCGAGCGGCAGCGCCGCCTCGACAGTGGAGGCAACTTAAACGCGACCGCAGGAAACAGCCGCGTGGCGACGACGGCTGAGCAAATCGACCCCGCGCCCATCGACCTGGGCCCGGCCGAGCAGCTGGCCGGGCGATTGCCCATGGTGATAGCCACCGACGCGGGACGCTTTCGCGTACTTAAACACGACGGCCACCTGCTGGCCCACTCGGTGCTGTGTCCCCACCGGCTCGGCCCGCTCGACGGGTGCGAGATCATCAGTGCTGGCGATGGTAACGGTGGTAGCGGCCCCGAGATCGTCTGCCCATGGCACGGCTATCGCTTCGATGCGTCCAGTGGGCGGTCTACCGATGGGCAACGCCACCGACTGGCGCCTGCGCCCGCTGTTGAAACCGGCAACGACGGCCGCGCCAGGCTGGTCTGGCCCGCAAACCAAGGAAAAACACGGTGAATACGACCGAGGCCGACAACGCAAAACTGGCGGGCGCCTTCTGGCAGGCGCTTTACTCGCGCGACTGGCAAAAGGTGGCCGGGTTTTTTGACGACGCGAGTCACTACGAAGACGTGCCCGCGCCCGACCGCGGCGCCGATGGTGCGCGCGCCATCACCGGCCGACTGCGCATCGGCCTGGAGTCGATCGATGGCTACCGGCACGAGTGCGAGCGCATCGTGGCCCAGGGCGACGTGGTGGTCACCGAACACACCGAGCACTGGAGTTGGTCGAGCGGCGAGCAGGTATCGCTGCCCTTCGTATCGGTGCAGGTCATCGCCGAAGGCCGGATTCGCCTCTGGCGCGACTACTGGAACCTGCCCACGCTGCTTGACGGAGCGCCGGGCTGGTGGCTGGAGCACATAATGCAGTTCGACGTCGAAGACTTCGAGCGGCTGGCTGATGGCGTACCGCCACCAACTTCGATCCCCGCCGCGGGCGACACGCCCGGAAACTAATCGCCTGCGACGCCGGCCGGCTCGCGCATGTACCACGCGAGCAGCCCCAGCTTGAAGACCAGCAAACCCGCACCCCAGGCCAGCGAATCGCCCAGCTGGTTATGCCACAGGGCATGAAGCCATCCGACAAAAACAACCAGTCCCAGCAGCGACTGTAAGACCATCGCCGCAGGGCCAGTCTCGTCCAGCCAGCGGTTGCTGGCACGAGCCATTTTCTCCAACGCCGGCGGGGCCTGTTCCGGCACCTCGAAAAGGAACGGCCCCCCTAACATTGCCGCCGTTGCCATGACGATGCCCAGCCAGGAGTTCTGCCACACGTAGGCTACGAGCACGACAAGAAAGGCTATCCGAAAAGCTATGCAAAACGGGTTTCGATGCCGTTCGACCATCAGCCGCGCGAAGCGATAAAAGCCATCCATACCTACATGGTGGCCTTACCGGCAACCGCTGGCAAGGCACGGCGCCCCTGTATCAAGAAGGAGTGTAGGAAACCCTCATTTCCTTGACGCCGTTGATAAAGTTTGAGCGCAGGCGGCGCGGTGTCCCGACCATTTCCATGTCGGGCATGCGCGTGAGTACCTCGGTAAAAATAGCCTTCAGCTGCGCGCGCGCCAGCGAGGCACCCAGGCAGTAGTGCTGGCCGATTCCAAAGGTGACATGCTCGGCAACATCAGCCCGGTTGATGTCAAATCGGTGAGGATTTTCAAAAACCGTATCGTCACGGTTTGCCGAACCGTACCAGAGGGTGAGCTTCTGTCCCTCCTCCATCTTGACACCGGCCACCTCGGTATCCTCCATCACCGTGCGACGGAAGTGGTGCACGCCCGGCTCGTACCTCAGCAGTTCTTCGACCGCGGCAGGAATACCCGACGGGTCATCGATGAGTTGCTGCCGCTGCTCCGGATGTTCGATCAGCCGTATCATTCCGTTGCTGGTCACAGTACGCGTGGTTTCGTTACCCGCCACGACCATCATCATCACGAAGCTGCCGAACACCATGTCGTCTACGTGCTTGCCGTCCAGCTCGGCGTTAACGACCAGGGTCGCAAGATCATCGGCCGGATGCTCGAGCTTGTAAGCCCTCAGCTTTGCCGCGTACTCGAATATCTCCGTGAACGCCTCGTCGGCGCCACCGGCTTCCTGCATTTCGGGATCATCGGATGAAATCAGTCGGTTCGCGAGATCATAGGCGTACCTGCGTTCACTCTCCGGGATACCAAACAGTTCGCAGATCATGGTCATGGGTGTAAGAGCCGCGACCTCCTCTACGAAATCACACTCGCCCTTCGGTGCCACCTCGTCGATTATCTCCTTGGCCACCTTGGCCACGTGGCCCGAGATCTGGTCTATGCGCTTGGGTACGAAACCCTTGTTGATCGTGTTGCGGTACTGGTTGTGACGCGGCGGATCCATGTTGATCATCACGGTGGCCAGTACACCGATAAGTTCGGGGTCGGGTTCCCAGATCAGGCAGTGCGGAGTGCTGCTGAAAATAGACGGCGTGCGCGACACGTA
>JACNKC010000002.1 GCA_014382245.1 Pseudomonadota bacterium | reverse complement strand
GGTCGGCCGTGGCCGGTGGCGTGACCTCGGTGGCGTGCATGGCCAACACCAGGCCGGTGAATGACAACGCGGCCGTCACGCGCTTGATACTCGACCGGGCACGCGAGACGGGCCTCGCAAACGTGTTCCCCATAGGCGCGGTTTCGGTGGGGCTGCAGGGCAAGGAGCTGGCCCGGGCAGGCGAAATGCACGAAGCCGGATGCGTGGCTCTTTCTGACGACGGCATGCCGATTATGAACTCGGGCTTGATGAGGCGCGCGTTGGAGTACTCGAGCATGTTCGGCATTCCGGTGATCGCCCACGAAGAAGACTGCGCGCTCACCGAGGGTGGCGTGATGAACGAGGGCTTGACCTCGGTACGCCTGGGGCTGGGAGGTATGCCCGCCGCTGCCGAGTCGGGCATGGTGGCGCGCGATATAGAACTCTTGCGACTGACGGGAGGGCATCTTCACATAGCCCACGTATCAACCGCCGAATCAGTGGCCATGATACGCGAAGCGCTGCGGCAGGGGCTCAACATCAGTTCGGAAGTAACCCCGCACCACTTCATGCTCGACGAGACCGCGGTCGAGGGCTACGACACCCGCGCCAAGATGAACCCACCCCTGCGCACCGGTCGCGACATCGAGGCCCTGCGCGAAGGCCTGGCCGACGGTACCTTCGATTGCATAGCCACCGATCACGCTCCTCATCACAGGGACGAGAAAGCCCTGGAAATGGACAGCGCACCCTTTGGCATAGTGGGCCTCGAGACACTGTTGCCTCTTTCGCTGTCACTGGTACGCGATGGTGTGATCGGCCTGAACCGCATGATCGAACTGGTGACCACGGGGCCCGCCCGCGCGATAGGAGTGGACAGGGGAACCCTGGCCGTGGGTGCGCCCGCCGATGTGACCGTGTTTGATCCCGAGAGGGAGTGGAGATTCAGCGCGATTGAAGCCAGTTCGGCTGCGAGCAACAGCCCGTTTGACGGGTGGAAAATGACCGGACGAGCCGAGTACACGGTGGTAGGGGGAAAAGTGGCCTGGGATAGCGAACAAGAAGGAGCCGGGCAGTGAGCGAGCGCGCGACGCTTGCCCTGGCCGACGGGCGGGTGTTTTACGGAAAATCGTTTGGCGCGCCCGGTAAGCGCGACGGCGAGGTGGTTTTCAATACCTCGATGGCCGGGTACCAGGAGATTATCACCGATCCGAGTTACGCGGGCCAGATCGTGGTCATGACCTGTACCGAGATCGGCAACGTGGGCGTGAACCCAGAAGACGACGAGAGTTTCGGTGTACGCCTGTCGGGGTTTGCGGTGAGGGAATACTGGAGTACCCCGAGCAACTGGCGGTCGGTGCAGTCGCTTGGCGACTGGATGCTGGAGCGGGAGATAGTCGGTATCCACGACATCGATACCCGCGCACTGGTGAGACACCTCCGCGATCACGGCGCCCAGCAGGGAGTCATAGCAAGTGGCGAAGTAGACGAGCGCGCCCTGGTGGAAGAGGCCGCGTCCCTGCCACCCATGCAAGGCCAGGATCTCGCCAGCGTGGTGACCTGCGAGCAAGCCTATTCCTGGCGACGGGGAACCTGGTCGCTGGCCGGCGGACACGCCAATCCCGGCTTGGAAGGCCCACTGGTCGCTGTCCTCGACTTCGGCGTCAAGCTCAACATCCTGCGTAACCTCTGCGACCTGGGTTGTCGGGTGGCGGTGCTTCCCTCGGGCAGTGACGCCGAAAGCGTGCGAGCGTTGAACCCCGACGGCCTGTTCCTGAGCAACGGGCCGGGTGACCCCGATGCCGTCGAAGGAGCGGTGGAGTTGGTGAGGCAGCTTCTGCCCGACTACCCGACCTTCGGCATCTGCCTGGGCCACCAGGTACTCGCACTGGCCCTGGGCGCGAAAACCTACAAGATGAAGTTCGGTCATCACGGCGGCAACCAGCCGGTGCAGGAAATAGACACGGGCGTCATAGATATTACTGCGCAGAATCACGGCTTCGCGGTGGAAGCGGATTCGCTGCCGGATACAGCGAGGGTGACCCACATCAATCTCAACGACGGCACCGTGGAGGGGCTCGCCCATCGCAGCCTCCCGGTTTTCAGCGTGCAGTACCACCCCGAGTCGTCGCCCGGTCCGCACGAGGCCCGCAACCTGTTCGATCGTTTTATTGACAGCATGGCCACCGGCGCGCCGGCGGCTGCGATCGAGGGCCTGTTGCAACGCGACCTGTTGGCAGGGAGGGGCTGAAGGTGCCGCGACGCGATGACATCTCGACGGTGATGATCATAGGGGCCGGCCCCATAGTGATCGGCCAGGCCTGTGAGTTTGATTACTCGGGTACCCAGGCCTGCAAGGCTCTCAAGGAAGAGGGCTACCGGGTCGTCCTGATCAACTCCAACCCGGCCACCGTCATGACCGATCCCGGTTTTGCGGACCGCACTTACATAGAGCCGGTTTCACTCGAGGCTGCGACGGCGATCATTGAAATCGAACGGCCCGACGCGATCCTGCCCACCATGGGAGGGCAGACGGCGCTCAACCTCGCCATTGAACTCGACGCTGCCGGCGTGTTCGAACGCTACGGGGTCGAGATGATAGGCGCGGGCATAGCAGCGGTGCGCAAGGCCGAGGACCGCGATCAGTTCAAGGCAGCCATGGACAAACTGGGCCTCGACCTGCCGGGCCGTGGCT
>JACNKC010000059.1 GCA_014382245.1 Pseudomonadota bacterium | reverse complement strand
GAAGGGCGGTGCACCTGAGAGTACACCGCCCGGTTGTTACTTTGTCGGTTGCGGTTATCCCGAGATCGGTGGGACCCCGGGCAGGCCTTTTCAGGCTCCGTAGGCTGAATTCGTAGCCACGTATTGCGGCTGGGCCTCGACTTCGACCACCGCAAGCGTAAACGCATCGACGCGCAGCTTGTTCTTCTCACCGAGTGCAACGATGCTGGCCCGAGCGAGCTTGCTGGGACTGGAGTGTCCGTTCTCCCAACGGTTGACCGTGCTAACGGTAATTCCGAGGCAGTGGGCAAATTCTTCCTGGGTCATCGCGAGGCGCTGCCTGAGCGTGCGCACGAGGTAGCCCTGCGGGTTCTGATTGGTAGTTTCATCCATTTCGATATCCTCCTGGGCGCGGTTCAAAGGCCGCGCTGTGCAATCAGCAAAGACCGTTGCAAGCCAGATGCCATGCCCGGGATGGGGCAATACAAGGCGTTTGCGATATCCGCAGGAAGTCCAGTGACGGTATTTGAACGGCGGGGCACAAAAGTGACGCTTCTGCCCTGTTGCCTTCGCGGGAGCTGGTTCTTTGCTACAATTCATCGGTGCCCCGGTTTTCTATTCTGATCTTGAACTACGACGGCAGGGAACTACTGCAGTCCTGCCTGCGCTCGGTAAGGGAGCAGACCATGACCGATTTCGAGGCCCTGGTCGTGGACAATGGCTCGAGTGACGGCAGTGTCGACATGCTGGCCAGCGAATTCCCCGAGGTCCTGGTACTGCCACAGGAAGAGAACACCGGGTTTTGCCTCGGCAACAACATCGGCTTTGCTGCCGCGAGCGGCGATCTGATCCTGCTGCTCAACAATGATGCCGACCTCCACCCCCGGTTTCTCGAAGAAATGTCGGCGGCTGCGGAGCTCGAGCCCGAGATAGGGATGTTTGCCTCTCGCGTGATGATGTACGACCGCCGCAACGTTTTTGATTCTACCGGCTTGCTTGTCTATCCGGACGGGATCTGTCGGTCCCGCGGTTGGCTGGAGAAAGACATCGGCCAGTACGATGAAGCTGTCGAGGTACTGGGGCCCAACGGCTGTGCCGCGGTGTACCGTCGAACAATGATCGACGACGTGGGGCTCTTCGATGACCGTTATTTCGCTTATCTTGAGGATCTCGATCTCGCGATGCGGGGCCAGTTGCGCGGTTGGCGCTGCAGGTACGTCCCCGGCGCCGTCGCTTACCACAAAAAATCGATGACGACCGGTTACCACTCGGCCTCCAAGGCCTATCTCGTTGAGCGAAATCGTATCTGGAACGCCGCCAAGCTCTTTCCCCGCCGCATACTGGCGATGAGCCCGTTCTATACAGCCGCGCGCTTCGCCGCCCAGGGTTACGCCTACGCTACCGGACGGGGCATGAGCGGGGGCATGGGGCGCGACTACGGTCGCGTTCAGCTCGCGGGTATACTGTGCCGCGCGTGGTTGGCCGCCCTGCTGGGTTTACCTTCTGTTCTTGCCGACAGGCGGCGCATACAAAAAAATCGGCGCCTCGGCGCGTTGGCCGTCTACATGCTGATGCGGCGCTACCGTCTGCCGGTGAGCGAACTGGCGTTCAAGGACTGAGAGCCTCGGCTTCGAGTTCCAGTTGGACGGCCAATTCTGAGAACTCGGGCTTACCACGCGCTACCAGCTCGCGGGCCTGCGCCGCTGCTGCCGACCAGTCTTCGTTTAACACCAGTGTGGCCATCAGGCGAGATCTCGCCCCGTTGTCGTCCGGCCGCAGAACCAGGTATTTTTGCCAGGCGAGAATCGCTTCGTCGACCCGCTCAAGTCGAACCAGGGTTTCGGCCAGGTAAAGCGTCCCCTCGCTGAAGCCAGGCGCCAGGTGCACTGCTCGGCGCATCGGGGCCAGGGCCTCCTGCAGTTTGCCGCTGCCGGCGAGTTGTATGCCGAGATCGTAGTGAGCCTTGGCCGAGTGCGGGCTGGCCGCCGCAGCCTGGCGATGAAAATGGAGTTCGGAAGACCAGCTACGGGCCTGTTCGAGGTAGCCCGAAGCGCCCACCACCAGCACGAGCAAGGCAATAGAGATTCCCGTCGCGTTGCGCAGCTTCCCCCGAGACAAGGGAAACAACAGTGCTCCGAACAACAAGGCCGGTCCGGCGCTGGGAAGGAAAGCCAGTCGCTCAGAGTATGCGGTGCCCAGAGGGAATAAGACGTTGGCAGTTAAAGAAAAAGCCAACAGGAACCAGAGGAGGAGCAGTCCGTTGGCTACCTTGAGGCGCGAGAATCTAACGGCGAGGGGGCAGCCGAGCAGCAGGGCCGTCCAGGCAAGAAGGGCCACGAGCGTGTGCGAGTGGGCAAAGCTGACTACCGTGGGAATGCTCTCCTGTGGCCAGGGCCAGGCCAGCCGACAAGCGTATTGCCACAACAGCGAAGCCGCCTGGGCTACGCGCTCGAATAAGGGCAGGGCCACCAGTGGGTTGTCAATGGCTTCGACCGGCGCCAGCGTAGCAAAGTTGCGATAGACCAATGCGAGCCAGGCCCCAGCGGTTAATAGCAAGGCGCCCAGTGCCCGAAAGTCGACGGCCGCCGGGGCAATGTCAGAGTCGCTGCGCCAGCCAAGGCGCTGCAGGGCTTCGTAGCAAAGCAGTACGGGCAGCAGCACCAGGGCATTTTCTTTGGACGCGAGCCCGGCGAATAACAACAGGCAAAGCAGGGCGAGGCGTCGGTAGCCCAGGGGACGCCGGCTGCCGATGTAAAGCACGGTCGCGCTGAGGACGAACAAGGCCGCCAGCAGTTCGCTGCGTCCCGACACGGGCACCACGGCGGCGGTATGCAGGGGGTGGGCGACAAACAGCGCAGCACCCGTCCACGCTGCGGCCGGTGCAAGCCCCAGTACCAGGCCGAGTCCGTACAGGGCCACGCCGCACAGACCCATCAGCAGGGCGTTGGTGAGGTGAAAGCGCGAGGTTGAACCCGGGTCAGATCGATCCAGGTCAATGCTCAGCACCGTCAAGTGCCGGCCCAAACCCTCGTGGCGGGTCGAGAAGAACTCGGCAGGGGAATGATCCAACGACGAATCGCGTTCGGCAACCAGGGCCTTATCGTCGTAAACCAGTGGATAGTCGATGCTGCCGGCATTGAGCAGCCACGAGAAGGACAGCAGGGAGACCACGACGATGGCGAAATTAACTGTTTGTTTCATACTCGCGGTCCTGGTCTTTCAGGTTTGACACCACGTCGGGGCGGGTTAGGTTACGCCGAGGCCAGGTATGGATGACCATTCTACACTTTTTGCGTCGGGCCTTCAGCTTGCCGAAAGAATCAGGAAGCGCGAGATCAGCCCGCTTGAGGTCGTGCAGGCCTGTCTTGACCAGGTAGACAGGGTCAACCCGGAACTCAACGCCATAATATGGCGCCGGGATGAACAGTTGCTTGAAGAAGCGCGGCTGGCCGAAGAAAAAGTTATGAGCGGTGACGATCTGCCCCCTTTTCACGGTGTCCCTATGCCGGTCAAGGATCTGACCGACGTTGAAGGCTGGCTTACCACCTTCGGCTCAATGGGGGCTAAGGATCGCGTGGCTGCGGGGGACGCGACGGTTGTGAGCCAGTTCAGGGACGCCGGGTTCCTGCTCATGGGTCGCAGCAACACGCCCGAATTCGGAACCCTGCCGGTCACCGAAAACCAGGCCTGGGGCGCGACGCGTAATCCCTGGGACAAGACCCGGAGTCCCGGCGGTTCAAGCGGTGGGGCCGCCGCCGCCGTAGCTTCGGGCATGGCCCCGATCGCGCACGCCAACGACGGTGGGGGATCTATTCGCTTGCCGGCCGGCTGGTCGGGTCTTGTAGGGCTCAAGCCGAGCAGGGGGAGAACTTGCGCTGGCCCCCCGGTAGTGAGCGACATCATGCATGGCTTTGCCGTCGAAGGCTGCGTGTCGCGGACGGTGACCGATACCGCAGCGGTCCTCGACGCTATTGCGCCGTACGACCCCCTGGCCTGGTACACCGCGCCACGGCCGGCCACGACCTTCCTCGACGCCAGCAGATCGAGTAGTGGCCGACCGCAACGCATCGCTTTTACAACAGCTTCGCCCATGGGAGATCCGGTGGACCAGGAGGCCATCAAGGCGGTCGAGCTTACTGCGCGCTTACTCGAGGAAGCCGGCCATGAAGTTTTTGAAGCGGCACCGGATTGGCAAATGGGGCCTGAATTTATAGATCTGTTCAAAATCGTCTGGAACACCGGACCTCTTTTCTGGGACGTGCAGGACTGGAGCAAGGTGGAACCCTTGAACCTGGCCATGCGCGAGTCGGCCATGCAGACGAGCAGTGCCGATTACGCGGCCAGCGTAGCTGCGTTGCAGATGTACTCGCGCCGGGTCGTCGCGTCCTGGCAGAAATTTGACGTACTCCTCACGCCCACCGCCGCCAGCCTGCCACCTCCTATCGGCGTGTTATGGGAAGGGGCTGGAGACGACCCCATGTACCCGCTCAACGAGGCCGCGCAAATGATCCCTTTCACCCCGGTGTTCAATGTCACCGGCCAGCCGGCTATATCTCTGCCCGTGCATTTGTCGGCCGAAGGTCTGCCGGTTGGAATTCAGCTCGTGGCTGCCCCCTGGCAGGACGAGCTGCTTCTGCAGTTGGGCGCGCAGCTCGAGGCCGTTGTTGGCTGGGCCGAGCGGACTCCGGGCCAGTCCGAGTGAAACTGGCCCCCCTATGCGGACGATTAGCGAGCTCGGCAGCGATCTTGTTGCTTCTGTTTTGCGGACCGCTGCTACAGCCTCGCGCTGCCGCTGCTGCTGGTTTTTCGATACTCAACGCGGACCTGCCTGGCAGCGGACTCAATGATCCCACCGTGCTGGCCTCGGTGGCCGGCAGTAATGCAATTACCCTGGGCGAACAGCGCCTCGATGCCCTGCGTTACGCGGCGGGTCTATGGGAGGAAACCCTCGCGAACGAAGTAGAAATCGTTCTGCGGATTCGCTTCGTCGAACTCGGCGGCACGCTCTACGGAGCGGTGCTGGGGTCGGCAGCCAGCATGACGGTGCACCGTGATTTTGAAGGGGCGCCACTTCCCGCCACCTACTACCCGGTTGCGCTGGCCAATAACCTGGCCGGGCGTGATCTCAACGCCGGCATTCCCGAGGTATGGATAACGTTAAACGCGTCGGTCGACAGCGACGCGGTGCTGGGAGAACGCAGCTGGTACTATGGGCACGACGGCGCGGTGCCCTGCAGCCCGCGTGGCTGCGACATAGACCTTGTTTCGGTGGCCCTTCACGAGATTGCCCACGGTCTTGGTTTTACCACGTTGTTTGATTACCGCAGTGGTGAGAAATTCGACAGCAGGCTGCGGTGCCCGGATATGGGCCTTTGTTTGCTTGCCGAGGATTGCGCGCATGGCGATTGCCTCGCGCGGGGCTACGACGACAGGTACCTGCTGCAATTGATCGAGGCGGGTACGGGCAAGGCTCTCTCCACCATGGCATCGGCTGAGCGCGCGTCGGTTCTGGTCTCCGACGGCGGCCTTGCCTGGTCCGGCGACGAACTCGCCCGCGCGTCGGTGTTGCTCAACAGCGGAGTCGACATCAATGGAAACGTCCACATGCACGATCCTCCTCTCCTGGCGCCGGGCTCCTCGGTTACCCACTTCAGCCCGGTGCTGTCGCCCGACCAGTTCATGGAGCCGGGCTATACCGGACCACTACACGACACCGGTCTGCCTGGGGGGCTGGCCGCCTACCTGTTGGCTGATCTCGGCTGGCCTCTGAGAGCGGTGTCCAGCTGTGGCGATGCTGACGGCTCAGGACAGATCGGCATCGCCGATGCTCTCACCGTACTCAGGAGCGCACTGGGTTTGCCCGACAGCTGTCCGCTCAGTTCGTGTGACGTGAACGGCGACCAGGAACTCTCGGTGCTGGACGCCCTGCTGATTCTTTCGCTGGTGGTTGGCAACCCGGTGTCATTCGACTGCGGCGCCGGCTGACCCCGGACACCCGCTGAACGGGGATTCGTTGGTGGCCATTTTTACCCATATGGGGGGGCGGGGTCGTGACATAGTGTATGCTTTGGGCTGTGAGTAGTCCGTAGGTACTTCTTTCAGGTTCAGCCGTAGCAAACTAGGAGTTAAAAAGGATGGGGGTTACTGTCGATCGCTAGCGATTCTACCGCAGAGGTTTTACCAGCAGCGCGATATAGAGACACTGGTGCAGATCAAGTCACCGCTGAGAGATAAACGACTAACGGTGGCTGGCGCTCGTAGCTACTTGTCCGACTACGGGCACAGCTCGGCGTGGGACGGCGATTTTCTACGCGCGGGCCGAGCCAGGTGAAAACGCTTGCCGCCGAGTTGCGAAACCGCAGGCATTGAGTTCGCTATGCCGGTGGTTGTTGCCCGAACGCCACGCGCGGGCTAGTAAATCCACCTGAAGCTGGTCAGGCCCCCGTAGCTCAGGTGGATAGAGCACAGGATTCCTAATCCTGGCGTCGCACGTTCGAGTCGTGCCGGGGGCACTTCAGGCTGGACAGCACTCAACGGGCCGAACTTGTTCGGACGGGCGGTAAGGCTATTCTTGCCGAGCCCGTCCGCGGCTGCCCGGCAGTCCCGGTCACGGAGTATGTGACGGTTCCTGGAAAATAAATGACCCTGAATTCGCGTACTTTCCCATTCTTTTTTTCAGCCGCAGCCCTGGCCCTTGCCGGGCTGTCGGCGGGCTGTGGTTCCGGGGGGTCGCTGAGCGCGCCAGCCAGTCCCGGCGCAGAGATCGTTCCGGCTTCCTATATCGTGGACGTTGGCGGTCGCTACCTGCTTGACGCGAGCAGCTCGATTGATCCCGTGGGTGGCGGTCTTACGTACTCGTGGCGTTTGTTTGCGCCTACAGGAAGCGCGGCCGCGCTGGAGGATCACTGCGAGGACAATCCGTTGGAGGTCTGTGAGTCCAACGACGATGATATATGCAGTGATGGGCTGGGCTTCTGTGCCAGTGATGATGACTGCGCCGAAGACGCGAACTGTCTCTTTAACACCGGTAACGTTTCATCGCAGTGCACGACCGGCATGTGCCGGGTGGGCGAGGGCGACGAGGGGCCCAACGCTTCTTTCGTGGCTGATCTCGCCGGCAGCTACGAGGTCAGGTTGGTGACCTTTACCAGTGAAGGTGGCACTGACATCGAAGTGGCGCATCTTGAGACCTTTCCCTCATTGTACGTTGTGGGTTCGCTCGCTGGTTTCGGTGGCACCGAGGGGGCGGCCCTGGCTGACATCGACGACCCCGATGTCTTCGCCCCCGATGCGACGAGGGGCGCCGCTAACCCCGTGACAGGGAACCTGCTGTTGCTCGACAGGACACTTGGCGAGATCCGCGAGTTTTCGGCGGTGGACGGAAGCGTGATCGAAGCCTTCGGTCAGACCGACATCCACCTGGCTGATCCCGTTGATCTTGCTTTCAGTGAAACCGGCGAACTGTACGTCGTCGAAGGCGACGGAGTGGTCAGTGTTTTTAACGCCGCCAACGGACTGTTCGTGTCGGTATTCGGCGACGTGACATCCGGAACCGAGGAAGTCGTCAATATTGCTATTTCTCCCTTGACCGGGGAGTTGTTGGCGGTAGACGGGCGGGCCGGGGAGCCGGCACGGCGTTACGATGCAGGTGGTGTTCTCGGCGACCTGGGCGAGACCGCCGTGGCCGGACGTTTGGTAGACATCGCTTTTGCGGGAGGCCTGCCCGGTTCGCTCTTCCTGGCCGACGCCACCGGGAGCCTCTACCGTTGCGCAGCCGACGGCAGTTCCTGCGGGGTTTCGGCGGCTGCCGACAGCTTGCTGGCAGGTGGTGGCCCCTCGGCGGTTGCTGGCAACCCCAGTTACGCGTTCTCGGCGGCCTCCAGTGCCTCGGTGTTGTTGGCCGACGCCGTGAACGGCTGGGTGGTGGCCTGTAACGATACGGCGACCAGCTGCCAGGTTTTTGGTGCCACTGATACGCTGAGTTCCGATTTCAGCGATCTCTTCTTTGCCCCTGCTGAAACACCTACGACGACTTCGACCTCCACCACTGTGACCTCCACCACCTCGACTACACTTACCGGTGGCTGAGGGTAGCTTCCGACGGTGAGAGACAGGGCCTGCTTCGAAGAGAATGAGCGCAGGGACCTCGCGCCTTTTGCCATGGCCTCGGCTGACAGCCGAGGCCGCGAGTACCCCGAAGAAGAGCATGGATTCAGGCTGGCTTTCCAGCGCGACCGCGACCGCATCATTCACTCTACGGCCTTCAGGCGACTGGAGTACAAGACCCAGGTCTTTGTAAACCACGAGGGTGATTACTACCGCACGCGCCTGACTCACACTCTCGAAACGGCCCAGATAACGCGTACCGTCGCCCGCGCCATGGGGCTGAACCAGGATCTCGCAGAGGCCGTCGCGCTGGCCCACGATCTTGGGCACACACCCTTCGGGCACGCAGGCGAACACGCCATGGCTGAGCTCATGAAGGAACACGACGGCTTTGAGCATAACGCCCAGAGCCTGCGCATAGTAGAAAAGCTCGAGGAGCGTTACCCGGGTTTTCCGGGCCTCAATCTTTCTTACGAGGTCAGGGAGGGCATCCTCAAGCACTCCACCTGGTACGATCGGCCGCGGGTGTCCTCGTACAACCCGGCGGAGCAACCACCGATAGAGGCCCAGATCGTCGATTTTGCCGACGAGATTGCCTACAACTGCCACGATATTGATGATGGCCTGCAGTCGGGTATGCTGGCCCTCGATGACCTGGCAGACGTGGAGCTCTGGGCGGGCCACTACGAGGCCGTGCAGGCTGCCTACGCGGGCGAATCGGCCCAGGTGCTGCGCTACCAGGCCGTCAAGCGCCTGTTGGACGAGATGGTCGCTGATCTACTCGCGTACCTGGACAAGCAGCTTGCCGACAACGGCGTAAAGGACATGGCTGACGTTCGCGCCGCGGGAAAACGCCTGGCCGGCTTCAGCAAGGAAATGAACAGCCGCACTGCTGATCTCAAGCAGCGCCTCATGCTGCGGCTCTACCAGCATCAGCGGGTGCGTCGTATGGGCGCCAAGGCCGGCAGGGTCATGCGGGGCCTTTTTGAGGCCTATATGCAGGAGCCTTACCAGATGCCGGCACACGTGGTGCAGCGCGGCGAAAAAATGCCCATGGCGAGGGTGATAGCCGACTATATCGCGGGCATGACCGATCGCTTTGCCCTCGAGGAATACGCCAAGCTTTACGACCCCTGGGAGTCCGTCTAGGGCCCAGCTCGCCCAGTGTCGCGCGTATTCGGGTTTACATAATATATCTTATCAGACGCGACGCATTTTGAAGCCAGGGCTGTTCCCGGTCCTGCCCCGCCGGTGTGGATGAGACCGGGGTGGCCAGGTCGCTGCCAAGCCCAGCTTAGAAAGGCCCCTGATATCAGAGACTTAAGTGTTTACCTGTGGGTGTCAGCCTTTAGTTGGCGAGTGACTGCTGGCGTCTCGAGAGCTCGGCGGCGTCTGATAGTCCGGGAAAGTGTTCAAGCAAGGATTCTATGGCCTCAAGGGCCACGCTGCTGTCCTCGCCAGCATCGGCAACACGCAGCCTGGCACGCAGGGCCGGCTCACGGTACGGGGCGTCTATACGCGAGGCCATTTCGAGGGCCTCATCGGCCTGCTCGTTGTCACCGGCGGCTTCTGCGGCGGCCGCCTGGCCCACCAGGCCTATCTGCCGGAGGTAAGGCGTGCTCGCTGCGCTGGCAAACGCCGCGTAGTGTCCCGCCGCCTGCTCAAAGCGGCCCTCGTTATACGCCAGGCGCGCAGCGTAGAGGCTCGCGAGGTCACGATAGGGTCGATTACCGTCGACTGTCAGTTGGTCGAGGACAATACCCGCGGTGGCAAAGCTTTGGGAACGAATCGCGTCGGTGGCCCTTACAAAGGCTGCCGCGTCGCGTTCTTCGAGGCCAGTACGCCATGAACTGAAGACGGCGCCGATCACGAAGACCAGGGTCACACCGGCAACTACGGCTGCTACCCGGGTGTGGTTATTCCGGGCGTATTCGAGGGCCTTGCCGAAGGAGATAAAGAACTTGTCCGGAGCCTTGAGGTCCTTACGGTTAAAAGATGCGTCTGCGGCCATTTTAGCTACCCCTGTTTATTTGCCGGTTTTGCCGTTCTCGCCCGGCTGGTGGGCATCGCGGCGTTCGCCGGGTGCTTACATCTTGTACTTGAAGTCATCCGGGTCAAGGTTTTCGAGTATATCGACCCATTCGTCAGGTGAAACGTCCGAGAGATCCCTTTCGCTTTCGAGCGCTACCGGTTCTTCCTGCCCCGATCGCGAGGCCTCCGTGGCCTCTATCACCCCGTCAGCCACGTAAATGGGAGTCCCCGTGCGCAGTGCCAGCGATATGGCATCGCTGGGTCGCGCGTCGAGGGTCAACTGCTGTCCAGCTGCCTGGAGCTTGATAACAGCAAAAAAGGTTCCGTCCCTGATCTCGGTCACTTCTATCCGTTCGACGCTGGCGCCGAGTTTCTCGATGGCGATGCAGAGCAGATCGTGGGTCATGGGCCGGGTCATCTTGACGCCCTCCAGCTCGGTCGCCATCGAGGTAGCCTCCAGCTGGCCTATCCAGATCGGCAGGTTCAGAGCGCCCCCCTCATCTCGAAGGATGACGATGGGGGTCTTGGTGACCGGATCCAGGGCCAGGCCACCAACAGACATACGAACAAAACCGTCGGTACTCATTCCACTGCGATTGTGTCCCCGGGGACAGCGTTCGTCAACCGCCGCGATCAAGAACGCTTGTTCCGACCGCTCAGGTCGTGGCCAGCAGGTCCACCACCTTGTATAGCTGCCTCAGGTTTCGACACTCCTCCACTACATCGCAGTGCACCGCGTAGACTTGCATTTCACTGTCCCCAAAGCCCCAGGTGGAGCGGTTTTCCGGGTTCAGCCATATAACGCGCCGGGCCCGCTGCTGTATGTCCCTGAGAGCCCAGTCGTTCGCAGCGTTGTAGTTGTTTCGCGCATCACCGAGGACGATGACGGTGGTGCGGCCGTCGATCGTGTCGAGCTGGTCGCGGTGAAACTGGCTGAACGCACGCCCGAAGTTAGAGTGCGCGTAGACGTTTACCACGTCGCCGGTGATGGCCTGCTGTATGGCCGACTGGATTTCGTTTTCGGCAAAAAGGCGGGTTACTTCGCCCATGTCGGCCACGAAGACAAAGCTGCGCACTCTCGAATACATGTCCTGCAACGAATGCACGAACTGGAGCATGAATCGCGACACGGTTCGTACCGAGTCGGATATGTCGCACAGCACCACGACGCTGGGCCGCTCCCTCTTCCTGCGGTCGTAACGAACCCGGAAGGGTATTCCGCCGAATTCCATCGAGTGGCGGAGCGTCGACTTAACGTCGAGACGCCCGCGCTTGGCCCGCTTGTAACGCAAGGCCAGCAGGTTGCGCAGGCGCCTGGCCAGGACGGCCACGGCGTCGCGCATCTCCTTGATCTCGGTGGGCGAAAGATAGTAAAAGCTCTTGTCGAGCAAGCGATCTTTTTCCTTGGGCGCCGCTTCCTCGCTGCTGTCGTAGCGCTCCTGCAGCTTGACCAGGGATTTGAGCATCTCGCCAAGCTGCTTTACCCTCTCGTTGAAAAGCTCGCGGATCTGGTCGAGCTCACCCTCTTCGTTTCCAGCCGCTTGGCCGGCCTCCAGCAAACGCTCGAGCTCCTGCGACAGGCCACCGACACCGAGGGCCTTGGCGGCTGCGCGCACGGCACCCTGCTGGGAAGACGGACTCTTGGGCGCCGGCACCTTGCCCGAGTCCGCCAGCTCCCTGAGGATCTTTTCGAGCGCGGCCTGGTCGTTGAGCAGCAGGGCCCTGGCCAGCGGCGAAATCTCGTCTCCAAGCGAATCGAGCAGTTCCTCGATGCGATCGAGCAATTCCTGGTACTCGGCTGGGTTGGTTGGCGCGGTGTCGTTTTCGTCCAGGCCGGCGGCCAGGCGGCCCAGGCCGGAGAAAAAATCGTCGAACAGCCCGTCGAATACCGGGACGTCTACCGGGCGCTTGACCATGGCCGTGCGCAGGGCTGATTTGAAGGTGTCGCGGTCAGCCAGGCCAGTGAGCAAGCTTGCCTCTACCGAGTCCAGGGTTTCTGCGGTAGACACGCGGATGCCGTTTCGCCTCAGAATCGCGACGAACTGGAGGACTCGGTTGATCACCCTACCCGACTAGTGCAGCTGGCCGCCGTTCGCGTCGCTTTCCTGGGTGCCGGCTTCCTCGTCTTCCTGGGTGTCGGCTTCGGCTTTGTTGAGGGCTTCGAGTTTTTTGTCAGCGTAGGCTTTCAGTTCCTTCTCGCCTTTTCTCAGGTCCCCCTCGTACTTGAGTACCACCGAAAGGGTCTCGTTCGCGGCTTCCTGGTCGAGTTCCGATACGTTCATGAGCACAAGCGCCCTCGCCCAATCAAGGGTTTCCGAGATGCTCGGTGCTTTTTTCAGGTCAAGGTTGCGCATTGACTGCACCATGCTTGTGATTTCGGCAGCGAGTCCTGTCTCGGCCTCGGGGACTTTTACCCGGAGTATCTCGCGCTCGAGTTCCTCGGTGGGAAAATCAATATAGAGGTGCAGGCAACGACGCTTGAGAGCGTCGGACATCTCTCTGGCGTTATTACTGGTGAGAATCACCATCGGGGTGGTTTTAGCCTTGATCGTGCCGATTTCGGGAATGGTCACCTGGAATTCGCTGAGAATCTCAAGCAGGAAAGCCTCGAACTCAGCGTCGGCCTTGTCTATCTCGTCGATGAGGAGCACGCTTGGCTCAGTTGATTCAATGGCCTGCAACAAGGGCCTCGCGAGAATAAAACGCTGCGAGAAGAACACGTCGTCCTCGGCGGTCAGCTTGTCTACTGCCTCTGCAAGAGTTGAGGTGCCCGCGGTCACGTCCTGGATCTTGTCCTTTAGTATCTGGGTGTAAAGCAGCTGCTTGGCGTACTCCCACTCGTACAGGGCCTTCGCTTCGTCGAGGCCTTCGTAGCATTGCATGCGGATCAGGTTGGCCGAGGTCGCTGTTGCTATCACCTTGGCGAGCTCGGTTTTACCTACACCTGCCGGCCCTTCTACGAGTACGGGTTTGCCCAGCCTCGTGGCGAGGAAAACGACGGTCGCTATGTTGCGGCTGCAGATGTAGCTCTGTCCCGACAGGCGGGTCGAGACATCATCTATGCTTTCAAATGGAACGAATTCAGTACTCACTC
>JACNKC010000053.1 GCA_014382245.1 Pseudomonadota bacterium | reverse complement strand
CCGCGATCTCGCAGGCCCAGGACGTCAACGACCACCTGAAATGCTACAAGATCAAGGATTCTCACAGGTACTCGGCGGTAGCCGATCTCATCACAAACTCTGACCAATCGATGTACCCGAGCGAAGCCGGGTGCAGGATCATGGTCAAGAGCAAGGAGTTCTGCCTGCCGATCAATAAAGATCGCATCATGCAGCCCAACAACAAGCGCGATGCCCCGCACGAGGACGTGGTTGGCCAGGACCTGACCAACGACTTTCTCTGCTACAAGGTTCGTTGCCCCAAGGATCCTACTGGCGCGATGCCGCCCAGTGCCCAGGACGTGGTCGACCAGTTCGGCCAGCGCGTGATCGGCGGTTTCAGGACCACCAAGATGTGCACGCCTGCCTGGAAGGTGTTCGACCAGCCGGTTCCCTGCGAACAGTCCGGTGCCCCGACCTGTAACGGTGACTGCCCGAACCCGACCGACGTGTGCACGAATATAGCCGGCACCCTGGCTTGTCGCTGTCAGCCCGAGCAGAGCAATCCCTGCGAGCTGTCAGGTGCTCCCACCTGCGGCGGTGATTGTGCGGATGCCAGCCAGCAGTGCACCTTGGTAGGCGATCCCTTGGCGGCTTTCTGTCAGTGCCAGTAGGCCGGAGGCTACACTTTCTCTCCACCGGCCGGCAACACCCCACCGGCCCCGACGCCCCGGGCTCTCACGAGGAGCCCGGGGTTACCTTTTTGTGCCCCGCGCGGAAGCGGCGTTCAGGCCGACTCGACCAGCCCGGATATAATACCAGCCAGCTCAACGGGCCGGGTTTCCTGGATGAAGTGACCGCCGCCGTTGATGGTAACGTGAGGCATTCCCTTCACACCGGGCACACGTTCGAGAAAGGCTTTCTCCGCTCCCCTGGAAACCGGGTCGTTGTCAGCAAAGGCACATAGAAAGGGCTTGTCCCACTGTTCCAGCATTTGCCACGCTGCCAGGTTGGCCTGCGTGGAAGGATCCCCCGGCAACGTGGGCACATGGCTGGGCATGGCCCGCGGACCCATCTTGTAGGAAGGGTCGGGGAAGGGGGCGTCGTAGGCAGCTACTTCCTCGACGACGCCGGCTGGCAGGTCCGGGGGCACCGGCAGGCCGGTGTTGCTGATGACCACCCTGTCAAAGCGCTCGGGGTTCTCGGCCACCAGCCTCAGGCCGATAAGTCCTCCCCAATCCTGCCCGAACAGTGTTGCAGCTGTGACGTTGTTTGCCTCAAGCCAGGCGGTCATCCAGTCGACCTGTCGCTGGTAGCTGTAGTCCTCGCGCGCGGCGGGTTTGTCGCTGCGGCCGTAGCCCACCAGGTCCGGCGCAAGCACCCGCAGGCCCGACTCCACCAGCGGCGGTATCATCAGGCGGTAGAGGTAGCTCCAGGTCGGCTGCCCGTGTAAGCAGAGCACAATCGGGGCGCCGGTCTACGGGCCGCTTGGGGGGGATAGTATATGAAGTTTGGAGCTATGATAGCCCCGCGTATAGACGACTGGCAGTTGCTCAGTTTTGCCGAGGACCTCGGTTACGACCACGGCTGGGTACCCGATTCGCAGATGATCTGGTCCGACTGCTACGCGGTGCTGGCGCTCGCTGCGGCCAACACATCGCGTATTCGCCTGGGCACCGGCGTGTCGATCGCCGGCACGCGCACGGCGCCGGTCACCGCCCATTCCATTGCCAGCATCAACCAGCTCGCGCCCGGGCGCGTGTTCCTTGGTGTGGGCACCGGTCACACCGCCATGCGCGTGATGGGCATGGACCCGGTCAAGCCGCGCCCCTTTCGCGAGTACCTTCACGTGGTCAGGGAGCTGCTGCATGGCCGCCAGGTGGAGTACACGCAGGACGGGGTGACGCGCGAGATAAAGTTCCTGCACGAAGAACTGGGCTTCATGAACACCGAGCAGCCGGTGCCGATATACGTGGCCGCCAACGGTCCGCTGGCGCTCAAGGCCGCTGGCATGTACGGCGACGGTCGTATTTCGGCAGGTGGCGAGCCGGAGCCGGCTTTCAAGCACAACCTGGGCCTGGCCCTGAAGGCGGCTTCGGACGCGGGGCGCGACCTGGAGAACGACTACCACACCGCCGCGCTCACCTTTTCCTGCGTGCTGAAACCGGGCGAGCAGCTGACCGACGACCGGGTGATAGACCAGGTTGGGTCGATGGTCACCGCCAGCCTGCATTTTTTTTGGGAGCTGGCCCGGCAGGCGGGCAGCGACGATTTCATCGATGAGTCGATCCGCGACACCTGGGACGAGTACAAGGCCTACGTCGACGGCATGGAAACCCCCGAGGACCGCCGCTACCTGCAGATCCACGACGGGCATTGCACCTACCTGGTGCCGGCCGAGCGGCGCTTTGTTACCCCGGCCACCATACGTGCTTCGGGCGGCCTGGTGGGTGAGCCCGACGAGATCATCGAGCAGCTTCGGGCACAGGAGGCCATGGGGCTGAAGGAAGTCACCCTGCTGCCGCCCATGGAGTTCGCCCGCGACTGTTATCGCGAATTCGCCGAGCAGGTAATCGCGCGGTATCAATAGGGCGCGGGAAAGGAACTGATGACGATAGGCAAGAAAACCCTGTCCGCGCTGGTGGTCGTGGCGCTGCTGGCCGCGTGCGCTTACTCGATGCGCGAGTGGCTGATGATAGAGGCCATAGGACTGGCCAGCCGCATGCGTAACAGCGTAGCCGCAAACCGTCCGGTGACCTGGCAGCAGGGGCCGGCAACAGCGGAACTGCCCGCCGACAAGAGGCCGCCGAACGTCGTCGTTATCCTGGTCGACGACATGGGGTTCAACGACATTACGCTCCACGGAGGAGGTGTCGCCGGTGGTACCGTTCCCACGCCACACATCGACTCGGTGGCGCGGGACGGTGTGAACCTGGTAAACGGCTACGCTGGCAACGCGGTGTGTGCCCCGTCGCGGGCTGCCATTATGACCAGCAGGTATCCCACCCGCTTCGGGTTCGAGTTTACGCCTACGCCGGCGGCCATGACCAGGATCCTGCGCGTGCTGAGTCACCACGACCCGGGGCTGCACCAAGTGGTGATAGACGATGACAAGGCCGACGACCGCATGCCGATGGAGGAGATGGGCATGCCGCCGTCGGAGGTCACCCTGGCCGAGGCGCTCGGCGACCGTGGATATCACACCGTGCACCTGGGCAAGTGGCACCTGGGACGCAGTCCGCGCTTCAGGCCGTCGGCCCAGGGCTTCGACGAGAGTATCATGATGGAAAGTGGCCTCTACTTGCCCGAGGACTCGCCTGGCGTCGTTAACTCCAAGCAGGATTTTGACGGCATCGATCGGGTGCTGTGGGCGATCCTGCAGTACGCGGTCAGTTTCAATGACTCGGAATGGTTCGAGCCCGAGGGCTACCTGACCGACTACCTGACCGACCAAGCGGTGGCGGCAATCGAGGCGAACAGGAACCGCCCGTTTTTTCTTTACCTGTCTCACTGGGGTGTGCACACCCCGTTGCAGGCCACCCGGGCCGATTACGATGCGCTCGACCACATAGAAGACCACCGCCTGCGGGTATACGCCGGCATGGTGCGGTCGGTTGACCGCAGTGTCGGCCGGGTACTTGCGGCCCTGCGTGAGCACGGGCTGGAGGACAACACGATGGTGGTGTTCACCAGTGACAACGGGGGTGCCGGGTACATAGGGCTGCCGAGGATAAACGAGCCTTACCGGGGCTGGAAAATCACCCTGTTCGAGGGAGGAACCCACGTACCGTTTTTTATTAAATGGCCCGCCCGCGTAAAGCCCGGACTGGTGTACCACGAGCCGGTTTCTCACGTGGATATAATGGCCACAGCGGTGGCCGCCGGGGGTGGGGGGCGTTGGACAGACAAGAAGGTCGACGGGGTAGACCTGCTACCGTTTATTGCCGGGGAGGAACAGGGGAGTCCCCACGAAGCGGTGTTCTGGAAGCAGGGCTACTACCAGGCGGTCCTGTCGGGTGGTTGGAAGCTGCAGGTATCTGACCGGCCGGCGAAACGCTGGCTCTACAACATGGTCGATGATCCGACTGAGCAGGAAAACCTGGCCGAGACTAATCCCGGAAAGGTCGCCGAGTTGGAGTCCATGCTCGCCAGGCACAACGCCGAGCAGGCCAAACCGATGTGGCCATCGTTGGTAGAAGTACCGGTGCCCGTTGATAAGACCGGCGAAGACACGATGAACGAGGGCGACGAGTATATTTACTGGCCGAACTGAAGCTGAAAAGCAGGCAGGCCAGTCGGAGTTGTTTGTCGGCTTTGCGTGAACCATCGCCGCAGCGTATAGCGCAGCCATGAGCGATAGCGTTGAACTGCTGCTGAGAACACACGATGACGTTGACTGGAGTTTCGCCGAAGCTCTTGCCGGCGGTGACGCCCTGGGCCTTGTCTTTTTTCGCGGCTACTGGTGACCCTTCTGCCTGCGCTCCTGGAAGGGGCTCTCCCGGTTAGAAAAAGATTTCGATGAGGTCGGCGTTCGGCTCGTGGGCATATCTGCCGACAGCCCGCGAGCGCTAGCACGCATGCGCAGCACGCTGGGGCTGCCTTTCACCATGTTGTCCGATCCCTCGTTGAGCTCGCTCAAACTTTTTGACGTGCCGACAAGCAGTGGCCATCCGATGTCCCGCAAGTACCCCGAGGGCGCCTTCCTGCAGCCGGCTTACTTCGTGTTGCGAGCGGGCGGCGATGGCGGCCGGGAGCTCCTGCACGAGTGGGTGCAGCGTCCCGGCATGCTCAATGCTTATGGCGCCATGGGTCGGCCCTCGCCCGAGGATATGCTCAACGAGGCGCGCAGCGCGGTGGGAGGCGACAGCGCATGAAGATAGAGCGCATGGCGGCCGTCGTGACCGGCGCCGCCAGTGGCATAGGCCGAGGCGTGGCCCGCGAGCTGGCTGCGCGCGGCGTGTCGGTAGCCGTGGCCGACATAGAACTCGACCGCGCGCGCGAGGTGGCCGACGAACTGGCAGCCACCGGCGTCGAAAGCATAGCCGTTGAGTGCGACGTGACCAGTCGCGAGTCACTCGAAGCGCTGGCCGAGCGCGCGTTTGCCGAGCTGGGCCAGGTGCGGCTGCTTTGCAACAACGCCGGCGTAGGGACCATGGGCGCGGTGGCCGAACTGCCCGAGGACAACGCGAGGTGGGTATTCGACGTCAACGTGTTCGGTGTGCTCAACGGCTGCGCGGCCTTCGTGCCACGCTTCAAGCGGCAGGGCGGCCCCGCTCACGTGGTCAACACCGGGTCGGAGCACAGCCTGGGAATCCCCTTTGCCGGCATGGGCATCTACACCGCCAGCAAGCACGCGGTGCTGGCCTTGTCGGACGTCATGCGCCGGGAGCTTGTCGACGACGGTATAGGCGTGAGCATACTGTGCCCCGGACTGGTAGCCACCGACATCTGGAACGCGGGTCGCAACCGCCAGCAGGCCTACGGGGGAGCCGAGCAGTCGCCGCCCGAGTTCGCCGAGTTGTTCACCGGGGGCATGGACCCCGACGAGGTGGGCCGCCTGGTGGTAGCCGCGGTGGAGCGAGACGATTTTTTCATTCTCAGCCATCCCGAGGTGCGCGCCATCGTCGAGCAACGCTACGACGAGATGCTGGCGGCCTTCGACGCCTGCTGAATGGTCAGCGGGGGGTAGCCGTCAGTGGCAGCCGTCCCAGGCGTCGTATCATGACACTGGGCAGGTAGGACGGCGTTTGATCCTGGTCGGCGAGTTCGAACGAGCGCGTGCGCGCCAGCAGTTCTTCGAGCGCCACCCGCGTCTCCATGCGTGCCAGTGCCGCGCCTATGCAGTGGTGTATGCCAAGCCCGAAAGCGAGGTGAGCCGAGGCGTTGTCGCGGCCGGGGCGTAGCCTGTCGGGGTCTGCAAACTGGGAAGGATCGCGGTTGGCCGAGCCCCACAAGAGCATCAGGCGCGTGCCGGAGGCTATCTCGACGTCGCCCAGCCGGCAGTCGCGCGTGGCGAGCCTGAAGTGTCCCTGGAAGGGGGACTCAAGGCGCAGGGTTTCCTCTATGAAGTCGGGTATCGCCGAGGGGTCAGCGCGCAGTGCCTGCTGCAGTTGCGGGTCACGGGCCAGCAGCAGTGCGGCGCTGCCCAGCAGGCCCGCGGTCGATTCGCTGCCGGCCGACAGCAGTTGCAGCAGAATGGCCACTACCTCGTCTTCGCTGAGGAAGTCCTCGTCTTCGCGGGTCGCGCGGGCCAGTACGCCCAGCACGTTGTCTCCCGGCGAGTCGCGGGCAGCGCGAAAGGCGTCGGCCAGGTAGGCGTTGAGTTTCATCACGCTTGCGGCGTAGAGCGCCAGTTGTTCGTCGTTGAGCACTCCTGACAACAGCGCCGAGCCGTCGTTGGCCCAGGCGCGCAATTGCACGCGGTCTTCGAGAGGCAGGCCCAACAGCCTGCAGACCACCTGCACCGGCATTTCGTTGGCCACCGCCTGCATCCAGTCGTCGCTGGAGTCGTGGGCGATAAACGTTTCTAGCAGTTGGCCGGCCAGGCCGCGCAGACCGTCTTCCATCGCGGCTACACGCCGGGGGGTCATCGCGCTGTTGGCCACCTTGCGTTGGCGGGCGTGCACCGGCTCGTCGGCTATGGCGAGTACGTCCACGGGCCGGGTCGTAGCTGGTGAAACTTCGAGCAGCGCCGGGGCCTGCCCGGTCAGCCCCACCACCATGGCGACCAGGTTGGACGAAAAGGTATCGGTGTCCAGTGCCGCGGCACGGCAGTCGTCGTAGCGCGACACCAGGCTGTAACCGGTCTGCTCGAGCGGGTACACCGGGGCGTGCTCGCGCAACGCGGCGTAGAACTCCCAGGGGCTGGCGATGGTGTCGGGCGAAAACGGATCGTGGTCGTCGGGCGTGCTCACCGTTGCCGACTATAGATTGGCGGCGGCAATCAGGATAGCCTCGGGTCGCGGCGCCCCCGGGGTGGCCGCGCAGACCCGTGGGCGAACGCAGTTATAACATCATCGGCACCGGCGCGCTGGGCGGCTATTACGGCGCGCGCCTGGCCTGCGCCGGGCTCGACGTGCGCTTTCTGTTGCACAGCGACTACGAGCAGGTGCGGGCCAGGGGCTTGCGGGTCGAGTCGCCCGAAGGCGATTTTTCCGTTGCACAACCGGTCATTTATTCCTCGGCCGAGAACATGGAGCCGGCCGACGTGGCCCTGGTCGCGCTCAAGACCACGAGCAACGAATCGCTGCCCGCGCTGTTGCCGCCTGCCGTGCGCGAGGGTGGGGCGGTGCTTGTCATGCAGAACGGCCTGTTCATGGAAGACCTGGCGGCGCGGGCCTGTCCCGGGCGCGAAATCCTGGGCGGCATGGCCTTCCTGTGTTCCAACAAGCTGGGGCCGGGGCACATCCGTCACCTCGATTACGGTGCCGTGCGCCTGGGACAGTGGACGGCAGATGGTCGGGCTGCCGGCGTGACAGGCCTCGTTGAAAATGTCGCGGCCGACTTCGAGCGCGCCGGCCTGCAGGTGAGCACGGAAGAAGACCTGCTGCTCGGCCGCTGGAAGAAGCTCGTCTGGAACATCACCTACAATGGTCTCTGCGTGCTGCACGACTGTACCACCGATGTCCTCATGGGCGACCCCACCCTGCGAGCGCGCTGTCGCGAAATCATGCTGGAGGTAGTGGTTGCGGCTGCGGCCTGCGGGCGCGAGATCAAGGAGGAATTCGTTGAGATCATGCTGCGGGATACCGACTCCATGGCGGCCTACAGCCCAAGCATGTTGCTCGACTACCGCGCCGGCCGCCCGCTGGAGACAGAAGCCATCTACGGCAACCCGCTGCGAGCGGCCGAAGAAGCGGGCGCCCATTGCCCGCTGATCCGTGACACCTACCAGGGCCTGCAGGCCGTAGCGCCGCACGCCCGGAGCGAACAACTATGACAACGCAACAACTACTTACGGCGGTGATGATCTACGTGGTGGCTTTCGGGTCGCTGGCCGTGGTGGTCCTGTTGTATGCGACCGGCCGGCTGCCGCGCTGGGTGGGTATGGTGTACCTGCTGTCGCTCGCGGTCTGCGTGTTCGGCTGGGAGATCTGGATTTCGGCCGGCCTCGTGGACGGGCTGCCGGTGGATGCCCGGCGACCGGAGGTCATGAGCCGGGCCGTGCCGGCCTGGATCAACTGGCTCACTAACTCGCTGGGCGACGCGGGGGTGGTGTGCATGCCGGGCCTGGCGATGGTGTGGCTGGCTTACGGTCGTAGCAGCAAGGCGTTCGAGCGTTGGCACTGGGGTGCGTTCGCGCTGCTGTTTACCTGGTTCATGGCGCAGAACGTTTTTATTGAAACGGTAGTCTACCACGAGCAGGTGAGTGCTGGTTTCAGGCTGTCCTGGGGGCCCATGATGCCGGGAGGTCCGTGGTTCAACCCGACCTTGTTCGAGCTGGGAGGGCGGCCCGTGCAACTGCAGACCCAGGCGCCGTGGCTGTTGATGACGCCGTTGTTCTACTGGATCACGATCGCCTGTTACCGGCGCTGGGGCGGAGGTAATTCGGGCGGCGCTCAGCCGTCGTAGTCGGTACTGCGCGCGAGCTCGCCAGCGCGACGTGCCATGTCGAGCACCACGTCGCCGAACATCGCCATCTTGGGGTTGTCTGCGCCGCCTTTCCTGTAGCGCGCATAGCCACCCTCGAGCACACAGGCCATCTTGAAGCGGGCCAGCACGACGTAGTAGTCAATGTCGTCGGTGCTTCGCCCGCTCACGCGCGAGTAGCGTTCGCACAGCTCGTCGCGGTTGGGCATGCCGGTGTAGTCCACGTAGCCCGAGGCCGAACGGTCTTCGCCCTCGTCGGGCCAGCCCATTACCACCCAGGCGAGGTCGAGCAGGGGGTCGCCCACGGTGGCCATCTCCCAGTCAACTATGGCCGCCATGCGGGCGGGGGCGCCGTGGCGGAACATAACGTTGGCAAACTGGTAGTCGCCGTGCATTATTCCCGGCCGGTAGGCCAGGGGGCCGTGTCCCGACAGCCAGCGGGCAGCCTCGTCGAGTCCGGGAAGCTCGCGGAACTTGAACGAGTCGAGGTGAGCCGTCCATCTTGCCACCTGCCTTTCGTGAAAACCGTCCGGCCGCCCGAAGCCCTGCAAGCCTTTGGCCTCCCAGTCCACGCGCGAGAGCCTGGCTATGGCGTCCACCAGTTCCCAGGCCAGGCCGCGTCGCGTGATGAGGTCTTCGTCGAAGGGCTCGGGCCAGCCGTCAAGGTTCATGCAGGACCAACCGTCGACGTGCTCCATCAGGTAGAAACACGCGCCCACCAGGCCGATGTCTTCGCAGGCAGCCAGCACCCGCGAGTGGGGCACGTCGGTGTCGCGCAGGGCGCTCAACACGCGGTACTCCCTGAGCATGGTCTCGTTACGGCCGCGGGGCACTTCCAGGGGCGGCCGTCGCATGACCAGGCGTTCGCCACCGCGCTCGAGCAGGAAGATTTCGTTCGATGCGCCGCCGCTTATGAAGCTAGCCTTCACCGGCGAGCCGGCGCCGGGCAATCCTCGCTCGTCCATCCAGCGTGCCAGCGCCAGGGGGTTGACGGCTTTCTGGATGTGCTCACTGCTGTCCTGCTTGTCGGGCATCGGTTTTTTCTCGGCGCTGCGGGGAGTAATTCAGAGGTTGGCGATTTCGTTTTCGAGTGCGTCGGCCACGCGACGGCGGGCTTCCTCGCTTCGTTCGGGCAGAAAACGATCGGGCCACGGGCCATCGGCTGGCTTGTAATCCTTGAGCACCTGCCTGGCCACGGTGATCTTGTGCACTTCGCTGGGGCCGTCGGCCACGGCCATGATGGGTACGGTCATCCACAACCGTGCCAGGGGCATTTCGTTGGAGCAGCCCAGCGCTCCGTGCACCTGCACCGCGCGCCTGACGACGTCGTGCAGCACCTCGGCCATCTGTATTTTTACGGCCGCTATGTAAGTGCGCACCTGGTCGCGGTGGCTCCGGGTAATGTTTTCGTCGGCCATGTTTTCATCGGCCATGTTTTCATCGGCGCTGTTCGCCTGGTCTATGTGCCAGGCGGTGTAGAGCACCAGCAGTCGGAACTGCTCGATCTGCAGGAAGCTGTCGGCTACGTACTGCTGCATCATCTGGTGACGGGCGAGTTCTTTGCCGCGTGTGCGGCGGCTCAGCATGCGCTCGCACATCATGTCGAAGGCGCTCTTGACCATGGCCATGGTGCGCATGGCGTGGTGCACGCGGCCGCCGCCCAGCCGGGTCTGCGCGATGGCGAAGGCCTGGCCCTCGCCGCCCAACAGGTGGTCGGCGGGTACGCGCACCTTGTTGTAACGCAGGTGGGGGTGGCTACCGCTGCCCAGGGGCTCCCAGCCCAGGCCGGTGTTGCGTATAACCTCGAGCCCCTCGGCGTCGCCGGGCACGAGAAACATCGAGGCGCCCTGGTACACGGGCACCTCGGTGTCGGTGACCGCCATCACGATGATGAAGTCTGCGAAGTCGGCGTGCGAAGAAAAATACTTTTCGCCCTCGATGACCCAGTGGTCGCCGTCGCGCGTGGCTGTGCAGCGGAACTCCGACGGGTCGGAACCCGCCTGAGGTTCTGTCATCGAAAAGCACGACACGATGTCGCCGTCCATGAGTGGTTGCAGGTAGCGGGATTTCTGTTCGTCGCTACCGTAGTGGGCCAGTATCTCGGCGTTGCCCGTATCCGGGGCCTGGCAGCCGAACACGGCCGGGGCCCAGGCAGAGCGCCCGAGGATCTCGTTCAAGAGCGCCAGCTTCAGCTGTCCGTAGCCCTTGCCGCCCAGCTCGGTTCCCAGGTGGCAGGCCCACAGGCCCTGTTCGCGCACCTGCTGCTTGAGCGGGTCGGTCAGGCGCTTGAAATCAGGATTGCTGCGGTCAAAGGGTGCCGTTGGCTCGGGAAAGGCCAGGTCCAGGGGCTCTATTTTCTCGGCTACGAAGCGGTCGGCCCAGTCGAGCTTCTCCTGGTATTCGGGGTCTGTTTGAAAATCCCATGCCATAACCGCTGTGTTTACCTACCCACCGCCTCTAGCGGAAGGGGAAGAGCTCACAATGCCGCTTGACAAGCTACGATAGTTGGCTAATATTGGAAATATGGAAACAAGGACGGCGAGAACGGTGGCGCCCGTGGAAACGGCCGTTGCGGTCGAAATGCTGGGTGCACTTGCCCAGGAGGCCCGGCTCGAGATATTCCGCCTGCTGGTAAAGGCGGGCCCCGGGGGCCTGGCAGCCGGCGCGGTAGCCGCAGAGCTGGGCATGGCCCCTGCCACGCTGTCCTTCCATCTCAAGGAGCTCAGGACCGCCGGCATCGTGATTTGCCAGAAGCGCGGCCGGTCGCGTATTTACAGCCCCGACTTTGAATCGATGAAACAACTGGTGGGGTTTCTCACCGAGGACTGCTGCCGGGGACTGGCAGCGTGAGGATGAACGATGAGTATTGAAAATCGACCGGCCGACAATGAGCAACTGAGAGACGAGGTGCGCAAGGGCTACGCGCGGGTGGCCGTGGACGGTTCGGCCGTCGGTACCGAAGACGTCGACGCCGCCAGTGCGCGGGTGGGCTACCAGGCCGAGCAACTCGAGGCCGTGCCCGACGGCGCCAACCTGGGCGTGGGTTGCGGTAACCCGACGGCTATTGACTCGCTGTCGGCGGGCGAGGTCGTGGTCGATCTCGGCTCGGGCGCCGGTATGGATTCGTTTCTCGCGGCTGCTGCGGTCGGCCCCACGGGTCGCGTGATCGGCGTGGACATGACCGACGAGATGCTCGAAAAGGCGAGGGCCAATGCCGAGGCCGGCGGCTACCAGAACGTGGAGTTCCGCAAGGGCTTCATCGAGCAACTGCCGCTCGAAGACGAAAGCGTAGACGCCATCCTGTCAAACTGCGTCATCAACCTTTCGCCCGAAAAAGACAAGGTCTACGCCGAGGCCTACCGCGTGCTCAGACCGGGCGGGCGCGTGATGGTGAGCGACATCGTGCTCGACCGCGAGCTGCCCGCCGAAGTGCTGGGCAGCATCGACGCGTGGATAGGCTGCGTGGGTGGCGCCTCGCTGCGAGAACGTTATCTCGACACCATACGCGAAGCCGGTTTCGCCTCTGTGGAAATCACGAAGGAGTCCTGCTTCGGCGACATGTTCTCACTCGACGACCCCGACGTGGCGCGCATGATCGAGTCGATGGGCATAAGCCGCGAGCAGGCCGACGAGTACCGCAAGGCCATCGTCAGCCTGCACATACTGGCGCGCAAGTAGCCACGCGTTTCAGGACCAGGGCGCGGGTGTTCGCGTGTGTTCCAGGTCGCCCCAGGGACAACCCGGGCATTCGCGCCCCGCTACCGCTTCGGGCAGCGGCCTGCTCCTGTCGGATCCGGCAGCTGCAGGACCGTCACCCAGCCCCGGGAAGCCTGTTGATATCGGATTCCCGGAATTGAGAAATTCCCGTCTGCGGCAATTGCTCGAGCCCTCGAATTACAGGGCCTAATGAACTTTCGTTGTAGACATAGGCGGGAATAATACTTGCAAGTCGAGGGCTGTGTTCGAGCCGCAACGGGGCGGTTGGAGTTGCTTGAAAGGAGGCTGGCCATGCCGGTTTCAGGTCTCGTAGTAAGTACAAAGAAGGGGAAGGCGCCGGCCGTGGCCGAGCGCTTGCGAGCTTTGGATCGCGTGCAGGTTACCGACCTGCTGCGCGACAGTTTGGTGCTGGTGACAGAAACCGACAGTCGCGAGGCCGACAAGGCGCTGTGGAGCAGGCTCGAGAGCGTTGAAGACCTGGTCGAGCTCAGCCTGATCTACCACAATTTCGAGGACCTGGGCGACGGTTCGGACCCTGGCCTCTGCGGGGAGGAGCGCGCATGAGTATCAGCCGAAGAATCTTTCTCACTCGTGCCGCCCGCGCGGCTGCCCTGGCGGCGGTGACCGCGAGCGTGCCTTCCCTCGCAAGTGCCGGGGCTATCACCGGCCCAAGCGCTGAGCCGACCGACGGCCTGGCCTGGGACAAGGCCCCGTGCCGCTTCTGCGGCACGGGCTGCGGCGTGATGGTGGGTACGAAGAACGGTCGCGTGGTGGCGATACAGGGCGATCGCGACAACCCGGTCAACCGCGGGCTGCTCTGCGTGAAGGGCTACCACGTGGGCATGGCCCTGTATGGCGCCGACCGCCTGACCAGGCCCATGCTGCGCAAGGGAGCCCGCCTGCAGCCCACGTGCTGGGGCACGTCCGTATTCTTGGCGGCCGGCGCGATGATGGCTGCCCACGGCAGCGTCTTTAGCGTCTGCTCGTTCCAATCTGACCTCACCGAGGGTAGCCACGTCTAGAAAATGCTCGGGGGTG
>JACNKC010000114.1 GCA_014382245.1 Pseudomonadota bacterium | reverse complement strand
GTGGCCCGGCCCAGGGGTGCCGTGCGGGGAGGCGACGGTGCGGCAGAGGACCTCGGCCGCGAGTTGTGCGGTGCTATAGCGGGGGGAGCTTATGGCCGGGGGCGGTCACGCGGGCAGTTGCGGGCCTGGTTGCGCCCGGACGTGGGGGCGCGCCTGCGCACCACCGACCGGGCGTTCCTCGGGCGTAACGAGCGTCGCGACAAGTAACCGCTGCTGAAAACAGCGCGCCGCGAAAATCAACCGCCGTGTCAGTGGCCGAAAGCGGGGGGTCTAGAGTTTGTCGGCCAGGTCGGTCAGTTCCCAGGGGAACAGTCCGTCCTCGGCCACGCGACCAAAGTGTCCGTAGGCCGCCGTCGGCCTGTAGATAGGTCGCTTGAGGTCAAGTTTCTCGATTATCGCGGCCGGCCTGAGATCAACCAGCAGCTTGAGCTTGTCGGCCAGCGCGGTCTCGTCGCCCTTGCCGGTGCCGAAGGTATCAACGAGCACACTCACCGGCTGCGCCACGCCGATGGCGTAGGCCACCTGCACTTCGCAGCGAGTTGCCTGTCTTGACGCCACCACGTTGTGGGCCAGGTAGCGGGCCATGTAAGCAGCCGAGCGGTCCACCTTGGACGGGTCCTTGCCCGAGAACGCGCCGCCGCCGTGGCGACCCCAGCCGCCGTAAGTGTCCACGATGATCTTGCGTCCCGTCAGCCCGCAGTCACCAACCGGTCCGCCAACCACGAAGCGGCCGGTGGGGTTGACGTGGTAAACGGTCTCGCCGTCCACGAGCTCGTCGGGCAGCAGTGGGCGCACCACCTGCTCGAGCACTTCTCGACGCAGGCGATCGTCGTCGGCGTCGGCGTCGTGCTGGGTGGAGACCACGACGGTTGTAATGCGCGCGGGCCGCTCGTCCCTGTACTCCACGCTTACCTGCGACTTGGAGTCGGGCCCGAGGTAGTCGGCGCCGCCGGTCTTTCGCAGCCGTGCGAGGTCGGAAACGATAGAGTGCGACAAGGATATGGGCAGGGGCATGAGCTCGGGCGTCTGGTCGCAGGCGTAACCGAACATGAGCCCCTGGTCGCCGGCGCCCTGTTCTTCGTGCTTGCCGTCGCCAACGGTCACGCCCATCGAGATGTCCGGCGACTGGGCGTCGAGCCTGACAATGATCTCGCAGCTGTCGGCGTCAAAACCCTCGGTGCCCGAGTAGCCTATGTCGCGCAGGACTCCGCGCACCACGGTTTCGTAATCAACGGTTTGCTTGCTGGTAATCTCGCCCGCCACCACGACCAGGTTGGTCGTGACCAGGGTCTCGCAGGCCACGCGGCTGGCCGGGTCGCCGGCCAGGTGGGCGTCGAGTATGGCGTCGGATACCTGGTCGCAGACCTTGTCCGGGTGCCCTTCCGAGACCGACTCGGAGGTGAATACGAAATCGCGTTTGCCCATAAACTAAAGCTGCAGCAGGAGCTGCAAAGACGATGGAAATTACAGGGTTGCACCCGGGGGGTCAAGCTGGGCGCAGGGCCTACTCGGCAAAGCCGCGACGCACGAGCTCGCCGAGGGTGGCAACAGCCTGCTGGGCGTCGCTGCCGGTGGCCTCGATGACCAGCAGCGTCCCGTGGCCGGCCGCCAGCGTGAGCAGGTCGAGCACGCTCCCGGCGTCGGCGCTGGCCTGGCCGTTGGATATCGTGATGCTGGATTCAAAGCCCTGGCCGGTGCGCACCACGATGGCGGCCGAGCGCATGTGCAGGCCCAACCGGTTGGTTACGCGGAACTCGCCGCGCGCTTGTTGCTCTTCGCCCATCGGTATCTCTATGGCCCGCTACTGATAATTCCGGTCTATGTCACGGTGGCGCACGCGCCCAACGTAGCCTTCTTCGCTGAGCCTGCGCACGAGTTCTTCTGCCAGGGCCACCGAGCGGTGGCGTCCCCCGGTGCAGCCTATGGCAATGGTGATGTAGGCCTTGCCCTCCTCGGCGTAGCGCGGCAGCAGGAAGCTGAGCATCGACACCAGCTGCACCAGGAAGTTGGAGCAGTCGGCGCGCTCAAGAACGAAGCTCGACACGGCCTCGTCGAGCCCGCTCAGCGGCTTGAGCTCGTCGACGAAGTAGGGGTTGGGAATGAAGCGCACGTCGAACACGAGGTCGGCGTCGGTGGCAGGGCCGTGACGAAAGCCAAAACTCTTTACCGTCAGCGCGGGGCCCTTGGAGTGTGCGCGCGACCCCAGCGAGTGCACGATGTTGGCCTTGAGCTCGTGCACGTTGGTGTCGCTGGTGTCGAGGTTGATGTCGGCGGAGTCGCTCAGTATCGACAGCGACTCGCGCTCCCGGGCAAGTGCTTCCTCCAGGCCCAGGCCCAGGCCCTGGTCGCCGGGGTGCGGTCGCCGGGTTTCCGAGAAGCGCCGCAGCAAGATATCGTCGCTGGCGGTCACGAAAATAACAGTGACCCGGTGGCCCGCGTCTTCGAGGGTGCTGCGTATGCGGGGCCAGGCGTCGGTGTACGACTCGTCGCGGCAATCCAGCCCCAGCGCCACCCGGGTCATGCCCTCGTCGGTGTTGTTGCACAGTTCCACGAAGCGAACCACGAGCGCGCTCGGCAGGTTGTCTATGCAGTAGTAGCCGTCGTCTTCGAGCGCGGCGAGGGCGGTGGACTTGCCCGACCCGGACATGCCAGTGACCACCACGATGTCCACAGAGTCGTTGTGGCCGTGGGGAGCGCTCACGGGGAGATAGCCGACTCAGTCTCCCTGCTGCGGTCTTCGGCTTCAGATATGGTCGCCATTACTTCGTCGACGTCGGAGCAGGCGAGCAGCTCGTGGCGAAACTGCTCATCTGTGAGCAGGTGGGCCAGGTGGGCCAGCCAGCGAAGATGCAGCGAAGGGTGGGCTTCGGGAGAGACCAGCACGAAGAAGATATGCGTGGGCTGGCTGTCGACCGAGTCGAAGTCCAGGCCGTCACCCGACAGCCCGAGGCAGGCGACTACTTCCTCCGACATGGCTACCTTGCCGTGGGGAATGGCAATGCCGTCGGCGATGGCCGTGCTGCTTGCTTGCTCGCGTTCGACGAGCACTTCGGCCACGCGTTCGGGGTCAATGGCAGAGTGGGTCTCGCCCACCATGTCGGCGAGCTGCCCTAGTATTTCGCGCTTGGTTTTGCCCTCGAGCTTGAGCGTTATGCGGCGGGGGTCGAGGATATCACGGGTTTTCATCTGCGCTTGTCCGGGTTGGGGTGCTGGGTGGTCTTGTTCTTGTGGCGTTGCGCCTGGGACTGGACCTTGTCGATGGCGAGGTCGATGGCAGAGTAGAGGTCCCCGGTGCTCTCGTGGGCCGACACAACGAAATTGGGCGCCTGGATGTTGATCTCGGCCTGGTGCCGGCGCTTGTTAACCGTGAGGATAACGTGCGCGTCAACGGCCCGCTTGAGGTACTTGTCGGCCAGGCGGGTGATCTTGTCAGAAGCGTATACCCGCAGGGGTTCGCTGGGTTCTACGTGGCGAAAAGTAACTGTTACCTGCACGTTGTCCCTCCTCGTTTCAAGGGGCGGCCTCAACCAGTTGCAACGTAACTCTTTCGCTTTGACGAGGGAAGTATACCCAGCACCTCCCGGTATTTGGCCACCGTTCGGCGGGCGATACTGATGTCGCTCTCCTTGAGCTTGTCGGCTATGTACTGGTCGCTGAAAGGTTTTGCGCTGTCCTCGGCTTGGATAATGGTGCGTATGCGTTTCTTGACGCTTTCCGACGAGACGTCGCTGCCACCGCTGCTCTTGAGGCTCGAGGTAAAGAAATACTTGAGCTCGAACAGGCCCTGAGGGGTGTGCACGTACTTGTTCGAGGTGGTGCGGCTGATGGTCGACTCGTGCATTTCTATGTCGCTGGCCACGTCCTTGAGCACCATGGGCTTGAGCTTATCCACTCCGTGCATGAGAAACTCGCCCTGGAATTTAACGATGCTCTCGGTCACTTTTCGCAGCGTGCGTTGGCGCTGCTCGATCGAGCGAATCATCCACTCTGCCGAGCGAACCTTGTCCTGCAGGTAGCCTCTCGCCTCGCTGTTTTTTTCCTTGTTGTCCTTGCTCTTGTCGTTAACGATCTGCCGGTACTCGGGGTTTACCTTGAGCGCCGGCAGGCCCTCGTCGTTGAGAGTGATCTTGAACTCGTTGCCGACCCTGTAGATGTAGGCGTCGGGTGAAATATAACGGGCCTCGCGCTCGCCGTAGTTGCGACCGGGTTTCGGCTCGAGGTCGCTTATGATGTCGTGCGCGGCGATCACCTCTTCCACGGAGCAGTCGAGCTTGCGCGCCACCTGGTCGTAGTGGCGTGACTCGAGCTCGCCCAGGTGGGCGTCGATGATCATGACAACGTAGTCGTCTTCCTCGTAGCCGATCAGCTTGGCCTGCGCCATGAGACAGTCGCGCAGGTCGAGCGAGGCTGCCCCGGGTGGATCAAACTCCTGCCGGATGATGTCGCGCACCTCGGTGACCTGCTCCAGGCTGCACTCGGCCATCGAGGCGATCTCTTCTTCGCTGCAGTCGAGGTAGCCGTCCTCGTTGATGTTGAGGATGATGATCGTGCCCACGCGGCGCTCGCCTTCGCTCATCATCGCCAGGCCCAGCTGGTCGATCAGTGCCTGCCTGAGGTCCGACTCGGGGTTGCCCGTGGTCTCAAAGATGCTGGGGCGGCTGTCGTCGCGGTCCGAGCCGCTGCCCACCGCGCCGTGCATGTCGTTGCTGTGACGCTCCACGTACTCGTCCCAGTCAACGTTCTCTTCTATCTCCGAGGTGGGCGCTTCTTCTTTGCCGGCGTCCTCGGCCTCGCTGACGGCCACCTCGACGGCTTCGGCCACCTCGGCTTTCTCGGCCGCGTCGGCGGTCTCGGTCTCGGCGCCCTCGGCCTCGCTGCCCTCGGTAAATTCGGCTTCGAACTCGTCCTGCTCGAGGGCCGGGTTCTCGGCCAGCTCGGCGTCGACCATGGCCTCGAGATCGGCGCGCGACACCTGCAGGATCTTGATGGCCTGGCGCAGCTGGGGAGTCATTCGCAGGGTCTGCGAAAGCTTGAGTCCCAGGTTTATGCGTTGTTCGAGGGCCATCTAATCACTTGTCTCACAGCGTGAACTTGTCGCCCAGGTAGATCTCTCGAGCCCTCTTACTTGAAGCTATGGCCTCGGGAGCCCCTTCTTCAAGCACCTTGCCCTGGTTGAGGATGTAGGCGCGATCGCAGATACCGAGCGTCTCTCTCACGTTATGGTCAGTAATAAGGATACCAATTCCGCGGCTCTTCAGCTGAGAAATAATGCCCTGGATGTCGATTACCGCTATCGGGTCGACACCGGCAAAAGGTTCGTCCAGCAGCATAAAACGGGGTGAAATTACCAGCGCGCGGGCAATCTCGACCCTGCGGCGCTCCCCCCCGGACAGGGACTCGCCCAACGCCCCCCTTATGTGGGTGATGCCGAGATCGTCGAGCAGCAGCGAAACGGTCTCTTCCTGGGTCTGTTCGGGGGCCCCGATGACCTCGAGCACCGCCAGCAGGTTCTGCTCGACCGTGAGTCGCCGGAACACCGACGCCTCCTGGGGCAGGTAGACCACGCCTCGGCGCGAGCGCTCGTACATCGGCAGGTCGTCGAGGCGCTGGTCGCCCAGCGTTACCCTGCCTTCATCGGGGTGCTCGAAACCCACGATCATGTGAAAGGTGGTTGTCTTGCCGGCGCCGTTGGGTCCGAGCAGGCCCACCACTTCGCCGGCGTCTACGTGCAGCGACAGCTGGTCCACGACGCGGCGCCTGGCAAAGCTCTTACTGAGCGACATGGCCGACAGGGTGAGCTTCTGGTCGGTGGGTGTCATGGCTGGTCCAGGGGACTGTTCCCCATGCCCTTGACGTCATCGCTGGAAATCGTGGCCCGCACCCGACCCTCGCCGCCGTCCATCACAGTGCGGTCGTTCTCGAGATCGACCACCAGGCTTTCTCCCGTGACTTCGCTGTCGCCCGATCCCAGCGTGGCGTTGCCTTCGAGCAGCAACTCGCGGCGCACACGCGACCAGGTGGCCGTGCGCGCCGTGGCCCGTTCCTGCCCACGCGTGACGACCACCGAGCCGCTGGCCTTGACCTTGCGCAGCAGGCTGGGATCCGAGGGCGCAAATTGCAGCTTGAGTTGGTCCGCCGACAGGCGCACGTCGCCGTGCTGGGCCACCACCTCGCGGCTGCATACAAGCGTGCCGGCCTGGTAGTCAAACGACATCAGGCCCGCTTCGAGGTGCAGGTCGGCAGGTAGTTTTGAAAAGTCGAGCATTTTCACTGCAGAAGCGACCGAGGATAGCACATCGCCGCCGTCGGCATCATTATTGCTTCCGGTGGTGGAGTTTGCGTCTCCCACCGCGCCGGAGGCTGGCAGTCGGCTGCGCCAGGGCCTCGGTTCGCGGTACACGGTGGCGTTGACGCCGCCGCGAAAGCGCAGGCGGCGCAGGTTGAGCTCCAACTCGAGGTCGGCACCTTCGAGCTCGAGGTCGGCCGAGTCCATTCCCACCCGACCGCTCACGGTTAGCAGGTCGGGCCCGCGCTCCCAGGCCAGGATGTCGGCCGACAGGTGAAAGCGCCCCAGCGCCACCGACACGCCACCCGACAGTTCGATGGCCTCCACCTGGTTGCCGTCCATGTACACGCGTCCGCTCGACCCCGACACGAAGGCCGAGGGCTCGCCCTCTTCGAAGAACGTGACCTCGGGGCCCGATATTGTCACCGCCGCGTCGTCGCGAAAGTAAGCGGCTTCCTCGGCGCGCAGTTCGAGCAGCTTGACGCCGTTGCGGGTCACCACGCGATGGAAGTCGCGCATTCGTTGCATGAGCTCGGGTACCACGTGGGCAATCAGCCGACCGTCGTCGAGCTCCAGCACGTCGCCGGTGTCGGCGCGCATGTACACGGTTACCACCCCGGCCAGCGCCAGCGCTAACAAGCCCAGACGCAAGCCCTTGGTTTTCATGCCCCGCTCGCTTCAGGCCACGCGACTGCGCAGCAGGTCGTGCAGGTGCACGACACCCACCGGGCGGCTGTCGTGCTCGTCGGTTATAAACAGGGACGTGATCGCGTGCTGCTCCATCATGGCCAGGGCCTCGGCGGCCAGCGAACGACCGCTCACCGTGCGCGGCCCCACCGTCATGACGTCGGCAGAGCAGAGCCCGGCGGGGTTTTCGTTGGCCAGTACCGCGCGCCGTATGTCGCCGTCGGTGACCACGCCCACCAGCCGGCCGTCGTCGTCAACCACGGCCACGGTGCCGAGCCCGCCGCCGGAGATGGCCTCCACGACCCCGTGCATGGAAACCTCCAGTCCCACCGATGGCAGCTCGTCGGGGCCGTGCATGAGGTCGCTCACGCGCAGCAGTTGGCGGCCAAGCGCGCCGCCGGGGTGCAGCAGCGCGAAGTCGTCCTCGCCAAAGCCCTTGCGCTCGAGCACGGCCACGGCCAGCGCGTCGCCCAGGGCCAGGGCCACGGTGGTGCTCGCCGTGGGTGCCAGTCCCAGGGGGCAGGCTTCGTTGGTAACCGAGGCGTCGAGCAGCGCGTCGGCGGCCTCGGCCAGCGGTGAGTCGAGCCCGCCGGTGATCGCCACCGTGGGTATGGACAGGCGCTTGAGGTTCTCGAGCATGTCGACCACGGCGTCGGTGGTGCCGCTGTAAGAAAGCGCGATGCAGATGTCGTTGTGCATGAAGATGCCCTGGTCGCCGTGCCCCGCCTCGGCGGCGTGCAGGAACATGGCCGGCGTGCCGGTGGAGCTGAGCGTGGCCGCCAGCTTGCGGGCGATCTGCCCCGACTTGCCCATGCCCGCCACTATGACCTTGCCCGTGCAGTCGGCCACCAGCTCCACGGCCCTTTCGAAGCCCGGGCCCAGGCGATCGCGGGCCTCGGCGAGCTCGGCCATCTCGATGTCGATCACGCGCCGCGCCGACTCGAGCGTGGCGCTGTCGGCAGCGTTGTCGCGGGCCTTGCCGGTCTTGCCGCTCACTTGTTGGCCCCCGCGGCTGATTTTTCTGCTGCCGACTCTTCGGCTGCTTGCGCGCAGGCCTCGTGCACGCGCGACAGCTGGTCGAGCACGGCGGGCAGGTCGGCCAGGGCCAGCGAATTGGCGCCGTCGCTCAGAGCCTGGTCGGGGTTTTCATGCACCTCGAGAAACACGCCGTCCACTCCCACGGCCACCGCCGCGCGAGCGAGCGGGGCGATGTACTGTCGCTCACCCGTGCTGCGGTCGCCACCGGCGCCGGGCAGCTGCACAGAGTGGGTGGCGTCAAACACCACCGGCGCTCCCAGCCCGCGCATGATCAACAGCCCGCGAAAATCGTTGATGAGGTTACCGTAACCAAAGGTCGTGCCGCGCTCGGTCAGCAGCACGCGCTCGCCGCCAGCCTCGCGGGCCTTGGCCAGCACGTTGCGCATGTCGGTGGGCGCCATGAACTGGCCTTTTTTTATGTTCAGCGTGCAGCCACTCGCGGCAGCTTCCTGCACGAGGTCGGTCTGCCTCGCGAGCAGCGCGGGAATCTGCAGCACGTCGGCGACCTCGGCCGCGGCGGCCACCTGCGCGCACTCGTGCACGTCGGTTATCACCGGCAGCCCGGTGCGACGGCGCACCTCGTCCAGCGCGGCCAGTCCCTCCTCGGCGCCGGGTCCGCGAAAGGATTTTGAAGAGCTGCGGTTGGCCTTGTCGTAAGAAGCCTTGAATACCAGCGGCCAGCCGGCGCGGTCGCAGATCTCGCCCAGGAGCTCGGCGTGGCGCAGCACCGACTCGCGCGACTCCACCACGCAGGGTCCCGCGAGGAGAAACAGCCGCCCGTCGCCGGCCGTAACGGCAGCGCGTTGCTGCCCGTCCAACTCGAGGCCGCGGGCCAGCTCAAAAGCGGAGCCAGGTGCTCGCTCGACGGTCAACTACCGCCCTCCTTGCCGCCCGAGCCTTCGACCACGCGCAGGCCCGACAGTTCCATGGTTTCGCTTTGCCGGCGCCGGCGTTCGAGTGCCGCGCGAATGAAACCCTTGAACACCGGGTGACAGGCCAGCGGCTTGCTCTTGAACTCGGGGTGAAACTGCGAGGCCAGGAACCAGGGGTGAGACGGTATCTCGATCATTTCGACGAGTTCGCCGTCGGGGCTGAGCCCGCTCATCACCATGCCGGCCTTCTCCAGGCGCTCGCGGTAGCTGTTGTTAAACTCGTAGCGGTGGCGGTGGCGCTCGCTGATCTTGCGCTTGCCGTACACGCGCTGCCCGAGTGAGCCTTCTTTCACCGTGCAGGGCCACGCGCCCAGGCGCATGGTGCCGCCCTTGTCTTCGAGGTCCTGCTGCTCGAGCATCAGGTCGATCACCGGGTGGGGCGAGTCGGGGTTGACCTCCGAGCTGTTGGCGTCTTCGAGGCCGACCACGTTGCGCGCAAACTCGATGACGGCCATCTGCATGCCCAGGCAGATGCCAAGAAAGGGCACGTCGTTCTCCCGCGCGTACTGTACTGCCTTGATTTTGCCCTCGGCACCGCGCGACCCGAAGCCCATGGGCACCATCACGGCGTCGGCCTGCTTGACCTCGGCGGTGAGTCCGTCGGCCTCGATCTGCTCGGAGTCAACGTGGATGATTTTCACTTCGCAGTCGTTGGCGATGCCGCCGTGCAGCAGGGCTTCGTTGAGCGACTTGTAGGAGTCGGCCAGGCCGGCGTACTTGCCTACCATGGCCACGGTGATGCCGGTCTTGAAGTTGTCGAGCGTGGTGGCAGCCTTCTGCCAGGGGGCCAGGTTGGGTGCGCCGGTCCATATGCCGAGCTTCTCGGTGATGCGCGCGTGCAGTCCTTCGTGCTCAAGGGCGAGCGGCAGGTGGCAGATGTTGGGTACGTCGCGGCAGGGGATGACCGAGCGTCGATCCACGTTGCAGAACAGTGCAACCTTGTCGCGTATCTTTTCGTCTATCTCGCGGTCGCACCTGAGCAGCAGCATGTCGGGTTGAATGCCCAGGCCGGTGAGCTCCTTGACGCTGTGCTGCGTGGGCTTGGTTTTCATTTCGCCCACGGTATCGATCCACGGCAGCAGGGTGAGGTGCACGTACAGCGAATTGCCCTCGCCGGCGTCGACCTTCATCTGCCTTATGGCCTCGAGAAACGGCAGGCTCTCTATGTCGCCCACGGTGCCGCCGATCTCGCCTATGAGTACGTCGTAGCCCTCGGCAGCGGCGTTGATACGCTTTTTTATCTCCTCGGTGATGTGCGGAATGACCTGCACGGTGGCGCCCAGGTAGTCGCCCTTGCGCTCGCGGGTGATGACCTCGTAGTACACCGAGCCGGTGGTCACGTTGTTGATCCGGCCCATGGTCGTGGAGATAAAACGCTCGTAGTGACCAAGATCGAGGTCGGCCTCGTAGCCGTCGTCGGTGACAAAAACCTCGCCGTGTTGAAACGGGCTCATGGTGCCGGGGTCCACGTTTATGTAGGGGTCCATCTTGAGCATGGTCACCTTCAGGCCCGAGCTTTCGAGCAGGGCGCCGATCGACGCCGAGGCAAGCCCCTTGCCCAGGCCCGATATCACGCCGCCGGTTACGAAGATGAACTTGGTGGGTCTCTTGTTACTCATGCTGTTGTTCCTGCTTCTCCGCCTTGCAGCGCTTGCCGTGCTCTCTTGAGATCCGCGGGGGTGTCTACTTCGAGTGGCGCGCCACCGGCCGCCACCACCACCGCTATGTCCATGCCGTGTTCGAGTGCCCTGAGTTGTTCGAGTTTTTCGCTGCGCTCGAGCGCCGTCGGTGCGAGTTGGCTGAAGCGAAGCAGCGCCTCGCGCCGGTATGCATACAGGCCCACGTGGTGCAGCGCCGTGGCCTGGCTGCCAGCCGCTGAGTTGCCAGCCGCTGAGTTGCCAGCCGCTGAGTTGCCCGCCGCTGAGTTGCCCGCCGCTGCGTCGCGCGAGAAGGGGATCGCGGCCCGCGAAAAATACAGCGCCCGTCCGTCGGCCCTGCACACGAGCTTGACGACCGAGGGGTCGGCCATCTCGCGGGGGTCGTTGATCGGCACGGCCATCGTGGCCAGCTCGCAGCCTGGGTCACGGCGCAGGCGTTCGACCAGCGAGTCCACCATGGCGGGGTCAAGCAGCGGCAGGTCGCCCTGCACGTTGACTATGATGTCGTGGTCGAGCGCACGGGCCACCTCGGCCACGCGGTCGCTGCCGCTGCAGTGTCCCGGGTCGGTCATCACCACCTCGGCCCCGACCGCGCGCGCGGCCGCGGCTATGCGCTCGTCGTCGGTGGCCACTATCACTTGTTCCACGGTGGCGGCCTGGCAGGCACGCTGGTACACGCGGGCCACCATGGGCAGGCCGTCGAGCTCGGCCAGGGCCTTGGCCGGCAACCGTTCGGAGGCGTAGCGCGCCGGTATCACTGCTGCGGCTCGAAATTTGGCTGCGGACATAAAAAAACCGTGGCCAGGTGAGCGCTCTTGAGGCTGCGCTCCCTGTCACGGGGTGTCTTTATACTCGGCGCTCATGGGCAAGTCCAAGCGAGGGTAGTTCGTGGAGGGCCCCCGCGGCGGCACGGGGGGTGTCGAAGCTTTGACGCTCGGGCGCAGTTTGTACGGTTGCCGGGTGGAGTCAGGTGGGCGCTTTTGTGCATGGGGCCAGCTTTTAAGGGCCTCAGCCTTACTCGCCCGACCGGGCTCGGCTGGCACCAATCGTGCTCATTGCAGGGCAGAGGATCCCGGCATGGAAGCGCAGAACACGGCATATCACGACACAGCAGACCACAAAGACCCCTCGCTGGCCGCGCAGCCCCCGGTACTGCCGGCGGCCGCCGAGCCCGACGAGCAGTTGCTGTCCGAGCTGAGTCACAGCCTGGGCAACATCATTCATCGTATGTACTACTGGACCGGTGTTCTTGAAGACGCCGTTCTCGAGGATGCCACTTCAGAAGGTGCAGCGCCGGAGGATTCAGCGCCGGAGGATGACGCCGTTCTCGAGATCAAGTCGTCGCTCGCGAGCCTGCACGAGATCATCGGCCGCACCATGGAGCTGGTTCGCCCGGTGGAGTCCCACCCGGTAACGGCAAGCGCGGCCGACCTCGAGCTGAGCATCGGGCGGCGTTTTGACTGCGTGCCGCCTGGCTCCGACGCCGATTGCCTGTCCGGGCTTGCTACGCCGGTGACGGTGGACCCGCAGCTGCTGGGCCGCGTGCTGGCGCTCATAGCCGAGCTGGCCGGCCCGGGCTCCGAAGTGAGCAAGCCCCCGGCGCGGCTGGCCACGAAGCTGGACCAACAGGCCGCGCAACTGTACTTTCAGCTCGAGCTCGCGGCCTCTGCCGAGGTCGCGAGCGGACCGCGCATGGAGCTGGTGGCGGCCTTGTGCAGCAGGTTCATGGCCGCTTTCGGTGCCAGCGTTGAGATGGCCGTCAGCCATGCCGGGACGGGCAGAACCCTGGCGGTCAGCCTTTGTTTCGGGCTCCAGGCGCCGACGCCGTCCTGTTGAAGCGCTTGCCCGAACCTGCACAAAATCTCTGCCGGGCTGGCGGACTTGCCGCGCTGCGGCTACAATGAGCGCAGGTTGAGGGCGAGTGCGCCCGCGTAAAGGGTAAAACCTGCGTGGTTTATTTGCGTGGTAAGTATTGACACTGTGGCACGTGTGGGTGTACAAGCCGTCTTGAGTATCGTGGTCTTCCGCCCACAGGCCTGGTCTCGGTTGGCGTAGCGATTAGAAAGAGAGCGAATAGAAAGAGCACGTGGAGTAGAAAAAAACATGAGGTTTGAAATGGTGACGAGTGTAGTGGTCAGGCGGCTGTTGGTGTGTGCGTTGGGCCTGGGGCTGGTGGTGGCGTTGGCGCCCCTGTCGGTCACGGCCGGCTCGGTGTTTGGCACCGTGCAGGTAAACGGTCCGGTGTGGTCGAGCACGGGCGCGGCAGATTGGGCCGAGGTCTCGGCAACCCGTCCGCTGGTGGCCGGCGACAAGTACCGCACCGGTGACGAGGGCTACCTGCTGGCCGATCTTGGCGACCAGGGAGTCGTGGGCATGTACGGCAACACCGAGATCACAGCGGGCGCGGCCGGTGCCGGGGCGCTGATTGATGTTCTCAAGGGCAAAGTGGCGTTTCATCTTGCGCCCGAGTCCGGCTTGCAGCTCAAGGCTGCCAACGCGGCTATCAACATCGACTCGGCGGGCCTGGACAAGGCGGCCGACGGTTACGTTCAGGTCAACAAGGCCGGCACCGCGGTGCTCGCGGTAGAAGAGGGCACGATCAACGTGCGCGTGGCCGGTGTTGATCGCAGCTTGACCCAGGGACAGCAGATACAGCTGAGCGTCGACAAGGCCATGCAGTTGGCTGGCTCTGACTCCGAAGACGCAGCGGCAGCGGCCGTGGCGGGTGGAGCAGCCGGTGGCGGAGCAGCCGCTACAATAGGCGGCGTGGCTGTCGGCACCGTGGCTTCGATAGCGGCGGTAGCCACGGCCGTTGCCATCGTGGTCGAGACCGACGACGACGGCAGCC
>JACNKC010000066.1 GCA_014382245.1 Pseudomonadota bacterium | reverse complement strand
CCCGCCGGGGGGGTGGCGGCGGGGGCGGGGCTCGGGAAGAGCGCACGGGGGCGCGGGCGCGGGGGCGCGCAGGGGGGGCCCGGGGGGCGGAACCCCGCGCCCCCCGGCGGGGGCCCCCCCGCCCGGGGGCGTGGGGGCCGGGGGTGCGGGGGGGGCGGCGGGGCGGCCCGGCCCGGTGACGTAATGAGCCGCGACAGGTCAGACAACGACCACTGCTGCGGCGCGTATCACGGCCCCGCCCCATTGCCCCCCGTCCCGCGGCCGGCCGCGACTGGTATCCACTGGGTGCCGACAGCGGTGCGGTCAGACACCGCGACGGCCCCTACCTGCTGTCGGGCGGCTGGTGGGCCGACGACGGCGCGGGTCGCGGCGTGCAACGCGAGTACTGGTTTGCCCAGACCGAAGACGAACAGATCCTGTGGATTTACTTCGACGACAAGCGCAACCGCTGGTTCCTGCACGGACGGGTGGAATAGGAGCGCGGGTTAGGAGACGTGGAGTAGCAGCCGTGGACAACACCGTGCAGCAACGGCCCGACGGCTATGTGCCCCTGTGGTGCAAGAGCAACTTTTCTTTTCTCGAAGGCGCCGGCCATCCCGGCGAACTGGTCGACGCCTGCCACCGGCTCGGCCTGCCGGCCGTCGCCCTCTGCGATCGTGACGGCGTGTACGGCATGGTCGAAGCGTGGCAGCGGGCCCGCGAGCTGGGCGTAAAGCTCATCACCGGTTCCGAAGTCACGGTGGACGACGGCTCCACCCTGCTGCTGCTGGCCGTCGACCGCGGCGGCTATGCCAACCTCTGCCGGCTGATCACTCGCGGCAGGCTGCGCTCGCCCAAGGGCAGTTCGTCGGTGTCGTGGCAGGAGATCGCCGAACACGCGCAGGGCATGCTGGCACTGTGGGGAGGGCCACGCAGCCTGCTCACCGCCGGGGCCGAGCCCGTGCACCCTCAGCGCCTGCTCGCCGAGGCCTTCGGCGAGCGCCTGTACGCGCTCCTGGCCCGTCACCACGAAGCACCCGAGGTGGAGGCCAACGCCCGCCTGCTCGCGCGCGCGCAGCGCTGGCAACTGCCCGTGGTGTCTGCGAGCGAAGTGCTTTATCCCCTGCCCGAGCGTCGCAGGCTGCACGATGTGGTCACCTGCATCCGCCACGGCACCACGCTCTCGGCTGCCGGCAGGCTCACGCGCCCCAACGACTGCCACTCACTGCTCGGGCCACGGGAGTTCGCGCGCCTGTACGGCGATGACCTGCAGGCCGTGGCCCGCACCCACAAGATCGCCGAGCTGTGCAGCTTTGATCCGTCTCAGCTCTGCTACCGCTATCCCGACCATCGCCTGCCCGACGGCCGCACGGCCATGCAACAACTCGAGCATCTCACGCTCAGCGGCGCGGCCCGGCGCTACCGCGGCGACGTGCCCACGGCGGTCACCGCGCAACTGAAAAAAGAACTGCTCATCATCAACGAGCTGGACTACCCGGGCTACTTTCTGACCATGCACGAAATCGTAGAGTTCTGCCGCGAGCACGGCATCCTCTGCCAGGGCCGCGGCTCAGCCGCCAACTCGGCGGTATGCTTCTGCCTCGGGATAACGGCCGTCGACCCGGCGCGCAGCGACCTCTTGTTCGAACGCTTTCTATCCAGGGAGCGGGCCGAACCTCCCGACATAGACCTCGACATCGAGCACGACCGCCGCGAAGAAGTCATCCAGCACGTCTACCGTAGCTACGGCCGCTCGCACGCCGCCATGGTGGCCAACGTGGTGCGCTACCGCGCCAGGTCGGCCGTGAGCGACGTGGGCAAGGCCCTCGGGCTGCCCGAGACCTCGACCGATCGGCTGGCGCGAGTGCTCTCGCACCGTTCGTGTGTTGAAGAAGCCGACCTGTCCGCCGCGGCGCTGGACCCCGAGCTGACCATACACCGCCACCTGCTGACACTGTCCAACGAAATTCTCGATTTTCCGCGGCACATGTCCATACACCCGGGTGGTTTCCTGCTCGGCTATGAGCCCGTGCACGACCTGGTGCCAATTGAGAACGCGAGCATGGAAGCGCGCACCGTGATCCAGTGGAGCAAGGACGACATCGAGGCCCTGGGCCTGTTCAAGGTCGACCTGCTGGGGTTGGGCGCGCTCAACATGCTGCACCGGGCCTTCGACCTGCTCGACCAGCACGAGGACCTGCAATTGGAGATGGCCGACATCCCCGCCGACGACACGGCTACCTTCGACATGCTCTGCCGCGGCGACACCGTGGGCGTATTCCAGGTCGAGAGCCGCGCGCAGATGGCCATGCTGCCACGCCTGCGTCCGCGTTGTTTTTATGACCTCGTGATCGAGATCAGCATAGTGCGCCCGGGCCCCATAACAGGCGGCATGGTGCACCCCTACCTCGCACGGCGCGGTGGCAGGGAGCCGGTCGTCTACCCTCACCCCTGCCTCGAGCCGGTGCTGAGCAAGACCCTGGGCGTGCCCTTGTTCCAGGAGCAGGTCATGCGCCTGGCCGTCGTGGCGGCGGACTACAGCCCCGGCGAAGCCGACCAGCTGCGACGCGACATGGCGGCCTGGCGACACGCCGGCCGCATTGAACGCCACCGCGACCGGCTGGTCACACGCATGATGGCCAGGGGCATCACCCGTGAGTTTGCCGAGCGCGTGTTCGAACAGATACGGGGATTTGGCGAATACGGTTTTCCCGAGAGCCACGCGGCCAGCTTTGCGTTGCTGGCCTGGGCCACCTCCTGGCTCAAGTGCCACCACCCCGCGGCCTTTGCCTGCGCGCTTTTGAACGCCCAGCCCATGGGCTTTTATTCCACGGCCACCATCGTCAACGACGCCCGCCGCCACCAGGTGAAGGTACTGCCACTGGACGTGTCGGTGAGCGAGCGCGACTGCACGCTGGAAAAATTTCTGCGGGGCAGCAGCCGCGGCGACGGCGATGGTGTGGCCGGTCGGGCTGCTGTTGGCGACGACGGCAGTCACGGTGAACTCTGCCTGCGCATGGGCCTGCGCACTCTGCGCTCACTGCCCGGCGCGCTAGCCGACACCATAGTACGCGAGCGCGAAAGCCGGGGCTTTGAGTCACTCGAAGACTTCGTCAGGCGTAGCCGCGTTGACGACAGGTCGGCCAGCGCACTCGCCCGCGCCGGCGCGCTCGATTGTTTTGACCTCAACCGTCGGCAGTCGTTGTGGCAGGTGGCGGCCCTGGTACGCGAGCGCGACGACTCGCTCAACATGCAGGTGGCCGAAGCTCTGCCTGCGTTTGCCGGCCTGGACCGTGGCACCGCCATAGCCTGGGACCACGAAGTGGCTTCGCACAGCGCGCGCGGACATCCGCTCGAAGACCTGCGTGGCGAACTACGCGAGGCGGGGCTACCCGATGCCGCCTCGCTCAACGCCATGGCCGACGGCACCCGCACCGCTTACGCCGGGCTGGTGACCTGCAGACAACGGCCGGCCACGGCGGGCGGGGTCGTCTTCATGACGCTCGAGGACGAATCCGGCTTCGTGAACCTGGTGGTATGGCAACGGGTCTTCGAACAACACCGCGCGTTACTCAAAACAACTTCGTTCCTGGGCGTCACCGGTCGCGTGCAATCAGAAGACGGCGTGGTGCACCTGCTGGTCGAAAACCCCTGGGTGCCCGGTGTCAGTCGCAGTCCACGGCCGGTGACCAGCCGTGACTTCCACTAGCGGCTGTTGCCGAACCTGTTTAACTTGTCGCCGTGGGTTTACTGATCACACTGGCGGTGGCCGCGCTGGCTACATCGGCGCTCTCGGCCGTGCTCGGCATGGGTGGCGGCGCGTTGTTGCTGGCCCTCATGCTCACCGCCCTGCCGTGGGCCGAGGTAATCCCTCTTCACGCTGTCGTGCAACTGGCCAGCAACGGAACGCGGGTGCTGGCCTACCTGCCCCAGGTCAGCTGGCCGGTAGTAACGCGCTTCGCCGCCGGCCTGCTACCCGGCGGCCTGCTGGGCGCGCTGCTGATCGGCGAGCTGGCCCGCAGCCCGGGCGCCGACCCCTGGCTCAAGCTACTGGTGGGTGCGTGGATTCTCGTTATGCTGGTGATTCCCGAGCCCGCCCGCAGCCCCCGGAACGCCAACGACGGCGAGCCGCGCGACGGCGATGCCGCCGACGATGCCAGCGACAACCCGCTGCAGGTCGGTCACTGGTGGGACTGGCCCGCGCTGGGATTCGTGGCGGGTTCCTGCGCGCTGGCCGTGGGCGCCGTCGGACCTCTCATAGCACCCCTGTTCCTGCGGCGGCCGATGACCCGGCAGCAGGTAGTGGCCACCAAGGCGGTATGCCAGTCGCTGCTGCACCTGGTCAAGCTGCCGGTGTTTATCGCCCTGTGGAACTTTGACTACGGCAGGTCCGCGCTGCTGCTGGCAGTACTGGTGGCTTGCGTGGTGCCGGGCACTCTCATAGGCCGCCGGTTGCTGGCCCGGCACGTGTCCGAAACGCTGTTTCGACGGATGTACCGCCTGGCCCTGCTGCTGGCCGGCAGCAAGGTGCTCATCGTGGACGGCCTGCTGCCGCTGCTCGCCTGAAATCTAGCCGGCGCGCCGTCGCCGAACGGCCGCAGCCAACTCGTCGAGCATGGGCTGCGTGTCTGTCCACGACACGCAGGCGTCGGTCACGCTCTGTCCGTGCAGCAGCTCGCCGCCAAGATCCTGGCGACCCTCCACGAGATTGCTCTCTATCATCAAGCCGAATACCGAGCGCGATCCGGCGGCCACCTGTCCGGCGATGTCTGAACACACAGCGGCCTGGCGGCGAAAATCCTTGCGACTGTTGCCGTGGCTGCAGTCGACCATCACCGAACCGGCGAGGCCAGCGGCCGTGAGCGTCGAGACAACCGCGGCCACTGACTCGGCGTCGTAGTTGGGCCCGGCCGTAGATCCCCGAAGGATGACGTGGCAGGTATCGTTGCCGCGCGTCGCGACGATGGCCGACAAGCCCTGCTTGGTGACCGAAAGAAAGCGGTGCTCGGTGCACGCCGAGCGTATGGCGTCTACGGCGATCTGCACGTTGCCGTCGGTTCCGTTCTTGAACCCCACGGGCACCGACAAGCCCGACGCCAGTTCGCGGTGCACCTGGCTCTCGGTGGTGCGCGCTCCCACGGCACCCCAGGACACGAGGTCGGCCGTGTACTGGGGACTTATGGTGTCGAGAAACTCGGTGCCGATGGGCAAGCCCAGCTCGGCTACGTCGCGCAGCAAGCCACGCGCCCGGTGAAGCCCGCGGTTTATATTAAAGCTGCCGTCGAGATCGGGATCGTTTATGAGCCCTTTCCAGCCGACCGTCGTGCGGGGTTTCTCGAAGTAGACGCGCAGCACCACGCAAAGGTCGTCGGCCAGGCGATCGGCCTCCTGCTTGAGAAGGCCGGCGTACTCCACCGCCGCGGCCGGGTCGTGGATAGAGCAGGGCCCGACGACCAGCAGCAGGCGGTCGTCCTGCCCCTTTACTATGGCCGAAGCCGCTTCGCGCCCCCCCCACACGCAGGTTGAAGCTTTTTCGCTCACCGGGATTTCCTCGATCAATATGGCCGGTGAAATCAGGGGACGCAGCTCTGCTATGCGCAGGTCGTCTGTTGCATGAAACATCTAAAAGAAACCTCTCTACGGTCTTACCCTACCCCTGACGAGCGAGTTTTATAACCGGTGCTCGCAGCCGATTCACCGCCGCTGCAAAATCATGGCGACGAAAAGCGGCCAGGTCCCCCTCCCCGTTGCGCGCGAGAACAGCCAGGCCCTCGTGGTCGAGTTCGTCAAACAACAGGTCCATGACCTCTGCCAGGCTGCGATCGCCGTTGGCAAAACACGCGCCGGCGTGGAGCATGGCCTCGGCCACGGCCCGCAGTTGCGCAGGATGCAGGAGCTGATCAACGGCCGAGAGGTCAATCTCGTGCTCGCCGAACACTATGCACCCGCGATCGCGCACCTTGACCATGACCTGCTTGCGACCACGCGAAGCATCGAAGCCGGCGCGCTGCAGGGTCCTGCCCGCCGGCGCCTCAAAACCGTTGAGGGCTTCAGACCTGCGGCCGCTTTCAAAACGAGCCGCCACCTCGCGAGCCTCCACCGTGAGATCAAGCGCCCGGTAGTCCCTCATGCCAACCACCTTGTCGGCCACGTCGAGGTAGTCCCCGCTACCGCCGATGACGATTACCGACGAAACGGCGTGTTGCTCGCAAAGCTGGCGCACGCGGTCGACAAACGGAGTTATGGGTTCGTGCTCGTTCGCCACGAGTTCCTGCATGCGCCGGTCGCGTATCATGAAATTTGTGGCCGAGCTGTCTTCGTCGATGAGCAACAGGCGAGCGCCGGCTTCGAGAGCTTCGATTATGTTGGCGGCCTGCGAAGTGCTGCCACTGGCGTTGTCGGTAAAAAAGCTGCGCGTGCACCTGCCGCCGGGCAGATCAGAAATAAACGGCGAAATGTCTACGCCCGCCACCGACCGGCCGTCTTCGGCTCGTATTTTCACGGCCGACCCCAGGGCCACGACCCGCTCGCGGCCGTCGCCCGGCAAGTGGTCGTACACACCACCCTCCAGCGCCCTGAGAAGGGTGGACTTACCGTGGTAGCCACCACCGGTTATCACCGTGACACCGGTGGCCAGGCCCATGCCGCGCACGACGCCGGCGTTGGGAGCCGTGAGCTCTACCTCCAGCGAGGCAGGCGACACGAACTCGACGACGTCGTCACGGAGTGGACGGTCGTCGACACCGCTTTCGCGCGGCAGCACGCTGGCATTGGCCACGAAGGCCACCAGCCCGTGCTCGGTCAGCTGGTCCCTGAGCGCCTGGGAGTCTTCGACCGTCTGAACGTGGAGCTCCAACTCCGCAGTGTCCTGGCTCTCGTAGTAGGCGGTTGCGGCAACGAGCTCGGGCAGGTCATCGCAGAGCATGGACTCGGCCTCGCGTCCCGCGATGCGACGCCCGCGGGCGGGAAGTCCGGCAGTAAACCGAAGCTCGAGGGCGCCGTCTTCGCCCACCATGACCGCGCTCTGCTCGAGCACCTCCTGACCCGGGCGTTCCATTTTCAGTCGCCCGCTTTTGCCCGAGCCACGGCTGCGGCTGCTGCGCAGGGCCAGCAAGGCGAAGCGCCTGGCGACGTAATCGCCCAGCGCGATCCTGCGAACCCGGCTGCTGTAGAGCGCGGGAGAAAAACCCGCAACGTCGCCTTCCACCCTCACGCGCAATCGCGACGGTCCGGCAAAGGGGTCGCCCTGGACGCGCACGAGTTCGAGGCAGAAATCACCGAAGTCATAACGACCGCGCAGGTCCTTGTAGGCGGGGTAGCCACGGCCCTCCAGCCGCAGCAACGAAGCCCTTAGATCATCGCAGTTCACATGACCGGATTACTCCCCCCCGGCTGACTCATCAACCGGTGGCCGGCAACTGCCGCGCCGGCCGAGGGGGATAACGCGTTGCGGGAAGGCGGCCAAAGGAAACAGCGCGCGCGGAACAGCGCCGTTTCAGCTCAGGCCGTAGCGGCCCAGCTTACGCCACAGGGTAGAGCGGCTCATGCCCAGTGATTCGGCGGCTTTTCCGCGGTGTCCGCGGGCTTCGCTCAGGGCAGCCATGAGGCGATTGCACTCCTGCTCCTGCACGGGCGTCAGGTCGCGTGCGAGCCCGGCCGAGCCGGCCGGCTCAACCACACTCGAAGAAATAACCACCGGGGGCGGAGAAGTCCCGTCCGCGCCGAGAAGCTCGGGTGGCAGATCGTCCATCCCCAACTTGTCGCCGCGACACATAACCACGGCGCGCTCCACGGCGTTGCGCAGCTCTCTCAGGTTGCCCGGCCAGTGCCAGGCCTCGAGAGCCTTCATGGCTTCTTCGCTAATCGATCCGGGCACCTCGCCGTACTTGCCTTTCAGCTCTTCGAGAAAGTGCCAGAACAAAGCAGAGACATCGCCGCTGCGATCTCGCAGCGGCGGGATCGGCAACATCACCACCCCGAGGCGGTACCTGAGATCTTCGCGCAGGCTGCCCTGCTCAACAGCAACCACCGGGTCACTGCTGGTTGAAGACAGCACCCTGGCGTCCGAGCGACCGGTATCGCCGGCAGAGCCGCCCACGAAGCTGCCGTCTTCAAGAAAGCCGAGCAGTCGAGACTGCACGGAGAGGGGCAACTCCGCGACCTCGTCTAGGTACAGCGACCCCTTATCTGCACGAGCGATGGCTCCCGCACTGTCAGCGGCATCGCTCTCGCCCCCGTCACCGAAGAGATCAAGCTTGAGGCTGGCCTCGCCCAGGGCGGCGCAGTTGACGGTTTCAAAAGACGCGCGACGACGATCACCCAGCGCGTGTATAGCCCGCGCCACCGTCTCCCGGCCCGTGCCGGCCTCGCCCACGATGAGCACCGGGCAATCGCTCCTCGACACCTTCTCTAGTTGGAAAAACATGTCGAGCATGGCGCGGGAGTTGGTGTACACCCCCTGGAAGTTGCGCAGCCCGTGCGGCTTCGGTCGTTGCATATATCGTTTCATACTGTCGCATCATTGTGCCACGGCACCCAGCTCCCCGAAAGGGGGCCAGGCAGCTTTGGCGGCTTAAGCGCCAGGGCTCGATCCCGGCTGTGCTGCCCTTATGGCAAAAGGAGCGTATCCCGGTTAGCTTCCGAGCGTGGCGACGAGCGGTAAAGACAGCGATAAAGCGGGCCAGACTGGCAAAAACAAGGCCATCGTGGCCAGCCCGCGTGGTTTCTGTGCCGGCGTGAGCTACGCCATAGAAATAGTCAACACGGTACTCGAGCAGCACGGGCCGCCGGTCTACGTGCGCCACGAAATCGTCCATAACCGCCACGTCGTCGAAGACCTGCGAAACCGAGGCGCCCGCTTCGTCGAGGACCTGGCCGACGTACCGCGCGGCAGCCTGCTGGTGTTCAGCGCCCACGGTGTGTCGCCGGCCATCAGGCAGCAGGCCGACCAACTGGGCCTGCGCGTGGTCGACGCCACCTGCCCACTGGTGACCAAGGTGCACCTGGAGGCCGCCCGGTTCGCCGACCAGGACTACGACATCCTCCTCATAGGCCACCGCGGCCACGTGGAGGTCGAGGGCACCCTGGGCCACGCACCCGAGCGCATGCAACTGGTCGAGACCGTCGAAGACGTTGCCGAGGTCCAGGTGCGCGACGCCGAACGCGTGGCCGTGGTGACACAGACCACCCTGTCGGTGGACGACACCCGCGAAATCATCCTGGCCATTCGCGAGCGCTTCCCAGCCGTAAGCACGCCCGGGCGGGACGACATCTGCTACGCGACCCAGAACCGCCAGGAGGCGGTCAAGGCCCTCGCGCTCCGCTGCCGCCTGGTCTTCGTTCTGGGCTCACCGAACTCGAGCAACGCCAACCGCCTGGTCGAGGTAGCACGCAGCGCAGGAGCTCAAGCCACGCTGATCGAAACCGCGGCTGACATTTCAGAAGAAGACCTCGACAATAATCTCAACAAGCGAGACGCTAGCGGCCGCCAGGCCGTGGGCGTGACGGCCGGCGCGTCAACCCCGGAACTGCTGGTGCAACAAACGCTTGCACGCCTGCGAGAGCTCGGCTGCACCGAGGTCGAAGAACTGCGTACCGCCGAAGAGCGAGTCACCTTTTCGCTGCCGGCCCAACAGATAGAAAACGCCTGACCGTCGCCCGATCGTGCGCGCGGCGGTATTCATAGCACTGTTCGATTTCCTGGCGCTGGGCGCACTGGGGGTGTTCTTTCCCTACTTCAGCATGTACCTGCACTCCACCGTTGGCCTTTCGGCCACGCAAACGGGCTTGGTATTTGCCATCACGCCCGCCACCGGCATGCTCGCCCATCCACTGTGGGGCCAGCTCGCCGACCGCAGTGGCTCGCGCACCCGCGTGCTAGCGCTGGTGAGTTTCGGCGCCGCGGCGGGCTTCGTGCTGCTGGGTCAACTCGACGGCTTCTGGCCCCTGGCGCTGGGCACGGCAGTGATGGCGCTGTTCATGACCGCGGTAATTCCGCTGGCGGTTTCTATCACCCTGGCGACAGTGCAGGACCTCGGGCCCCACGCTTACGGCCTGGTCAGGGTGTGGGGAACCGTGGGATTCCTGGTGGCGGTTGTCGCGTTTCCGCGCCTGCTCGCCAGTAGCGGAGCACAGCCGGGTGACCTGTCGTTGATGATGCCGGCCACAGCGTTGCTGTTTGCCTCTGCCGGCCTGGTGGCGTTCGCCCTACCTCGCGGCAAGACGGTGTCGGCACGGGCCGAACGGCACGACTATCGACTGCTGCTGTCCGAACCATCGTTCCTGCGCATGCTGCTCTTCATCCTGCTCGCTTACCTCTTCCTGCAGGGGCCCATGTCGCTGTTTCCGTTGTTCGTGGAATCGCTGGGCGGCGGCGTCAACATGGTTTCGGATATGTGGGTCATCATGCTGCTGCTCGAGCTGCCGCTGGTGGCCATGATAGGCATGGTGCAGCAGAAGGTCGGCGCGCGTGGATTGCTGGCCATCGGACTGCTGTCGGGTTCGGCCAGGTGGCTGGTGTCGGCATGGTCGAGCGACCTCAGCATCGTTTACGCCGCGCAACTTCTCCACGGTGTTACCGTGATGGGCCTGATACTGGGCGCACCGCTCTACGTTGACGCGGTGGTCCCCGCCCGCCTGCGGTCAACCGCCCAGGGAGTCCTGGCCATGGCCGGCGTGAGCCTGGGCGGGGTGTTGTCCAACCTCATGACCGGCTGGATGAGCGACGCGCTGGGTCCGCGCACGCCGGCGCTGGCGGGAGGGCTGGGCGCTCTGCTGCTCGCCCTGGCAATGTCGCGGTTGCTGCCGCCCCTCGCTGGCGCAGGCCCGGACGACGACGGTCGCGGAAAGGACACCGGCCTTGCAAACCGCGGCGCCAGCAGCCGCGAACTTCCCCAGCCCGAGCAATCGGTTGAGGCCGGCATCTAGCAACCCGGGCTGAACCAGTCCGCGTCAGTCTTCGTCGCCGGGGTCGCCGTCAAAATTCAGCGACAGCGAATTGATGCAGTAGCGCAGTCCGGTCGGTGCCGGGCCGTCAGGAAAAACATGGCCGAGGTGTGAATCGCAGCGCGAACAGACCAACTCGGTGCGCTGCATGCCGTGACTCGAGTCGCCATGCTCCTCCACCTTGTCGTCACCAACTGTGCTGCTGAAACTGGGCCAGCCGCTACCCGAATCAAACTTGGCGTCGGAGGAGAACAGTTGCTGCCCGCAACCCGCGCACAGGTAGACCCCCGCTTGCTTGTTGTCGCAGTACTCGCCGCTGAAGGCCGGCTCGGTGCCCGCGCGCCGACATACCGCGTAGCGTTGCTCACCCAGCTGGGCCAGCCACTGCCCATCGCTCTTCTGCACCTTTTCTTTCATGCCTGCTCTCCATTCGAGCGCCTGTCGCCCGTTGCCGATCACCAGTCACTGGCCCCGGGCAGCGACGAAATATCAGTCCGGGTACTCCACGCGCACGCGGCCGCCGAGGGCCACTGCCTGGCAGGTCAGCACCCAACCGTCCTCTACCTCGGCGGGGGTGAGCACGTCGTTGCGGAGCATTTTCACTTCACCCTCTACCAGCTGGGCCATGCAACAGGCGCAGTAGCCCTCGGTGCAGGAAAACGGCACCGGGATACCCGCAGCCTGTGCCGCCGCCACCACTGTCTGTCCGGGCTCGGGCTCGAGCTCGTGTTCGCGGCCGTCGATGACCACCACTACCTTGATCGCTTCGCCGCTGTCGGCCACCTGCTCGCGCGCCTGCTCGGCTGCCTTCGCCTGCTCGCGGGCGAGCTCTTCGTCGTCGACGTCGGCGGGTGACACGAAATGCTCAACGTGTACCTGCTCCACGGGCACCAGCTCATCACGCAGGCCCTGCTCGACGACCTCCATGAAAGGGCCGGGGCCGCAGACGAAGAACTCGCTGTCGCCCTTGCCGGCAGCCAACGCGCGCACGCCCGCAAGATCGAGAAAGCCATCGCTGTCGTCGTAGCGCCGTTGCAGGTCAAAACGTTCCCCGTAGCGGTTTTCGAGCTGGGCCAGCTCGGCGTCAAAGATAACGCTGTCGCGGTCACGATTGGCGTAGAGCATCCTCACCCTGCGCGAGCCGGTGACCAGGGCCGTCTTGAGTATGGATATAACGGGCGTGATCCCGCTGCCGCCTGCAAAGAGAAAAAGATCGCTCTCGTCGCCCCCCTCGCTGCCAGCCCCGCCGTGGCCTAGATGAAAGTGCCCGGCCGGCGGCAGCACCCGGAGAACGTCACCCTCGGCGACGTTCTCGTTCACCCAGTTAGAGACCCTGCCGTCTTCTACGCGCTTGATCGTAACCTTGTGCTCGGGGTCACTGTCGGGCGAGCTGGCGAGCGAGTAGCAGCGGTCGAGGCTACCGTCCTGCCAGGGCACCCGGAGGGTGAGAAACTGTCCCGCCCTGTAGCTGAACACCTCGGCCAGCTCGACCGGTATGTCAAAAACCAGCGAACAAGCGTCGCTGGTTTCACGAATCACCCGCGAGACGGTCAGTTCGTGCCACTGGTGGCGAGGATCGGGAGAAGACTGCATCAGCGGAGTCTGCTTGCTGCGCGCAGTAGACTCAACGGCAGGGGCGGCTGGTGACAGGCCGGGTAATTGTGTCGCGCGACGGCATCCGTGTAGAAAGGGGCGTGGAAAAACGAGAGCAGGTCGAAGCGCTTATCTACGGTTACGCCGAACTTCTTGACGCCGGCGACCTGGCGGGAGTCGCCGCGTTGTTCGACCAGGCTAGTTATTGCTTCGGTGAAGACGTCGTCATCTCGGGCAGCGAAGAACTGCTATCGATCATGCAGGCGACGGTCATACTCTACGATGGCAGCCCTCGCACCCAGCACGTTACCGGCAACCTCATCCTCGAGTTCGACGACGACAGCTGCCTGGCGCGCTCACGCTACACGGTGCTGCAATCGGTAGAGGCCGGTGAGCTCACGGTGGTCGTCGCCGGTCGCTACCACGACCGATTCAAACGCGACGACGGTCGGTGGCACTTCAGCGAGCGTCGAGTGTTCATGGATCTCGTGGGCGACGCCTCGCGCCACTCGCGCTTCGAACTCACGGCGGGCTGACAGCGCGGGCTCAAGGTGCCGATGGCTGCGCGGAGCGCCTGCGCAGGCGGCGCTCAACGCGGCGACTTCCCCCGGGAGTGAGGTACACACGAATCTCGGGGCCGTTGCTGCTCTTCCAGTCGGGGCGAAAAACCTTGACCAGTTCGTTCGCTGCAAACACGCGCTGGTAAGCCGCCGCCTGCTCGGGGTAACGCTCCGGGTGGTTAACAAAGCGGCCGAAATCACCGCTGCTCGCCACCAGGTAATCAAAGCCGGCGAGTCCGCCGCTGCGCACGAGGCCACCGTAGCCCAGGCGGGTTGGCCACAAGCGCCCCGCGGCCAGGGGCGGTGTGTAGTGCTCCAGGGCGACGGTGCTTCGCCGCGGCAGGTTCTGCTGCATCCAGTTCATGGCAAGCAAGCGTGTGTCGGGCAGGCGTGCCAGTCGCAGGTGCGCGGCCGAGCGCGAGGCCTGTTGCCAAGCACCCGCCACCAGTACGAGCACCAACAGGGCGCGCAGGAGCATCGCGCCCCTGGCTCCACCAGGTTTTGCACTTGCCTGCCAGGCCGTGA
>JACNKC010000056.1 GCA_014382245.1 Pseudomonadota bacterium | reverse complement strand
TGAAGGCGCAGGTCGACGACGGCGATAAACAGAAGGATGCCGACGCGCTCAAGTTTACCTGTCTGCCGGGTACGCCTGGCTCGACCAGCGGAGCAGAGGGTCTGCAGGTCGCCGACGCGGCGGACCTCATAGGGGGGCCGTTGGCCATGGGCCGCACGGGCGACTGGCTGCTGCGCAACAGCGACGTGAGGGTGGTGGTGCGCGATGCCGGACGAATGCACTCCTTCATGGTCACCGAGGGCGGGCACATCATCGACGCGGATCTTGTCAGGGACGATCCCTCCGAAGACCGGGATAACTTCCAGGGCATGCAGGCGCTGATCAACCTCGAGGCCACCCAGGCCACCACAGCGGTGTCGGTGCTCAACGACGGCAGCGACGGCAACCCGGCCATCATCCGCACTTCGGGCCCCGATGACCTGTTTGACGTGCTTACCCCCAACCTGGCCATCTTCCAGGCGGGCAGCACCCTGACCGTGGGTCCCGACACCATTGACAACGACCTGCCGCTGGCCCTGCAGACCGACTACATCCTGCGCGCCGACAGCAATTACGTGCAGGTGGCCACCACGGTTGAGAACCTGGGCGGGACCGACCTGCGCCTGCCCATGGGTGATTACCTCAACGGTGGCGGCGCCGTTGAAATGTTCGCCCCCGGCCTCGGCTTCGGAGAATCGCTGCTGAGACTGGGCGGCGACGGCAAGTCGGTGGCCCCCCAGGGACTCGATTTCATAGCCTACCAGGGAGGCGGCGCAGGCCTGGGTGTGACCTACGGCATCGTCTTTCCGCGTTCGATAGCTACCGTGGGAATAAACAAGTTCAGGGATGGCACCTTTCTCACCGGCGCCTTCGTGCAGACCGGCGTTGCCGCGTGGATACACAGACAGAACCTCGTCGGTTACCTCAACGGTCCGTTCCTGGGCAAGCCCGAGGCTCCCTTCGAGGTGCTCGCCGGCGGCACCAATACCCTCAGGCGCTGGTTCGTGGTTGGCGAGACCGTGGCCGACGTGACCAGGGCCAGGGAAGAACTGTTTGGCAACGCGCTCGGAGCCATACAGGGCACCGTGACCTCGAACGGTCAGCCGGTGGCCAACGCCCACGTGGCCCTAACCAAGTTTCCCGGCAACAGGTGTGGCTTTGCCGGTAGCAGCAACTGCATAAACGTGTACTCGGCAACTCTCACCGACGAGAACGGATTCTACCGTGCCTACGTCGTGCCCGACACCTACGACGTGCAAGTACGCGCCCATGGGATCCCCTACGAGGGCAGCGCCAGCCAGCCGACGAGCCACCCGGTGACGGTGAAGAAAAAGAAAACCGCCGTCGTGGACATCGACTTTCCGCAATCGTCGGCCATACAGGTCAACGTGGTCGATCACAACGGGGCGCCGCTGGCGGCCAAGATCAGCATAGTGGGTTTCGAGGCCAGCCCCGACCCACGCAACCTCGACAGCGTGGCCGGCTTGATCGAAAACCACGGACGCTACTTCGGCACACCATTCGAAGAAAAGGATGCCGACATTTTTGGCGTCGCGAGCACCATCTACGCCGGCATCAGCGGCAGCTCGCCCACCACCGAGCTTGAGCCGGGCAGCTACCACGTGGTGGTCTCGCACGGCGCCGAGTACGACGTGTACGACGAAGCGGTCACCCTGGTCGGGGGAGCTACCACGGTCGTGAACGCGACGGTGAACCGCGTGGTCGACACCGGCGGTTTCGTGTCGATCGACACCCACGTGCACATGATCAACAGCCCCGACAGCGCGGTGAGCCGCGAACGCAGACTGCTGACCATGCTGGCCGAGGGCGTGGATTTCTTCGCCAACACCGACCACGACTTCGTGCACGACCTCGGCGACGAGGTCGCCGACATGGGAGCCAGCGCGCTGATAAAAACAGCGCCGGGCAACGAGCTGACCACGTTCTCTTACGGCCACTTCAACACCTGGCCGCTGGCCGTCGACCCGGCCTCGCCCATAGGCGGTGCGGTTGACTGGGGACGTGCCGGCACCGTGCCGGGCCAGGGATACCCGTCGCTGGGCAGCTACGACCTGCTGCCATCAGAAATCCTCGCGCATTTTGACCCGGCCACCCAGGTGATCCAGATCAATCACGTGAAGAGCCACTTCGCCGACCTGGGCATCGACACCCAGGTCGCCCCCCCTGCTTCCAGTTCGCTGGTCTACGCCTGCACGGCGGGCTGGCGTATCGGCCTGCCCTGCGCACCCGAGATCTGTCGTGGTGGTGCCAACGACGGGCTCGACTGCGCCGACGACACGGAGTGCCCCGACGGTGTCTGCAACGTGCAGGGCCTCGGTCGCGATTGCCCTGCTGACGGAGGTGTCTGCGCACCGTCGCCTGATAACTTGTCGGCGTTTCTCCGACTCGACCCCACCGTGTCCAACCTCTACTCCGACGACTACACGGCGCTCGAAGTATGGATAGAAGGCGGACGCGGGCAGACCGAGACCTTCCTACACGAAAACCTGGGCGACTGGATAGGTCTCTTGAACCAGGGTTTGTTCAAAACCGGTATAGCCGACTCCGACACCCACCAGGCGGCGGTGCTACCGGCCGGTTCGCCGCGCACCTATGTAGCGTCGGCCACCGACCTGCCCGGGGACATAGATCCCGCCCTGCTGGCGCTCAACGTCAACGCCGGCCGGGCGGTGGGGGCCAACGGGCTTTTCATGCTCGTTAACCTCGTTGGTGACGCAGCCGCCACCGCGAGTCACGGGCTGGCCGACCCCCTGACGGTTGCAGCCACGGGAGGCAGCGGCACTATTGAGCTGCACGTCGAATCGCCCACCTGGGCCGAGTTCGATTCCGTCGACGTCTACATGAACACGGTCCCCGACTGCGAAACGGCGCTCAGTTACCTGGGCGTAGCCGAGCGTAAGTGCGACGCGGTACCTGCTGCCACGTTCACGGCCGGCGTAGACTTCACCGTCAACACCACTGTTGGAGTGAGCGGGGCGGGCCAGCGGCTTGAGGCCGACCTCTCCATCCCGGTTACTGTAAGCGAGGACACCTGGATCATTGTCGTGGTGAGGGGTACCGACGGTGTGTCGCGGCCCTTGTTTCCGGTAAACCCCGCCGAACTGGAGCACGACAGCTTCACCAACGTCAGTCTCGGCCAGCTCACCGACTCCGGGGTTTCGCCGCCGTGGAACCTGGGCGAGGGTGGAATCATGGCCACGGCCTTCAGCAACCCGTTGTTCTTTGACTTCGAGAACGACGGCTTGTGCCACGGTGGTAGCCCCTGCCCCTGAAATTCTGCGTATAGCGCCGGGGGCGGGCTGGCGTAAGAACAGCCCCGCTTATAGGCTCGGGCTGCGGCCGCGGCTGACGCGGCCCCACGGAGACCCCCCTATGGCCCTTATGATGTTGTTGCTCGGCGCCCTGAGCGCCTGGTTCACCTGGAATGTTTACCGGCCCACCTACACGGGCGACAAGACCTCGGCGTTGAGTTTCTTTGCCGGGTGGCTGGTGGGCGAGCTCGCCCCTCACAACGTGGCGCTGCAGGCCCTGCTCGCCATGATGCTGGCTTCGGGCGGCGCACTGGATTCACTTTTCGGTAACATCGGCATGCTCCTGCTGCTGGGCTCCTGGGCCGCCCTGCTCAAGGAGTGGTGGGGCGCCACTGAAACGCCCGCGCTGGTGGAGTCGGTACTCAGGCGTGGCCTCGGAGCCGACTACCGTGACACCGTACCCGACGACAGGCGGCAGGCCTTTGACTCCGAGATCCGCTGGAAGCCTATCGCGCGGCCGTTCCCCATTGCCCTGCCCGACGTGGAGCGCGTGGCCGACATACATTACCGGCGCGTGCGCGGCATCAACCTGCGGCTGGACGTCTACCGAAGCCGCTCGGCTCCCTCCAACTGCCCCACCTTACTGCAGATCCACGGCGGCGGCTGGGTCATCGGCAGCAAGAACGAACAGGGACTCCCGCTCATGCAGCAGATGGCCTCGCGCGGCTGGGTTTGCGTGAGCGTTGATTACCGGCTCAGCCCGCACGCAACTTACCCCGACCACCTGGTCGACATAAAGCACGCGATAGCCTGGATACGGGAACACGGCGCCGACTACGGGGCCAACCCCGACTTCCTGGTCGCGACCGGCGGCTCGGCGGGCGGACACCTCGCGGCGCTGGTAGCGCTTACGGCCAACGACCCCGAGTACCAACCCGGTTTTGAAAACGTCGACACCTCGGTAGCCGGCTGCGTACCCTTCTACGGCGTCTACGATTTCACCAACCGCAACTCCAACCTCTACAACCAGGGCCTGCTCAAGGTGCTCGAAGAAAAGGTAATGAAGGCGTCCATCGAAGAAGCGCCGGACGAGTACCGCAAGGCTTCGCCCCTTGATCGCCTGCACGCAGACGCGCCACCGTTTTTCATCATACACGGCGAACGCGACAGCCTGGTGCCGGTGGAAGAAGCCAGGCAGTTCAGCTCGGCCCTCGAAGAAGCCTCCGACGAGAAAGTACTGTACGCCGAGATCCCCGGTGCCCAGCACGCCTTCGAGATATTCCCCTCGTTGCGCAGCCAGGCCGTCATAGACGCGGCCGACCGGTTCCTGGGATGGCTGTACGGCAGCTGGCTGGAGGCGAGACAGGACAAGTCGCCGGCCGCCGATCTCGCCAACGACAGTAGTCCGAGCGAAGAGCCCGCGAGGGTAGAGGTCAAAAAATCAAAAGCGGCCAAGCCCAGGGCCCGCAAGGCGGGCAAGGCCAAGGCCGACGCGGTAAACGGCGGCAAAGGCGACGAAGACCCGGCCACCGACACGCTGCACTGAAACGCGCTGACGGCCGCTCGGCAGCCGGTAAACTCGGCAGCCGGTAAACTCGGCAGCCGGTAAACTCGGCAGCCGGTAAACTCGGTAGCCGGTAAACTCAGCGCCGCAGTTGGTCGATGCGGGCAGCGAGTATGAAGTCGTTGCGGCTCAAGCCACCCACGCTGTGGGTGTGCACGCAGACCTCCACCCTTCCCCAGGCGAGCATGATGTCAGGGTGATGCTGCTCGGCTTCGGCGACCTCGCCCACCCGGTTGACGAAGTCCAGGGCAGTAACAAAATTCTTGAACTCCCAGCTGCGTTGCAGGTGGTGCCCGCCTTGTATACTCCAGCCATCCAGCGCCCCGAGCAGCTGGCCGGCATCGCCCGCGTCCATGGCCGGCGAGCCCTCGGCGCAGGGCGAGCAGTGAGCCGCTGCCAGTTCTTCGGTGTTGCTGTTGTTGCTTGTCATCTCTTCAACCTCCGGACGTACTCCGACGCCGTTCTCCTGACCGCTGAATCGCCGTGCTCATCGGCCAGTCGCTCGACCGAAGCCAGTGCAGCGTCCGAGATGCCGGCCAGCCGCCCCAGGGCCGAAAGAGCCGCCAGCACCACGAGCGATTCCTGGTCGGCCAGCCCGTCGAGCAAGACCGTTTCTTCACCCGCCCCGGCGCGGGCCATGCAGTAGAACGCCATTCGCCTTTGCAGCGGGCTCCCCTCCTGCGAAAGAACACTGAGCAGTTGCAAGGCGGCTGGCGCCGAGGCCAGCAGGCCAGCCAGCTCCACGGTAGCGGCCCAGCGCCTGTCGCTGCGGGGGTCGGCAAGGCCCGTGAGCAAGGCCCGCTGCACCTGCTCCCCGGTCGATACAGCCCCGGTCGATACAGCGTCCGAAGTAGCGGCGCCTGCCAGGCCCGCGCGTGCCAGCGCCAGGGCTGCGGCAAGCCTGCGATCGCCCTCGCTCGACTGCAACGCCTCCAACAGCGCCGCCTCGGCGCCAACGCGGGCGAGCCCGGCCAGCTTCTCAACCAGCTCGAGCGGCGCAGCGCCCGCTTCGTTGAGTCCGCGTAGCAGGTGTTCGGCCTGCGCCGTCGATCCGGGTTCATCGCTCACACGGGCTTTATAGACTCGCCGCGTCCCCCGTCCAAGACCCGCCCGCGCGTTGCCGCTCACGGCAACGACTGCTAACTTGCTCCCAGATGGCTATCAAGATTCCACGCGCGGGCCAGGCGGGACTGTTGTTGTTCGGCGGTCTCGCCGTAGTGCTGGTGTACGGCACGGTACAGATGTCGGAACACAGCTGCGAGATCTGCGTGAGCTACAAGGGCCGAGACAAGTGCCGCACGGTAGCGGCAAGCACCGTGGCCGAGGCTCGGCAAGCGGCAATAATGAACGCCTGCGCCTTCGTGTCTGCGGGCATGCGCGACAGCATGGCCTGCCAGCGCAGTCCTGTTACAAGGGAGAGTTGCGACTAGGCACCCGCGGCCGGCGCTCGACCAGCCCCGAAGAAAAAAGCCCGGGATCTTTCGATCCCGGGCTCCAGCCCTGCCGGCGGACAAGTGGCTGTAGCGAGCCACCAGCCGAGGGACGGCTTGTTAACCAATCAGACCGCCGGAACCGTCGTGGTCGGTGCGATAACCGTCGTGGTCGTCGCGATCACCGTCGTGGTCGGTGCGATCACCGTGGTTGTCGAGGCACCGGGCAGGCTCGTGGTCGACGTACCAGGCATGGTCGTGGTCGAACTTCCGGGCAGGCTCGTAGTCGACGTACCAGGCATGGTCGTGGTCGAGCTTCCGGGCAGGCTCGTGGTCGACGTACCAGGCATGGTCGTGGTCGAACTTCCGGGCAGGCTCGTAGTCGACGTACCAGGCATGGTCGTGGTCGAGCTTCCGGGCAGGCTCGTGGTCGACGTACCAGGCATGGTAGTGGTCGAGCTTCCGGGCATACTCGTGCTGCTGGTGGAACTCGTCGATGTCGAGCCACCACAGCCGCCACCGACGGTCTCGTAGTTGACGCGGAAGTCACCGCTGCAGTTGCCGCTGGCGGAGTTATCTGCCTGGGCAGCTGCCATCGAGAACGAGGATCCGTCAAGGCGCAGGCCGTAACGACCGTTGTCGTTGGCCGTGTTGCCTGACACCGAGGTGCCAGCACCGCCCCTGACCCTGATACCGGTACGCGTGTTACCGCTGGCCGATATGCCGGTCACCTGGGAGTCGCCGCTGGTGCCAGCGCCCACACGGGTCAGTCTCACGCCACCGCGGTTGCCGTCAAAGCTACCGCCCGTGACCCAGAGACCGTTGGCCCGCTTGGCCCTCAAGCCTTCACGCGCCGCGTTTGAGACCGAGTTGCCGTCGACAGTGACGCCGTCGGACCTATCGATGCGTATACCACGGCCCCTGCTGGTGCCGAGAACCTGGTTGTTCATAATGGTGGCGTCAGTGCACTCGCGCAGTCGCACGCCTTCCTCAACGTTGTTCATCACGTTATTGGTCACGGCAAGGCCCGAAGAGCGTTTTGCCCTCACGCCGCGCTCGCCACCGTTGATGATGAAACCGTTGATGGTGACATTGTCAGACTCACGCACCCGAAAAGCGTCGTCATCAGAATCAACCTGCACGATGGCAGCCCCGCCGCCGTCGATGGTCAGGTTATCGACCCTGCGAACGCGTACGCGCCGGGTATATGTACCAGGTGCGACGACGATCGTGTCACCAGCAGAAGCGGCATCAACCGCGTCGTCTATGCGTGAGAATTCTCCAGGCACGTTCAACACGGCAGCCACGGCTACCGAGGGAAGCAGCATCGCCACCATCCCTGTTACTGCAGTTATTCTTGTAATCATATTTCCTGTCCTCCGTTGTTATTCCCGGGGGCAAATCCCCAAAAACGCCCGGGGGGAGCCCTTGTATAAGCAAGAGCGGTGCCACCGACGGAAGCCTGATTTTACGGGGAACCAGCGACCCTGCCCCCATCAGGGGGGTAGCAAACTGGGGCAGCTGCCCCGAGGCTGGGGCAAATGGAAACAGGATCAGCGCTTAAACAGGGACCGAAAAGAAATCGGCCGCGGCTCAGCTGGCGGGGCGATAACGGCAGCGGGTGGTCACGCCACCCGACTGGCAGTCAAAGACCAGCGAGAAGACGTCGTCGCCTATATCCACCGACAGCCGCACGGTACCCTGGCCGGGGTTGGCCAGCAGCCCCAGTCCACGAGCCTTGGCATAAATACGCCAACGCGACGAGGCGCTGTTCTTCAACCGGACCCTGCGCAGCCCATCGACCAGGCCAGCCTTGTCGCGGTACGAGTACCCGGGGGTCATGCCGGCACCAGGCTCCATCTGCGAATCGAGCACGCCGCGGTACAGCTCCACCTGGCCCTTCTCTAACAACATCGTCAGCAGTTCTGCGTCGGGAGCCAGCGAGCCACCGGCCCTGGTGGTAAACAGCGCGCGCAAACGAACCCTCTGCGCTTTGCCGTTCAGCGGATTGCTAAGCTTCAGGACCACCCGTGAGAATGACCTCGACGGGGCAAAATCCGGGGACGCGGGCAGGCACTCCGAACAGCCGTCGCCGGCCGGGTCTATGACGCAGGTGCCGTCGCAACAGTCGCCCACGCCGTCGCCGTCGTCGTCAAACTGGGAGGGGTTGATGGTAAAGGGACAGTTGTCATCGCAGGGCAGACCCATGCTGGCGAGCTCGTCGTTGCAGAAAAAGTCACCTTCCACGCCGCTGCCACTGCCGTCGTCACCAACGCCGTCACCGTCGCTGTCGGTGGCCAGCGCGCCGGCTACCGACAGTACTCGCTGCACGCCCGAAGTGCCCTGCACGATCTCCACGCGCCCGGTACCGTCCAGCCCCACGTCGTCGAGGATCACCTGCAGTCCGGCCGCGCTCACCAGCACCAGGCTCTCGTGGAAGCGATCGCCGTCGGTATCGGGCGAGTGCAACGCAACGGCGCCGCTGGCCCTGAGTCTGAGCCACAATCCTGTAGGGGGCGGGTCAGCCACGTTGCCCAGCGAGTCAACCGGTAGCAGCCTGTAGTTGCGCCGGCTGCTATCGCCGTCGACCAGCAGGCTGGCTGTTTCAACGGGCAGCACCAGGACCCTGCCGCTGCCATCGGCAGACGGTGCCGGCTTGAGCCTGTTGCGAACACCCGGCATGAAAGCAGTCGGGTCGACCTCCACGAACAAGGCGGCTCCTACTGCTTCTCCGCTGAAGACCACGGCCCGGTCTATTGACAACGAGCTGCCGTCGAGCGGCAGAGCAAAGGGGGTACCCACCAGCGGATGGCCGGGAGGGGGAAGCCAGTTGTGACCGGGTTCAAACTTTACCTGTGACGGCAGCAGCGGGTCAGGCGGCGGTGCGTTTCCGTTGCCCACCACCCTGGCCGGATCAAGTGGCGGGTAGAACGGCCAGGCGGTAAACAAGGGCGTGCCGTCAATGAAAAGACTATTGCTGTCTACGCCCGTGTAGGCGCCGGCACAAAGGGCCACAGTGAGGCCGCCCATGCTGGCCGGGGCTCCCACTTGCAGGCCGATGGTACCCTGGCTGCGACCTGCGAGCAGCAAGCCGGTCTGCTGCGCCGCGTAGGCCCAGGCTTCCTGCAATTCGAGCGCATAATCAGCGCTGCCGTCGGAGTCGGTGGGTCCGATGAACCCGTCGCCGTCGAGATCGGCAAAGGCAAACACGGCCACGCCGCGGGCGTCGAGCTCCGAGGAGCTGGCGACGTTACCGGGCAGCGAACCGTCGCTCGCCATTACTGTGAAGGGCAGCAACTGCCCGCCGTCGGCCCCCATGCCACCGGCCGACACCTCTTGCAGCGGCGAAGACGGCGCGGGAATAACAGCGGAGTTCACCGTGCCCACGCGTATCACGAGGTCAACGTCGCCCGTGATCGAAGTATCGATGCTTTCGTCGCCGGTGTTCCAGCGCAGGTCCGGTCCGGGCAGCGCAAGCTCGAGGCCGGGCAGCATGGGATAGGCCAGGCCCGTGGCCGGATCTACCGGGTCGCCGTTGAAAACCTGGCTCGTCGCCGGGCCACCCAGTAGGAGGACGGCAATCGAAGCGACGAGCAGCCTGGGTAAAACACGCCTCACGGATCTATCCCCGCAACTTCAACCGACACACGGTTGCTCACAAATCCACCGTGGTCGGGTACGATCACGTAAATTTCTACCGACACCTGGCCGTCACCTATGAGCGCCGGCAGCGACACCGTGATGCGATGCGGCTCCACGCGCAGCAGCGATGCCTGGGCCGCCGGCAAGGCAGCGGCTTCGAGGTCCGCGATCTCCGAGGGGTCCAGCCCGTCTATCAATGCTGGCAGGCTGCCGCTGTCTGCTCCCTGGCCGTTAACAGGTATCCGCACGAAGTTTTCGCCCTGGCTCACTACCAGCGTCAACGGAAACTCCACCTGCATCAGCGCGTCGAACTCCCAGTTGCCCAGAACGTCGACCACCGAGCCCGAGCCCGACGGCGTGGCCGTAACCCGGCCGATGGCAAGGTTGGGGTCAGTGAGGCCTGCATGCGCGCAGGGGCAGGCCGCCAGCAGTATAACTGCGGCCAGCAAAGCGCTCGTGGCGCCTGTTTTAATAGACAATTCCAAGTCCTGCTCCACCCCAACACTCCATCCAGAAAGCATGGTAGTCAACGGCAAAAACGCCTCTCGACCTTTACACCCCCTCATCCGGGGAAATTTTTTCCACCACGATCCCGGCTCAAACCACGCAGGACCTGCTCCTGGCAGCCTCTGTTGCCTTGTTGTTACTTGTAAAACCGCAGCGGGCCTGACTGTTCACGGAACTTGCATGCAGTTGCTGTGCCAAGTGGGAGAGCCTTTATTTATGGCTCTTTTTGGTTACACTGGAGTGAGTGATTTGCCCCAGTGAGGGATTTGCCCGGACCCATACGGGGGGCTTGAGGAGCTGTCAGGAATATGGCCGACATAATACTGGTTGAAGACGAGGAGATACTGCGACGTACGCTGGCCCGCGCCCTGGTCAAGATGGGCCACCAGGCCCGTGAGTTTGAAACGGCCGAAGAGGCACTGGCGGTTATCTCGGAGGGTCCCCCAGACCTGTTGTTTACAGACAACAGGCTACCGGGCATGAGCGGCATGGAACTGATGACCAGGGTGCACGAGTCGTGGCCGGACGTGGTCATGATCATGATGACCGCCTACGGTACGGTGGAGGACGCCGTGACGGCAATGCGCGATGGGGCGGCCGACTACCTGCGCAAGCCCGTCGACCTGCACGAACTCACCCTCGTCATAAACCGCTGCCTGGAAGGTGCCGGCGTACGTCGTGAGCTCGAGTACTACCGCGAACGCGACCTCTCCGTACCAGAACAGGGGGGCATCATCGGCCGGTCACCGGCCATCGACCAGGTGCGGCAGCTGGTGACCAGGCTCGCGGGCATGAAAAAGGCCGATGGCGAAGGCCCCACCCTGTTGCTCGCGGGTGAAACCGGAACAGGTAAGGGACTGGTGGCGCGGGCCGTGCACAACGCCTCGCCGCGGGCCGACCAGCCCTTCATAGAGGTCAACTGCACGGCGATTCCCGAGAACCTCCTCGAGGCCGAGCTGATGGGTTACGAGAAGGGCGCATTTACCGACGCCAATAGCTCCAAGACCGGGCTGGTCGAAGCTTCGGACGGCGGCACGCTGTTTCTCGATGAGATCGGCCACATGGCCCGCCCCCTGCAATCCAAGCTGCTCAAGATCATCGACGAAAAAATCGTGCGTCGCCTGGGCAGCACCCGCGACCGCAGGATCAACTGCACCATCGTGGCGGCAAGTCACATGGACCTGGAAAAGGAAGTCGCCGAGGGCAACTTCCTCGAGGATCTCTATCACCGCATCAACGTGGTCAACATCAAGCTACCCGCCCTGAGGGAACGCGATGGTGACATCGAAATCCTGGCGCAACACTTCCTGGAACAACACGCGACCGACTACGGCATGGCCGCGCCAAGGATAAGTAACGAGGCCATGCGGGCCCTGGTCAACTACCCATGGCCGGGCAACATCCGTGAGCTCAGCCACACCCTGGAGCGCGCCCTGGTGATGCACAGCGGCGGGACCCTTGAAGTCCAGGATCTCGCTTTTTTTCCGGCTGCCGGTACTCCCGCGCAAAACATGGGCACCGTTGCGACGGCCGACTTCGAGGTTGATTTTTCACAGGGGCCGATCCCGCTGGAAACCGTCGAGGCCAACCTGCTCACCAGCGCGATGAAAGCCGCCGACAACAACCAGGTGCAGGCGGCCAAGCTGTTGGGGATGTCCAGGGATACGCTGCGCTACCGGCTCGACAAGCACTCGCTGCGCTGAGAGCCGCGCGCAGCTGCCACCAACCCCCGGCTGGGTCAGACCAGGGGGAGTTCTACGCGAAAGGTAGCCCCGCCCTGCTCGGCGTTCCCAGCCCTAACCGTACCGCCGTGCTGATCGACGATCTTTTTGACCGTGGCCAGCCCGAAGCCCGTGCCCGACGCCTTGGTGGTGAAAAACAGGTCAAAGATGCGCGAAGCCTTGTCCGGCTTTATGCCCGCGCCGCTGTCGATCACTTCGATCCACGCCAGCTCGTCGTCATGCCCGCACGCGACCCGCACCTTGCCTCCGTCGGGTGAAGCATCGATGGCGTTGGCCACCAGCTCCATTATCACCTGTTCGAACAGCACCTTGTCTATCAGCACCGGCGGCTGCGCGGGGTCGGGCTGGCAGTGGAGTTCAATGGAACGCTCGGTCGCCTTGCCGGCTGACAGGGCCATGACCTCGGCGGCCAGTTTCTCCATCGACCCCGGCGTGAGGCTGGGTTCAAAAGGACGCGAGTAATCGAGCAACGCTGCTATGCGGTCGCTGAGACGATCAGTCTCCGACACTATGTCCCTGAGCGCGACCTGTTCGTCCAGATCGGCGCCTTCTTCCTGTTCGACTTCAAGGATAGCCAGCTGGGCGGCGGCCTTGATGCCCGCGAGCGGATTCCGTATGGCGTGGGCGACGGCGGCCGACAACTCGCCAACGGCTGCCAGGCGTTCTTTCTGCACCAGCAGGCCCTGGGTCTCGCGCAGCTCGATGTTGGTACGGTTGAGCTCGAGGTTGCTTTCTTCGAGTCCGCGGTTGAGCTGATCGATGCGCGAATAGGCCTGCGCGTTCTCGAGTGCCACCGCCAGCTGGTCGCAGACCGTTCGCAGAAGTTCGACGTCGTCGCCGCCGTGATAGCCGCCAGCGCGACGCTGGCCGACCGACACCATGCCCACCAGTCGACCCTCCAGGCGCATGGGTAGCACGAACACGGCGCCCAGTTCGCGCATGGCGTCCTGGACGTCGGATGGGTAGCCATCCCGGACCTGGCGGTCCTCCGCCAGCAGGTCAACTTCGTTCAAGCCCCTGGCCAGCGGAGCCAGGCTGGAGGCAGCCGCGCCATCCAGCCCCGTGCGCACGCCACCCTGCTCTCCGGCCGCATGGGCCAGGCGCCCTCGCCTGTAAACAGCTCCGTCTTTATCAACCGACAGTATGTCGGCACACACCGGCTGCAGGGTTTCGTCCACCAGCTCGAGTACCGCCCGAACCAGTTCTTCGAAGATGAGTATCGAGCTGAAACTGCGCGACGCCGATCTTACCGCCCCCCGGTAGTCGTAGCGACGCCGGTCGTACACCCTGTCAACGAAAGCCTGGATGCGCGCACGGCTGGGGTTACTGGCAAGCAGCAACCCGAGGATGAGTACGCCCTCGGTCACCCGCGAAGCGGCCGCCGTCATGCCTTCGAAAAGATAATCCACCGTGCCCAGGGTCAGGGTATAGATGCCCAGTACCAGGGCCGAAAGCACGGTGTAGACCAAGGCTCGCTTGATCACACGATCGATACCGAAGAGGTCGTGGCGGGCCACCGCGTAGCCGATACTGACCGGGTAGACCACGAACAGCACCGTGCTCAGGTTGACGGGCAAGTCCGCGCCGCCGACAAAGACGGCCGGCAAGACCACGGCCATCGGGGCAAACGCCAACGCGGTGCCGAACAACACCACCTTGGTGCGCTGCCTGACCACCAGGCTGTCGGTGGTGAAAAAATAGTAGGCGTAGAAGGCCGGGGCCATGACAGCGCCCAGCGCTACCGGCAGGTAACTCATTCGCTCAAGTACGAGCAATAGATCGTGGTCGCGAAAATAGAAGTAGTTGGTGGCAATCCCGTAGGCGAAGCCCAGGCCGAGCAAGGCCGCGAACACCCCGTCCTCCCAGCGCCGCCTGATGCGACCCAGCGGAAAACAACTCACGAGGTAGAAGGTAGTGGCTGGTAACAGGTTGAAGAAAAAGAAGTACGGCATCCGCAGCAGGTAACTGCCCTGCATGTCGGCCGAAGCCGCGAGATAAGCAGCCCCGTTGGCACTGAAGAGAAACAGCGCGCGCGCGGCGGGGTCGTCGGGCTTCATGTAGAGAACAACTATGCCCAGGATGAGTAGCGCTGCGGCGTCGAAGTTGAACAGGCCCAGCACCGAGACCCACTCGCGCCAGCCGAAGCGCATCACCTCGACTTCGACCTCGGCCAGCCGTCCCTCTTTCTCAAAAACATAGCTGAGGCTGGTACCGGGGCTCAGCCCCTCCACCATCTCGGTGAGCTCGCGCCCGTTGCGCAGCGTGCGCCCGTCGGCCGAACGCAGCCACGACAGGTATTCGACCCCCGATTCGGCGCCTGTCCAGTTGGCCTCGCCCAGCGCCGGTACGACCAGGTTCTCCCAGACGAAGAACCCGGGAAAACTCTTGCCCACCCGGTCTACCGAAGCGAAAATCGCCATCGCTACCACCACCGAGGCCACGAGAGCGACCAGGACCTGTACAAGGCCCGGCGCGAGTATCGTTGCGAAGCGGCTTTCCTTGCTTGCAGTCATATCGGCCCGCGAGTATCGAGAGTCCTGCCGTGCAGGATTCGAGCACACCGCCCCCACTAGCACGACTGCCGGCGCGATGCCTGGCAGCCGCTTTAGTATACATCACTGCGTTTCCGCCGTTTGACCTCTCGTGGGCGGCCCTGCTGGCACCAGCACCGCTGGCGCTGCTGTTGCTTGATCCGGCCAACCCGCTCAAGCCCCGGCACGCTCTGCTGGCCGGACTGCTGTTTGGCTGGGCTTTTGCGCTCGGGGGCACCGGTGCGTGGATAGCCCAGGCCGCCCTGCGTTACTTTGACCTGGGCGGAGGCGGAGCCGCGGCCCTCGCGCTGGGCTTTACGGGCCTGCACGTGGCCCTTTTTTCCGCCCTGCTCGCGCTTTTTGCCTCCAGACTGCACCCGCTGCCACCGGTTTTGCGAGTGCTGGCTTTCGCCTGTACCTGGACGGCCTGGGACTTCGCGCGCGCCAGCCTGCTGGGCGGAAATCCCTGGGGACTGCTGGGCCAGGCCTTCCACGACGTGCCCGCCTCTTTCGCCCTCATACGCCTGGGCGGTACCTGGTTGCCCGGTTGGCTGGCGGCGGCCTTCGGAGGCGCCCTGGCGGTGGCGTGGATCGAGAATCAACGGCTCGAGCAGGCCCTGCGCTCGGCCGCAGTTGCGGGCGGGGTGCTCGCCGCCTTCGTACTATCGGCCCTGGTCGGACTGCCTGCTGCCGATAAGCCCATGCTCCCCCCGCTCAAGGTCGCCGTGGTACAACCGGGACTGGGCCAGCACGACCTGTGGGATCCCGCGAAAAAAAGCTCGCACCTCGATCTCCAGCTCGAGCTCAGCCGCCGACCCGAACTTGCCGACGCCCGCCTCATCGTCTGGCCCGAAGCAGCTGTACCCCGCTTCTTCGACGCGACCAGCAAGCAACGTGTCGAAGAGCTCGCCAGGCAGCAGAACGCGGCGGTGCTGCTGGGAAGCATGCGCAGCGAAGATCGCGGCGACGGCCGCGCCCATCTATACAACTCGGCCTACTTCTTCGACCCCGCGGTGGGCGAATGGAAAGTCTACGACAAGATGAGACTACTGCAGTGGTTGGAGTACAGGCCCGGTTGGTTGCCTGGCGCCGATCCGCTCGACTACCTGCCGGGCAGCAGGCGCGTGCTGTTTGAACTCGACGGGTGGAGCATCGCCCCGCTGATCTGCTTTGAAGGTGTATTTGCCGGGGCGTCACGGAGCGCGGCGCGCGCGGGGGCAGACCTGCTGGTAAACCTGTCCAACGATTCCTGGTTCGAAGCGGGAGCGGGCCGCTTGCAGCACCTGGCCTTCACCACGCCCCGGACGGTAGAAAACGGATTGCCCCTGCTGCGCTCAACGACCACCGGCATCAGCGTACTGCTGGCCGCTGACGCTTCGCTCGCAGGATCGCTCAGACCGCGTTCGGCGCGCGTGGGATTATTCGTGGTACAGCCGGGGCCTGGGCCAGGGCCTTACAGCCTGGGGGGAGACTGGCTGCCGTGCCTGAGCGTATTGCTCATGCTTGCAGCGCTGGGGGCCGCGGCACAAAAAAAACGGCCGGCGACTCAGGCCGCCGACCGCCAGTGACCGAAGTAGTAGCTTTCGGGGGAACCACCACGACGACACGCAGCCAGGGGAGCAAGCAGCATGCCAATCTGGATGCTGCGGACTCACTGCAAAAAAAACCCAACCGGGGCTACTGGCTGCGGCATATACCCCCGCAGTTCGGTGCAATACGCGCAGTTTGCTGTCCCCCCGAAAGGGTGGGAGCGCGGGTGGCCAAAACTCAAAGGGCTGCGTTATTACCGGGCTGTAACTCAGAAGCCCGCTAGTGGTATGACGTTTGCAGCCAAATACAGGATAGGGGCATCGCACAATGTCTTCACCGCTACCAAAACTATTTTTTTACAGCCAACCCTCCTGGTCTCTCGGTGCCCTGCGTCACAGCCTCGGCCTGGCCGACAGCCTCGGCCAAGCCTTCAGGGTCACTCTCGTGCTCGGTTCCCCCATTCCCGACGGGGTTGTCGCCCCGGCCAACGTACTGGTCAGGGAGCTGCCGCCGACTACGCTCACCGATGACGGGAGCATTGAGACCGTGGACCGACGCCGCGACCTCGATCAGACCCTGGAGTTGCGCCGCGAAAAACTGCTCGAGCTTTTTGCCTCCACCAGCCCCGAGGTCCTGCTCATCGACCGTTTTCCACTTGAGCTCATCACCCTGGCTTCTGAGCTCGTGCCGCTTATACACAGCGCCATGGCCAGCAGCACGGTACCGGTCATGGCCTGCAGTGTTCGCAACCCCGATGACGTGGGCGAAGCGGCCTTCGCCGACCAGGACACGCTGGAACTGCTCGACAGCTGTTTTGACATGTTGCTCGTGCACACCGACCCCGGTCACGTGAGGATTCAAGACCGCAGCCCCGAAGTAGTTAAACTGCCGATACAGATTCTTCACACCGGTTTCGTCGACCTGAGCGAACTCGGAAGCGACTCGACCGCAGCCCCGCCCAACCCGATCCCCGAGCTGCTGGTGAGCGGAGGCAGCGGACATGACTCTGCCAAGCTGCTCAAGCTCGCCGCCCTCGAACACGGCAGGCTGTGGAGAGAAGAAGGCCTTGAGACCAGGATCGTGGCAGGCCCGTCCATATCCAACGAGGACTGGAAAGAACTGCGACGCCTGACCCGCTCAAACCGCCACGTGAGACTGCAGCGCAGCGTCGAGAACATTGTCCCGCTGCTGACCCAGGCCGAGGTCGTGGTCGGAGAGGGGGGCTTCAACGCCAGCCTCGACGTGCTGCAGAATTCAACACCTGCCGTGATCATTCCGCGCCGGCAGCCGGGCGGTAGCCAGGCCCGCCAGGCCCGTCGCCTCGAGCAAGGAGGCCAGGCGGTGGTCGTTGAGCCCTGGCAACTCAACGGTGAATCGCTTCTCAAGGCAGTACAGGAAGCGCGCTACAGTAAACCGCCAGCGCCGGGCTACAACATGGAGGGTGGCAGCACTACCACGCGCATCCTCAGCGAATACCTCGCCCACCGTGAGCCGCTGGACGAGGGGGCCAGGTCAGCAGGCCTGACCGGGACTGGAACCAGCGGCAGATAACGAAATATCCGGGGCCTCGAGCAGCCGATCGGGGTGGGCAAGCAGCTCGGCCAGGCGCTCGAGCGCACGCGCACAGTAGAAGCCATCTTCCACCCTCTCGTCGTAAGTAAACTTGAGCTCGAAGACCTCCCTGGCCTGCAGCTGGTCGTCGGCGGTGACGACGACGGCCTTGTGAATCCGCCCCATCGTTACAAAGATCGGGATGCTGCCGTAGTCGTAATTGTGGTGATAGCAGGCGTCTATGCCCACGCTGCCCAGGTTGGCGACGAAGGCAGAGGCGTACAGCGGGTCGGCCCTCAACATGGCGGCCGGCAGCAGGTTGAGGGTATCGAGAAGACGCACAAGGCCGATGACCAGGCGCAGCAAGGGAGCCGGCAGCCTGAGCAGCAACGATACCTCCTTGTCCGAATCGGTCTCCACTCCCGAGCGACCGCTGGCCGAAGCCGCGGTCAGACCGTCCACCACCGAGGCCAGGCTCTCCTGGGCCTTAAACTCGCGCTTGCGGGTGTACACCGGCGCGTCGTCGTTCATACCCTGCTTGCCCGAAAACGAGATCCACAAGCCCTTACGAGCCCATAGCCTGCCCCCCATCACGAAGCGGTTGAGCCGGGGGCGCTCGTGCAGCGACATGGCGAGCGCCCTGAGCACCAGGTGAAACAGCGTCGCCTGCCGGGCCGCTTCTCGGTCGCGGTTCCAATCGGCCAGGAACTCCCGGAGCGGGGCCACCTCGACCTGCTGGCGGCACAGTACCGAGGCCTGGTTACGGGTGGGCAGGATGAAGGGCAACATGCGTCGCACCGGGTCGAGACCGCCCAGTTTTACGCCGTCAGGACGGGTGAACAGCACCGTTGCCTCCCTGTCTCTTGAAACCCTCGATCCAGCGCTCGCAGTTGCGCAGCGCCAACGCGACGATGCTTTGCATGGGATTGAGCCCCACCGGCGAGGGTATGACGCTTGCGTCGGCCACCGCCAGCCCTTCTATGCCGCGTACGCGGCCCCAGGGGTCGCAGGGTCCGTGGCGCTCTTCGACGGCCATGCGGCAACTGCCCATTATGTGTACTGTCATCAGTTCGAGCCCCTGCGGTGACCGAGGTCGCTGGTCAATCTTTTCGAGTTCGTCTGCTGACTCGAGCAGCGGAAGGTCGGCAAAGGGCAACAACACGCGCTCGGCACCAGCCTCGAATACGCCCTCGGCCAGCAGGCGCACGCCACGGTGCAGCACCTCGAGATCCCGCGACGATAACTTGAAGGTCATCAGGGGCCGGCGGTCAGGTCCCAGGCGAACGCGGCCCTGGCCGCTGTCCTCCACCAGGCAACCGGCGGTCAGCATGTGGTTGTAGCGCGCCATCAAGCGGCCGTGCTCCTCGCCGAGGCCGGGGATGCCCGCCGCCAGTATGCCCGGCGGGACTCCGGCGGCGGCCATGAGTATGCCCTCGTCCATGAAGCGATGGACCTGGTGGGCCTGGTGGGTGCCCACCCAGCTGTCGAGCGGCTGGTCAAACAGCCCCACCACCTTGGCGTTGGGGTGCACGTGCAGGCCGCGGCCGGTCATCGGACCGCGCAGCCGACTCCTGAGCAAAAGGCCCGGCGGGTTGCGGGCGCCCGCCGCCAGCACCACCAGGCGCGCGCGAACCTCGAAGCGGCCCTGCCGACGCCCGTGCAGGTCGACGAAACTACCCGCCACGCCAGCCACGCGGCGACGGTGTTTCAGTACGCGGTCCACCCTGGCGTTGGTTACCAGCTTCGCACCGGCGGCCAGCGCGCGAGGAATCTCGGTGACCAGCATCGAGCGCTTGGCTCCGGTCGGACAGCCGAAGGCGCAGTTGTTCAGCCCCATGCAGCGGTGCATATTGCGCTGGTTATCGACCGGGTCCCAACCCTTGCGACGGGCGGCGTCGGCGAACAGGGCCAAGGGCTTTCCTATGGTTTCGGGATGCTGGGTCTCAGGGGTCAGTATGCGCTCGGCCTGCTCAAACCAGCCCTGCATGCTCTTCTCATCGCAACCGTCCAGGCCCAGCTTGCGATCCCAGTGCTGCAGTACGCGCCCGGGTGTGCGCCAGGACATGCCGCCGTTGATAACGGTGGATCCGCCAACGCACCTGCCCTCGGCAAAGGTTATGGGCGGCTGTCCCAGGATGAGGCTGGTGCCCGCGTCGCGATACATGCGCCGGGCCGACTCCAGGGGGTCGGTCACGAAATCAGCCGTGCGGTAGAGTCCGCCCTCTTCGAGCAACAGCACGTCCAGCCCGGCGTCGCGCAGCCGCGCAGCCACAGGCGCCCCGCCCGCGCCGCTGCCCACCACCACGGCGTCGGCGTGATAGACGCGGGGCGAAGAAAGTCGCGGCGCCAGGTCGAGGCCTGACTCCACGTTGGGGTAGGCAAGCGAGTACTCGGGCGGCAACAGGTTCTGCTCGGACACCCCTGTGCTCACTGCGAAGCCACCGCGGCAAGAAGCCTGGCTCGTTCAAGCGTAAGCTTGTCAGCCCGTGCCTGCCAATCAATGCCCAGCGAAGCCTGGGCCGAGGGATGCTGGTAAAAACACAGCAGCGAGAGCGCCTTGAGGCCGGCGACCATGGCCTCGCGTATGCCGCCGCCGTGAAGCCAAGCCTCCAGTGTGCGCCGCCGTGAGTCCCTGTCGGCCCTGGTAAAGCGTTGCCTGCCCGAACCCCTGGGCTGCGGCAGCAGCAAGCCACTGAACTCGAGCAGGGCCAGGCCCGCGGGCAAGCCCAGCCTGAGCGCCCCGGGTAGAAAGGGCAGAAAGCTCTTCAGCTCACCCAGGACATCGCTGGTGGCGTCAAAATCAAAAGGTTCTTCGTGCGGGCAGAGCGCGTCGATGACGGCCAGCAACACCCGGTCATTTAAACCGTGGTTGCGGCGGTCACGCCAGGAAACACCAGGGCTGTAAGCGGCCACGGGCCGAGTCTAGGTTGGTGCCGTTGCCATTGCCACGACCGGCTGGGCGACCTAGCATGGCGAAGTCAGGAGGTGGGCAGCAAATGGCAGACGACAGGCAGGACGAACTACACTCTATTATCGCCGATGATTCGGCGTCGGCCGTCGACCTCGCAGACTTTTTTAACCGCCTGCCGCTCGAGCGGGCCGTCGCGGCCGCGCGCTCACTGTCGGGCACCCGGGCGCAGGCCCGCGTGTGGGAACAGGTGGCCAGCAACCCCCCGGTGGTCACGAGCGACCTGGTGCCCATCGATCATCCCGCCATGCAAGCGGTTGTTTTCCACGGCAAGAACTCGCTGCCGCTGTTCACCGAGTTTGAGAAGATCTGCTGCAGGCCAGACGAGCAGGACAGCGGCGAGTCCCAGCCCAACGAGCTGTGGGGCTACAACCGTTCCCCCACCATGAAGGTGGTGGGCCCGGGCTACTACGTCACCCACGACACGCCCGACTCAGAGTTGGGAGCCTGCGCCTTTGACTACAACCGCCTGCCCCTGCGCGCCGCCGAAGGCTGGCCGACTATAAAACCCAACGAACGCGGGGTATCGCGTTTTGTTTACAACCGCATGATCGACTACATGCGGCGGGTGGCCGACGACGTATTCATAGGCCTGGCCACCAGGGACGAGAAATCGATGTCGAGCTGGTTCCTGCTCGTGCGCGAACTCTGAGTCCGATTCTCAACCCGGAGTCCGTGCAGCGGCCCGAGGGCCGGCCGTCCAGTCTTGGATACCCGGGCGCTGACGCTCAGCTGGAAGGAAAAAAAACCCCGACAGCAATAAACACGGCAACCATCAATGCACTCTCAATCACTCCAATCCCTCCTCGCCCCCTCCGGCTGTGAGCAAGGATACTGAAGGCAAAGCAGGGGGCGTGCCAGACCACCGGCATTTTTTAGTAGAGTAAAAGCCCGGGAAATACAGCTATTCATTGGTTTTCATAGGCGAGCTTCAGGTGCCCCGGCTGCGATTTCCCCCAGGTTATGGCCAATTGCCCTGCCCCCCGTTCGGGGGCTGTCCGCAAAACTGATATCCAGGGGCGGCTGTTCCCGGTCCCGGGAACCCGGCCGTCAGCCCTGGTCGGACCGGGGGCGGCCCGTCCACAGCAGCCAGGCCGAGCCACCCGAAACGCCCAGCGCCACGGCAGTGTAGGCCAGGCCAAAGAGCAGCCCGCTTTCGTCGGCAAGCGGCGTCATGTTGAACAACACGAGGTTGGCCGCCACGTAGGCCACGTAGATCAGGGCCAGTGGCAGCGCGGCCGGCAGCCGTCGCCACAGGGCGAGCGCGTAGGCCGCTAGATAAAGGCCGAAAGCCGGGCCCGCAATCGAGTTGGCCGTGCCCTCAAGTCGCGTGCCGAAAAGCACGAAACCGACGTCGGGGCTCAACTGCAGGGGCTTGAGAAAATTGGAAACGGCCAGCAACCCGAACAACAGCGCAAAAACCCTCAGCGTCTTGTCTCTTCCAGCTTCAGTCATTGTTTTCCTCCGTCGATCTGCGAACGCGACCGCATCAAGCTATCGCGAAACTCCTTGGTGTACACCCAGTCCTGCCACGGGCCGCCACCCGGCGCCTCGCCTTCCATGGTCATGCCGAGATCGACTATCTCACCGGCCTGCTTGATGCTCAAGGCAGCCTCGAGAGTCTTTTGCACTATCACCCGTTGTTCATCTGCGCGACCGGGGCGGCCGGTCTCGTTGCCCATGGGATAATTGAGAAACGCCGTCCGCGGTGGCCGCACGAGGCGCGTGATGTCCAGGCCCACCGATACCGTCATGGTGGCTATGCCCGCCGCCTCCACCGCCCTTGCAACCAGACCGACGGTCTGGTGACACACCGGTCAAGCCGGCACGAGCAGAAAAAGATCGACCTCCTGGCTGCGCAGGCCATCGAGCAGTGCAGGGATGAGCTCTTCGGCCACCCGCCGATGCGAGTATATGCCTCCCATGAAAGTAAAGGCCGTGGGTGCGACACCGGCTATAACGTCCCGGTCGGCGAGCTCGCGCAGCCGCTCAAGCGGAAACACGCAGTTCGGATCTTTGCGCGCGTCACCCACCGGGTAGCCAAAATGCGACACGCGCAGGTCGCCGCTTTCGCTGTCGGCCGGGATCTCGCGAATGCTGGTGTCGTCGCTGAAGTGAAACGCCTGCTGCCCCTGCAGGTGCACCCCGCCCGAACCGGCGAGGGCCACGCGGCACTCGGCCAGCGGCCGCGACAGCGGAGTCCAGGGCACGGGCTCCCCGCTGTTGTCGACCCAGCGGTAAGCCGGCAGCGGTTCGTAGAGCTCACGCGTACGCCCGACGTAGTCTACGGTTTTCAGACTTCGCCCCCCAGTGACGCCATCAGGTCGTAGGACGCGCGTTCGGAGTCCTCGCCTTCGACACCCGAGGGAAACACCGCCGGGTAAAAATCAGTGGCGCCAGCGTCGCGCACCCTGTTGATGGCCTCCTTCACCTGCCCGGCATCACCCACCAGGGCGAGGTCAGCCGGACCGTCGGCTCCCTCCTCGTCCATGCAGGCCCTGTAGACCGGCAGGCTGCCGTAGATGGTAAACAGTCTCGCCGCCTCTTCGCGCGCGCGCGCTTCGTCGGAGGTCACGCAGACCGGCAACGACGCTATGACCCGGGGCGCGGGCCGCCCGGCGGCCGAGGCCGCGGCGTTGAGCACCGGCGCGATGTTCTTCTCGATGTGCTTCGGACCGCTCATCCAGGTGAGTGTGCCTTCGCAGAGCTGGCCGCAAAGTTCGAGCATGCGCGGCATGAGCGCGCCCACGAACAAGCCGAAACCCACCCCCTCCTCTACCTGCAGGGGCGCGTTGACCGTGTACTGGTCGCCCGTGTAAGCGCAGTTGCCGGTGTCCGACAGCGAGCGCAACACCTCGAGATAATCGCGCATGTGGCCGATGGGCTTGTCGTAGGTCAAGCCCAGCATGTCTTCGATGACCAGCTTGTGACTACGCCCTACGCCCAGCGACAAGCGGCCGCCGCAGGCCGCGTTGACGGTGGCCGCCTGCTGGGCCAGCGAGTGCGGATGCCGCGGGTAGGTAGGCACCACGGCCGTGCCGAGCTCTATGCGAGAAGTCTCGCGGCCGGCCAGCGCCAGCACCGTGAGCGCGTCGAGCGCAAAAATGTTGGCCAGCCACGCCGACGCAAAACCGTCGCGCTCGGCCTGTACTATGCGCTCTACTGCTTGCTCGAGAGTGGACTCTCCTCCACCGGCAAATATTCCTATCTTCATCCTGCTTCCCCCTCAGACTCTTTCTATGACGGTGGCTATGCCCATGCCGCCGCCTATACACATGGTCACCAGCGCCGTGGTCGCGTCGCGGCGTTCGAGCTCGTCGAGCGCCGTACCCATCAGCATGCCGCCAGTGGCCCCCAGGGGGTGACCCAGGGCAATGGCCCCGCCGTTGACGTTGACCTTGTCGCCGTCATAGCCGGTTTCCTTGAGAAACTTGAGCACTACGGCGGCGAAGGCCTCGTTGACTTCCACTAGATCGATATCGTCCCAGGTCATGCCGGCCTTCTTGAGCGCGAGCTGCGATGCCGGGGCCGGCGCGGTGAGCATTATGACCGGCTCGTCGCCCATGGTGGCCATCGATACAACGCGCGCACGCGGCTTGCTGCCCGGATGGGCGGCCAGGTAGGCGTCCGAACACACGAGTACCGCCGAGGCACCGTCGACGATGCCGCTGGCGTTGCCCGCGTGGTGCACGTGCTTGATGCCGTCCAGCTCGGGATAAACCGACACCGCCTTCTGGTCAAAGCTGAGTTCGTCGCCCTTCTGCACGTAGTCGCCCATCTGGTCGAACGACAGGGGCAGGGCAGCCAGGCTCTCGGCCGTCGTGCCTGGTCGAGGGTGTTCGTCGCGGTCGAGCATGACCTCGCCATCGGGGTTGCACACCGGCACCATGCTCGCGGCGAAACGATCGTCGGCCACGGCCTGCTCGCAGCGGGCCTGGCTCGAAGCTGCCCACTGGTCGCAATCATCACGGGTAAAGCCCTCGCAGGTGGCAATGAGGTCGGCCGAAATGCCCTGCGGCACCAGGGGGTGCAGCTCTCGAAGCGCCGGGTTGTGACCGTCCAGCCCCGACTTGTCGGCGCCCATGGGAACCCTCGACATGCTCTCCACGCCGCCGCCCACCACGAGATCCTGGAAACCGGCCGCGCAGCCCATCATGGCAAAGTTGACGGCCTGCTGACCGCTGCCGCAGTAGCGGTTGAGCGACACGCCGGTTACTTCCTGCGGCCACTGCGCGGCCAGCACCGAGTGCCGGGCGACGCAGCCACCCTGCTCACCGGTCTCGGTCACGCAGCCCACGACCACGTCCTCGACCTCGCGCGGGTCGAAGTCGCTGCGTTCGGGAAGCGCCCTCAGGCAGGTTGCAAGCAGCTCCTGGGGGTGGGTTTCGTGCAGGCGGCCCGAGGACTTGCCCTTGCCCCTGGGCGTGCGGACGGCGTCAAGAATATAAGCGTTTCCCATGTCTTGTTTGATCTCCTTTGCGGACCCCTGGTCCTGCTCTACCGGCGCTGCGCCCCCCCGGTCGAGCCGGGGAATATACTCGCGCGGCGACAGATATAACAGGGCCGACTACGAGTGTTTATCCAAGCGCAGAAGCTGTTTCCAGTCTCCGGGGCAGGGCAAAGCGCTATTTGCTCTTGCGAAACACCCCGCGTGCGTTGTAAATACGGGCATGCCGCACAACCGTCGCCCAGCGTTTGGCCCCCGTCGCATTGCCCCAGCGCCCCGCCTCCTGGGTACACTGGCGCTGTCTGTCTCACTGCTGCTTGTTGCGGTGCCTGTATTCGCCCAGGGATCATACACCCTGTTCGAGTCGGTACCTGTTCGCCCGCTGGCGTTGTCGGCCGACGGCACCCGGCTGTACGCCGCCAACACCCACGACAACCGCGTCGAGATCTTCGACGTGTTGGGCGACGGCAGCCTGGCCCGTGCCGGTGTGGTAGCGGTTGGACTCGAGCCGGTGGCGCTGGCCGCTCGTGGCAACAACCAGCTGTGGGTATCCAACCACCTGTCGGACAGTGTCAGCCTGGTCGACGTGAGCAACCCCGCCACCGCGCGAGTGGTGGCCACGATCCTGGTCGGGGACGAGCCGCGCGACATCGTGGTGGGTGGCAGCGCGGGCAACAAGATCTTCGTGGCCTGCGCGCATCGCGGCCAGGCCCTGCCCTTTGATCCGCAACTCACAACCCCCGGCGTAGGCCGCAGCGACGTGTGGGTCATTGATGCCGACACGCCCTCCGCGCAAGCGGACGTCGTGGTGCTGTTCGGCGACAAGCCGCGCGCGCTGGCCGTCACGCCCGATGGCTCGACCGTGTACGCGGCCATACTGCACTCGGGCAGCCAGACGATTGTCATACCCGAAGTGCTGGTCACACCCAACGGCGGTGCGGCTTCATTTCCGCCAGGCTCAACGCCCAACCAGCCCGAGACCGGGCTGATCCTCAAGTTTGATGGCTCGGGCAACTGGCTCGACGCCGACGGCCGCGACTGGAGTTCTTTTGTGCCCTTCGACCTGCCCGACCAAGACGTGTTTGCCATAGACGCCGACTCCGACCCGCCGGTTGAAACCGGCTTTGCCACCGGGGTGGGCTCCATGCTGTTCAACATGGCCGTCAACCCGGCCACGGGCGACGTTTACGTCACCAACCAGGACGCGCGCAACCACGTGCGCTTCGAGCCGGTGCTGCGCGGCCACATCGCCGAGCAGCGGGTCAGCATCATAAGCGGCAGCACGCCGGCGGCGGTTCACCTCAACCCCCACGTTGACTATTCCACCAGCCCCGGCCCGCCGTCGGAACGAGCCGACAGCCTCGGCATGCCGCTCGACCTCGTCTTCAACGCGGCGGGCACGCGGGCCTGGATAGCGGCCTTCGGTTCAGGCCTGGTGGGCGAGATAGACGCCACCGGCACCGTGACCAATCGCATAACCGTGGGCGCGGGCCCCGTGGGAGTAGCCCTGCACGAGGGGCACTCGCGGCTGTACGTGCTCAACCTTTTTGACAAGACCATATCGCTGGTGGACACCGGCAGCGCCAGCGAGCTGGGCACCGTGGCCCTGGGCTACGACCCCGAACCGGCCAGCGTGCGCGACGGCCGGCGCTTTCTCTACGACACCACGCTCACCTCGGGACACGGCGACAACTCCTGTGCCACCTGTCACTTCTCGGCTGACATGGATCGCAAGGCCTGGAACCTCGGCGACCCCTTCGGCCAGCTGGAGCCCAACCCCAACCCGTTTCCCATCATAGGCAGCGGCGATCCCTTTCACCCCGCCAAGGGCCCGATGACCACGCAGAGCCTCAGGGGCATGGACGGCGCCGGCTCCATGCACTGGCGCGGCGACCGCAACGGCGGCACCGGCGATCCGCTCAACGAGGACCTCAGCTTCAAGCAGTTCAACGGTGCCTTCGTGGGCCTCATGGGCACGGCCCTGCCGCTCACGGCCCAACAGATGCAGGCCTACACCGATTTCATCCTGCAGGTGCGCTACCCGCCAAACCCGGTGGCCAATCTCGACGGCAGCCTCACCGCCCAGCAGGCCGCCGGGGCCAATCTTTTCGTGAACGGCAACCACGACGTCATCGCCACCTGCGAAGGCTGCCACAACCTGCCGCTCGGCACCGGTGGATTTTCGACCTTTGAAGGCGAGTCGCAGGAATTCAAGGTACCCCATCTTCGCAACGCCTACGACAAGCTCGGCGAGTTCAACGCCGCCGGACCGCAGGTGGCCGAAAGCGGATTCCTGCACGACGGTGCCATCCCGACGCTCTTCGATTTCTTCGCGGCACCGGTGTTCCAGGTCAACGACGTCGAGCAGCGCCAGCTCGAAGCCTTCATGCTCGCGTTCGACACCGGCCTGGCCCCGGCCGTGGGCCAGCAGCTGACGGCCACGCCCACCAACCTCAACTCCCAGGCCATAGTTGACCGCATAGCCCTGCTCATTGCCCGAGACGAAGCCGGCGACTGCGAGCTCGTGGCCAGGGGAACGCTGGCGGGCGAGCAACGCGGCGCGCTTTACGTTAACGGCGGAACGTTTTCCCTCGACATCAACGGCGAGCCGGCCATGGCAGCCGACGACGTACGGCTTCTCGCGACTGTCGCCGGCCAGGAAATAACTTACACCTGTGTGCCCCCCGGCTCGGGCACGCGCCTGGCCCTCGATCGTGACGAAGACGGCTTCTTCGACACCACCGAAACCCGGGCGGGCTCAGACCCCGCAGATCCCAACAGCACGCCCCCGGCACCGCCCGTGTGCGGCGACGGCGTGCGCGAGGGTGCAGAAGCCTGCGACGGCAATGATCTCGGCGGACAGACTTGCATCGGCCTGGGCTACTCGGGCGGCGCGCTGGCCTGCGCGGTCGACTGCAGCTTTGACGAAAGCGGCTGCACGAGCCCGCCCGTGTGCGGCGACGGCGTGCGCGAGGGTGCAGAAGCCTGCGACGGCAATGATCTCGGCGGACAGACTTGCATCGGCCTGGGCTACTCGGGCGGCGCGCTGGCCTGCGCGGTCGACTGCAGCTTTGACGAAAGCGGCTGCAGCAGTGCCAACGGAGTCTTCCACACCAGGATACTGAAGGCTTCGCGCCTTAACCGCCCCCCCGGACAGCACAAGATCGTGCTCAAGAGCGATGCGCTCGACGGTAGCGGGGCGTCGTTCACGCCTTCAAACGAGGATTTCACGGTACTGCTCGAGGTAGGCAACGTGGTTGCCATCCAGACGACCATCGACGCCGGCGATCCGGGCTGGCAACTGAGGGGTAGCAAGTGGCGTTGGAAAGCCCAGCGAGGGATTCCCCACGCTTCGGGCCTTTCGAGGGTGACGCTGGGAATTTCGGGCAACCCCTTCAAGGTCAAGATCATCGCCAAGGACACCGACGCGAGCGGGGCCACCGGCGTGTCGGAATTCGAAATAACGATGACCGTGGGCGACGATTTCTGGACGGGACCGACGCCGCCCTGCGCAACGTCTTCTAACGGCAAAACCCTGCGCTGTCGCTAAGCGGAAGTTTTCGGCCCGGCAGGGGTGTGCGCTTCAGGCAGCCGTGCCGAAGCCTTCGGGCGCTGTTGCCTGGACCGACTCGCGCGCCTGCACGCGCTCGCGCCAGCTGTCCAGCGCCGGCCGCTCGCGGTCACCGCCCAACTGAAAGCCGATGCGCGTCACCAACTCGGTGGGGTAAAGGCTGAGGTCGGCCATGCTGAACTTATCGGTGGCCAGCCACTCGTTATCACTGAAGTGCTGCTCGAGATCGTCGAGATAGCGGTTCCACCGCGCCGATTGCTGCTCGATGACACTCTCGTCGCGCTTCTCGCGACCGTAGAACAACATCGACGCCAGGCGCGCCAGCGGACGACTGCGGTTGAAGTTGAGGTCCACTATCGCCGACCTCACCGCCGCCCGCTCTATTGGGCCATCGCCCATGAGGGGTGGCTCGGGATAAAACTCTTCGAGGTACTCGTTGATGGTCATCGACTCGGCAATAGTGGTGTCGTCGTGCACCATGACAGGCACCAGGCCCCTGGGCGAAACCTCGAGAAAGTCTTCCTGCTTGTCGCGCAGGTCGACCTCGAAGGTTTCAAACTCCACGCCCTTTTCGTGCAGCACGATGCGCGAGCGCCACGCGTAGGGGCAGTAGGTGGTTGAGTAGAGCTTGATGGCCACGACGCGCAGACCGTAGTGGCACCGCTCCCTCGACACAAGACCCACGCGGCATTACAACTCACTCTATGCACAATCGGAATGGCCACGCCCGGCGCCAGGGAGGAGCACAACCACCACCGCCGTCGGCATGGGCCGAGGGCCGGCTCGTGGCGGGCCCGCTTTCAGGGCTCATCGAGCGAACCTACCGCGAAGACATAGACAAGGGGCTGCGTGTAATGGACGAGGCGCTCAAGGCCGCCGCTGAAACCGCCGGGCAACAACAGTAGAAAGTAAAAGGAGAACTACAAAGTGGACGAAAAACTCTACCCGGCCACCTGGGCACAACGGACCCCCGACAAGCCGGCCTTCATCATGGCCGACAGCGGCCTGTCGGTCAGTTACCGCGAGCTCAACGAACGCAGCAACCGCGTGGCCCAGCTGCTGAAATCCATGGGACTGGAGCAAGGCGATGGCATAGCCATCTTCATGGAGAACAACGATCGTTTCCTTGAAATCTGCTGGGCGGCGCAGCGCAGCGGGCTTTACTACACCGCCATCAGTTCGCGCCTTACGGCCCCCGAGGTGGAATACATAGTCAACGACTGCGGTGCGCGCGCGTTTTTCACTTCGCGGGCCAAGGCCGAGGTGGCTGGCGACCTGGTCGGCAAGCTGCCGGCCGCGGAACGCTCGTTCATGGTTGGCGGCGCAACAGGCGGCTACGAATCCTTCGAGGACGCCGTGGCCGCACAACCCGCCACGGCCGTCGACAACGAGACCGAGGGTGCCGACATGCTCTACTCCTCGGGCACCACCGGCCGGCCCAAGGGCGTGCGCGTGCCGCTGCCGAACAAGCCAGCAGGCACGCCCAATCCGCTCGTCGGCATGGTGACGATCCTGTACGGTTTCTCGAGCGACGACGTCTACCTGTCGCCGGCGCCGCTGTACCACGCCGCGCCGCTGAGGTTCACCATGAGCCTCCTGCGCTTGGGCGCGACCTGCATCATCATGGAAAATTTTTCCGCCGAGCAATCGCTGGCGCTGATAGAAAAATACCGCGTGACCTGCAGCCAGTGGGTACCGACAATGTTCGTGCGCATGCTCAAGCTCGAGCAGGGCGAACGCGACCGCCACGACACTTCGTCGTTGCGCGTGGCCATACACGCGGCGGCGCCCTGCCCGGTAGCCATCAAGGAACAAATGATCGACTGGTGGGGGCCGGTGCTCTACGAGTATTACGGCGGCACCGAGGGCAACGGACTGACGGCCATCGACAGCCCGCAGTGGCTCGCCCACCGTGGCTCGGTGGGAAGCCCCTTGCTGGGCGAGCTGCACATCGTGGACGATGACGGCAAGGAACTGCCCACGGGCGAGACCGGCATGGTCTACTTCGGCGGCGGCGGCAAGTTCGAATACCACAATGCCCCCGAAAAGACCGCCGACGCGTACAACGATCAGGGCTGGTCAACGCTGGGCGACGTGGGCTACCTCGACGAAGACGGCTACCTCTACCTCACTGACCGCAAGGCTTATATGATCATCACCGGCGGGGTCAACGTGTACCCCCAGGAGACCGAAAACGTACTCATCACCCACCCCGGGGTAGTCGACGTGGCCGTCTTCGGCGTGCCCAACGAAGACTTCGGAGAAGAGGTGAAGGCCGTCGTGCAGCCGGCCGACGTGGACAGCGCCGGCCCCGAGCTCGAGGAGGAACTACTTGCCTTCTGCCGCGAGCGGCTGAGCGCCATCAAGTGTCCGCGCTCGGTGGACTTTGAAGCCGAGCTGCCACGCCACCCCAACGGCAAGCTCTACAAGCGCCTGCTCAAGGACCGCTACTGGGGTAACAGCAACTCGCGAATCGTTTAGCTCGCCTGCCGGGCTGTTTAAACGCCGGGCTGTTTAACCCCGGCCGTCAGCTGTCGTGCGGCAGGCCGAGCAGGCGCTCGGCGATGACGTTGCGCTGGATGTTGGGCGTGCCGCCGCCTATGACCGTGGTCGGCCACGACAACGAATTTTTCTGCCAGCGCCCGCCCTGCACCGCGCCGGGCGACTTGCCGGTGAGCACACCGTGACCGCCCTGCATGTCGCAGGAGAGCCGGCCGGTCTCCACGTCCATCTCGGTACGCAGCAGCTTGTTGACCGAAGTCTCGGCGCCTATGGGCTCGCCGCGCAGCTGCTTGGTCAAAAACCTCAGTCCGTTCAAGCGCATGGCCTCGATGGTGGACTGCATGCGCGCGAGTCTCTGGCGGATGCCGGCATCCTCGATGGCCGGCTTGCCATTGAGACGGCACTGGCCGGCCATGCTCTTGAGATCGTCGAGGTTGTGGTGCAGCGCGGTGACCTCGGCAATAGAGCTGCGCTCGTTGGCCAGCGCGTGCTTGGTGACGTCCCAGCCCTGCCCCTCGGCGCCCAGGCGGTTCTCGACCGGCACCCGGACGTTGTCGAAAAACACCTCGGCGAACGGGGTCTCGCCGTTCATGGCCTTGATGGGCCTTACCTCCAGGCCTTCTGAATCCATGGGCACCAGCAGGCAGCTTATGCCCAGGTGCTTGGACGCCGTGGGGTCGGTGCGCACGAGCAGTATCATCCACTGCGCCCACATGGCCAGCGAGGTCCAGATCTTCTGGCCATTGACGACGTAGTCGTCGCCGTCGCGCTCGGCGCGGCATTGCAGGCTGGCAAGATCGCTGCCCGAGCCGGGTTCGGAGTAACCGGTGCACCAGTGTTCCTCGGCCTTGAGTATGGGCGGAATGAAGCGCTTCTTCTGCGCGTCGGTGCCGTACTGGATGATGCCCGGGCCGACCCAGGCAAGGCCCATGTAAGACAAGCCCAGGATGGGAGCGCGCACGTCGCCGCACTCCTGCTTGAGTATCATCTGCTCAACGATGCCGCCGCCACTGCCGCCGAACTCGCGCGGCCAGGAGAAACCCACCCAGCCTTTCTCGTACAAGGCCTGGTTCCAGGCCAGCAGCTTGGGCAGCTTGTCCATGGCCGACTCAACGTCGGCACCGTCAGCACGAACGCCCTCGCTGTCGTGGTGCTCGGCGAGAAACTCGCGTACTTCGCTGCGAAACGCTTCTTCTTTTTCTGTAAACGAAAAGTCCATGTTACTGCTCCGTCGCTGTCTCTTCGGGGGTGCTGTTTCTAGAGCCCCTGGGCCGCCAGCACGCGCTCGCGCTGGTAGTCGGGCGAGCCCATGAGGTTGCGACACAGGCGGCCCCGCTTGTAATAGAGATGGGCATCACATTCCCAGGTATAGCCAATGGCTCCGTGCAGCTGCACGCCTTCCTCGCCGGCCCGGTCGAGCGCCTCAGCGGCCCACTCCTTGGCCATGGCGACGCTGCTGGCTGCGTCACCAAGATGGTCTACCGCCCACGACGCGTAGTAGGTAAGCGACCTCGCCGACTCGGTGGCCACGTAGATCTCGGCAAGACGGTGCTTCACTCCCTGGAAGCGACCGATCGGGCTACCGAACTGCTGTCGCACCTTTGCGAACTCCGTAGTGAGCTGCAGTGAACCGTCGGCCGCGCCAACCATCTCGGCACAGAGCGCGACCAGGCCTGCGTCCAGCGCGCGCGCCAGCAGCGGCCACGCCTGCCCCGCTGTTCCCAGCCGCGAGTCGGCCTCCACGCGCACCGAGTCCAGGCTGACGCGGGCCGCGCGGCAGGTGGTGTCGATGAGTTGCAGCGGCTCCACGGTGAGGCCCTCTGCGGCAGAGTCGACCGCGAACACGCTCAGCCCGTCGCCCTCGCGCGCGACCAGCAGCAGCTTGTCAGCCGACTGCCCCCAGGGCACGAACATCTTCGTGCCCGACAGCGTCAGCCAACCGTCGCCGTCAGCCGTGGCCGTGGTGGCCACGCCGTCGGGGTCGATGACGTCGCTGTCTTCAAAAAACGCGAGCGTCACCACGCTCGTGCCCTCGGCCAGCGGCGCCAGCAACTCGGCTTTCTGGGCCTCGCTTCCCAGCAGGTCAACTGCGCGCGCGGCGGTGGTAACGGCCAGGAACGGCGAAGGCAAAAGCGATCGGCCCAGCTCCTCGGCCACCACGACCACGTCTTCCCAGTCCAGGCCCAGTCCACCGGCCTGCTCGGGTACGGCCAGGCCCAACCAGCCCAGCTCGGCCATCGACGCCCACATATGCCTGTCAAAAGCGTCGTCGCTGTCCATTAATTCGCGAACCCTGTCCATCGGGCAGCGCTCGTCGGCAAAGCGGCGTACCTGTCGGCGCAGCTGCTCCTGTTCCTCGCTGAATCCAAAATCCATAGCCGCGTTTTGTCCCACGCACCTTTACTTGATGCAAGGCGTCACCTAGTATCCGGCGATACTTTTTGCGGAGGAACACTGATGTCAGAGGATAGATTTGGACTTGCAGGGCGCACTGCGCTGATAACCGGAGCGGGCGGCGGACTGGGACGCGAGCACGCACTGCTGTTCGGCAGCCACGGGGCAAACGTGGTCGTAAACGACCTCGGTGGCTCGCGCGACGGCTCGGGCGCGGGCAGCGAAATGGCCGACAAGGTCGTAGAAGAGATCAAGGCCGCGGGCGGTAACGCGGTGGCAAACTACGGCTCGGTGTCCGAAACCGAATCGGCCCAGGCCATGGTGCAGACCGCGCTCGACGCCTTCGGTTCGATAGACATCGTGGTCAACAACGCTGGCATACTGCGCGACAAGAGCTTCAAGAACATGACCGAGCAGGACTGGGATCTCGTGATCGCGGTGCACCTCAAGGGCGCGTACAACGTAACCAAGGCAGCCTGGGAGCCCATGCGCGAGGCCAAGTACGGCCGCGTGGTGCTCACCTCTTCGGCCTCGGGCCTGTACGGCAACTTCGGGCAGACCAACTACGGCGCGGCCAAGGCGGCGCTGTGCGGCCTCGGCCAGGCGCTGGCCGAGGAAGGCGCCAAGAACAACATCCACACCAACGTCATCGCACCGCTGGCCTTGAGCCGCATGACCGAGGACATCATGCCCGAGGCGATGCAGGACCTCATCAAGCCCGAGTACGTGTCACCGTTGGTGGTGTACCTCTGCGCCGAGAGCTGCGAAGACAACGGCCAGATCTACGAAGTGGGCGCCGGCTGCTACGCGCGCGTGGAAACACTTCGCGCCAAGGGCTTTGCCGTCAAGCCCGACGGTCCGATCTCGGTGGATACCATCGCCGACAACTGGAAGGCCATCAACGACCCCACCGGCGGTGAGATCATCCACTCGCCCATGGAGTCGACCATGGCCTCGCTCAAGCACGCGTCCTAGCGGGGAGGCCGCTTCACTCCAGGTCCATCATGCGGGCGAGGATCAGCTTCATGACTTCGTTTGAGCCCGCGTAGATGGGCATGGCGCGCACGTCCATGTAGTCGCGCGCTATGGGATACTCGGCCATGTAGCCGTAGCCGCCGTGCAGCTGCACGCAGTCGTCGGCCACCCGGCAAGCCATGTCGCTCAGCCACCACTTGGCCATCGACACGCGGCGGGTAATGTCGTCGCCGGCCATGAACTCGTCTATCAACGAATCGATAAACGTGCGGCCGATCTCGATCTCGGTGGCGCGCTCTACCAGCTTGAAGGCGTTGTGCTGGAAGCTGCCGATGGATTTGCCGAACGCTCGCCGCTCGCGCACGTAGGGCAGGGTCTTGGCGAGGGCCTGCTCGCCCGCGACCTGGGCAGCCACGGCTATCATCAGCCGCTCTCGCTGGAGGTTTTTCATCAGGTAGGCAAATCCCTGGCCGGGCTCGCCCAGCAGGTTGTCGGCCGGCACCCGGCAGTCTTCGAAAAACAACTCGGCGGTGTCCTGGCAGTGCTGGCCCATCTTTTCGAGTTGCCGTGACTTAACGAAACCAGCCGACCCGCTCTCGACCACGAACAGGCTTAACCCGCGCGCGCCTGTCGACTGGTCGGGCCCCTCGTCGTCGTCAGCAGCCGTGCGTGCCACGACGACCACGAGGTCGCACTCCATGCCGTTGGAGATAAAGGTCTTCTGTCCGTTGATGACCCACTGGTCGCCGTCGCGCACGGCGGTGGTAGCAACGGCCGCGAGATCGCTGCCCACGCCCGGTTCGGTCATGGCAATGGCCGACACCATCTCGCCCGACGCGCAGCCAGCGAGCCAGCGCTCGCGGTTGTCGGCCGTGGCGTACTGGTCGATGTAGGGCGCGGTGATGTCGGCGTGCACCGACACGCCCGTCTGCAGGCCCATGTGACCGGTGCGGCCGAGCTCCTCGCAGACCACCACCGACATGGCAAAGTCGGCGCCCGCACCACCCAGCGCCGGGTCTACCCAGGGGCAGAGATAACCCTGCCGGCCCATGGCCAGCCAGAAATCACGCGGTACGCGGCGGTCTTTTTCCCACTGCTCAAGCCCGGGGGTTACTTCGGAGGCTAAAAACGCTCTCAATGCCTGCCTGAACGCACTCACTTCTTCGGTCTGCCAGTCGGCTCGTCCCATGCCTGACAACATACACCCGCGCCACGGCAAGGGGGAGTGGCGGCCGCGCCAGGCCCGCCAACCGCCGCGCAAAGATCTTGGAACGGCTCAGCACATGCGGCAGAATCAGGTCATGAACTACCAGGGCGAACCGGTTTATGTTGGACGTGATTACGGGGGGCGCGACCTCGAGCTCAGCGCCGAGCTCTGCGGGTCTTACCGCGACGCACTGAAGGCCAACGATTCGATCTACGCCGACTACGTGCCGGGCCTGTTGCTGCATTCGGAGTGCTTCGAGGACCTGTCGTGGTACCTCGCCAATATATACGGCAACCTGCACGCTCGCCAGCAGTGGGAGATGTACCGCGCCGTGGCGCCGGGCACGCGCGTGCACACGCGAGCGTTCATCGCCGACCGCTACCGCAAGCGCGACCGCGACTACGTGGTCAAAGAAACCTGGGTGCTCGACAGCGAAGGCCGCCTGGTCAACCGCGGCATCACCCACCAGAGTTTTCTCGCCGAGACGCAAGACGAGGGCATGGTCGTGGACCGCGGTCGCGAAAAAAAAGCCGGCCGCAGTTTTGAACAGACCGACACCGGCTTGCGCAGCTTCGAACCGCTCGAACGCCTGGTGGACGAGCGCATGTGCATGGCGTTTTCGGGGCCGGACCTCAACTACCACACCAACGCCGAGGAGGCACGCAAGCTGGGATTTCCGGACATCGTGGTACAGGGAATGATGTCGACCTGTTTCCTGTCTGAAATGCTCACGCACGAGTTCGGACTGGGATGGCTCGAGGGTGGCCGCATGGACGTGCGCCTGGTCAACGTGCTGTGGGGAAACGAGACCCTGGTGACCGGTGGGCAGGTGGTTTCCGAAGCGCCCGAGGCCGGCCGGCGGCGGCTGCAGTTCAATCTCTGGGCCGACAAAAACGACGGCACCCGCGTTACGGTGGGTAACGGATCAGCGCTTATTGACTGATTTTCGATCAACCGGGCTACTCTTTGTGCAAAATCGGGGGTTTGCCCAGCAAAAACAACGATTTTTCCTTGACGTAGCTCGCCGAATCCAACTAAACTTGGCGATGGGTGAGGGGTGATTCCTGCGCCCTACTCCCCGCAAAAGAGGAAAAACATGAAAAAGCTTGCCGCCATTCTCACCACCTTGACGATCCTGTGCGTCTGGACACCGTCGGCCCCGGCCCACGATGACGAACACCACCGGCTCGACAGCAGCGGCGTGAAGTTGAAGGCTCCCGCAGCGAAGCCCGACAAGAAAAAGTTTGTCTACAAGACCAAGGGACAGCTTTCCATACACGGCCCCTACCCCGACCCCACGGTCGAAGCCTCCTACCTTGTCATACGTGGCACCGGCAGCAACGCGGGCTCAAGCGGCGTCATACCGCTCGACGCGGCGCGCTGGTCAGGCATCAGGGGTGGAGAAAGCGGCTGGAAGTACAAGGGCGAACACCGCCTGCTCAGCTACGGCGGCATCAAGAAAATTATGGTCAAGTCGGGCAAGGTCGGCGGCAGCATGAAAGTGATGGCCAAGGGCAAGTGGTTCCCCTTTGACCTCGTGGGTCCACAGGACAGCCTCGAGCTTTCGCTGGTCATCGGTGCTGAAACCTGGTGTGCGAACTACGACGCGGCCGACCTGCTGAGCAACGAGGCGGGCAAACTCAAGGGCAAGGCCTCGGCCAAACCGGCCGACTGCCCGGCGGTTTGCGGCAACAAGCTGCTCGAGATCGGTGAGCAGTGTGACGACGGCAACGCCGATAACTCAGATACCTGTGACACCGCCTGCATTGGCTGCGCGGCCAGCGAAGTAGAGTACAACAACACCTACGAAGCCATACAGGCACTGGTGTTCGACGCCTACGACTGCAGCAACGATCTTTGCCACGGCGCTACCGGGGCCTCGCTGGGCAACCTCGATCTGCGGGCGTCGGCGGGCGCGGCCGCGCTTGTCAACGTGCCCTCGGCCACCAACCCCGGCGTCTCACTGGTGTTCCCCGGCGACCAGGACCTGAGCATGCTCTACAACAAGATCGCGGCCAAGACGCTGTCGCCCAACGGGCCGGTGGTGGGCGGTAGCCCCATGCCCTCGAACGCGATGACAGTGACGGCCGAGCACCTCGAGGCCCTCAGGCTGTGGATACGCGGCGGCGCCAGCGATGACGGCATCGTAGAGGGTACCGCCGAACTGCTCGGGAGCTGCCTGCCTCCGCCTACCCCTAACAAGGTACCGCAACCCCCCGTACCCGACCCGGCCGACGGTTTCCAGGTGGCGCAGCCGGGCTACTTCCTGGCCGCGCAATCAGAAACCGAGGGCTGCATTGCCAGTTACTACGACTTCAGCGCACCGGGCCTGGTGCCGGCGGCGTCACTGGTCGACTGCCCGAACTTTGCTACTGGCACCAACGGCCACGGCACCAACGCCGGCAAGTGCCTGGCCTGGAGCGGCCAGACCCTTTACCAGGACGCGCAGTCGCACCACAGCATCGTGCACATCTACGGCGGTGACTACGACTGGGACGACGCCGGCTGGGGAACCTGGAGCTGCTTCGGGGGCGACAACGACACCCTGGCCTGCGACCCGACAACGGCCGACCCCTGCCCCGGCGGCGGGGTCTGCGGCGCCCCGTTCCACGAGGGCGTGGCCTGTCTCGCCCGCGACGGCTTCGGCCCGCCCGACTACGGCTTGTTTAACAACAACGCCCCCACCTGGTCGGGCTCGCAGGAATCGGTCAGCACTGTAGATTTCCCCAGCGGGGTGTTCAGCACGCTGCCGCTCAAGGGCGTGGTCATCTGGAACTCGCACGCATTCAACCTGACCAACGACGACATGAACCTGGAATCGTGGATAAACGTGGACTACGCGTCCACGCAGACCTGGCCGGCGGCCGGGTTGTTCAACGACACGTATATATTCACCCAGGAAGTACCGCCGTTTGAGACCCGCGAGTACTGTGCCACGCACACGTTCGAAGAGAACACCCACATGTTCAAACTGGGTTCTCACATGCACTCGCGCGGCGTGAGATTCCGTTACTACGCGCCGCCGCAGACCCCGTGTGGCAGCGGCCCCGACGCGCCCAACGGGACGGGCACTGATCCCAACTGCCTGCCGGGCTCGCCCGCCGACATAATGTACGAAAGCTTCGACTACCAGGACGCGTTGGAGATCAACTACGATCCGCCGCTGGTGTTCAGCGGCTCGGTGCAAGATCGGACGGTAAAGTTCTGCGGCCTGTTTGACAACGGTGGCATAGACGAGTCGTTGCTCAAGACAATAGAAAATTCACCCGATGCTCCCCAATCAGCCTTCCAGGGCTTTATACCCGGCGGCCCCTGCGACGCGGCCGACGCCTTCTGCGTTGGTGGTCCCAACAAGGGCCAGGCCTGCCTGGGCGACGACAACAACTGCCCCAACTCGGTGTGCGACGCCTGCACCTTGCTGGGTGGCGTGACCACGGGCGACGAGATGTTTATCGCCACGGGCAACTTCTACCTGCCCTGAGGGACAGCGCTGGTCCTAGGACTTCTTGTCCGGCCGGCCGCGCACGCCGTCGCCGGTGCCCTGCCATGGCCGGAGCAGGACCTCCTGCGCCACCGAGCACACCAGGCGCCCGTCGTGGGCGAAGATACTGCCGCGCGCCAGGCCGCGCGCGCCCGAGGCAGACGGCGAATCTTCGACGTACAGCCACCACTCGTCGGCCCGGGCATCGGCGTGAAACCACATGGCGTGGTCAAGGCTGGCCGACATCACGCGACCAGTGGCCCAGTGCAGGCCGTGCGGACGCATGACGGTTGAGGTCAGCGTGTAATCCGAAGCGTAGACCATGGCACAGGTGTGCACGCGCGGGTCGTCGCCGAGGTCGCCGCGCACACGCAGCCATACCATCGTGTTGCAGTCCTCGCCCTCGCTGGGTTGCCAGTCGGGAGGGTCACAGAAACGAATCTCCACCGGGCCCTTGCGCGTGAGCCGTTCGAGTATGGCCGGGTTGGCCTTGTCACCCAGGAGCGCGTGCATGCGCTCGGCATTGCCGGGCAGCGACTCGGGATCAGGCGCCTCGGGCATGGTGAACGAATGTTCCCAGGCCTTCTCCGGCACCTGGAACGACACCGCCATGTTGAATATCGCCTTGCCCTTCTGGTTGGCCACCACGCGGCGGGTCGTAAACGAACGGCCGTCGCGTATGCGGTCCACGTGGTAGACGATGGGTACGGTGGGATCTCCCGACCTCAGAAAATAACCGTGCAATGAATGGGCGCGACGCTCGCCGTCCACCGTGCGCCTGGCCGCCACCATGGCCTGGGCGGCTACCTGGCCGCCGAACACGCGCTCGCGTCCCACGTCGCCCGGGGGGCTGAATCCGCGGTAGAGATCGAGGTCGAGTTCCTCGAGATCGAGAAGCTCGATGAGTTCGTCAAAGCTTTCAGGCACGTCGTGTTACCACTGGGTGCAGAAACCGTTGTCGGGAATGTCGATGGCGCTGCGATCGGCAGAACAGATGGCCCTGCACAACGAGAACACCTCGGGCATGATGAAGTTCGCGTAGAACTTGCCCGACATGACTTTGCCCGCATAGAAATCGAACTCCTCCTGGCTCTGGTCAAAGTCCTGGGTGCGGGCTCCCTCGGCCACGAGCGCCGCTTCGAGCAGCAGGTGGCACACGGCCACGTGAGACATGGCCTGCATGAAAGGCGTCGCGTAGAGCGTAAGCTGGTCGAGTTTGCCCTCCATCATGTAGCCCACGATGGCGGCACCAGCGGTCTGCAAGCGCTCCGAGGCTTCGCCCAGCAGCTGGGTCTCGGCGCCTATGGCCGGGTCCTGGCTGTTGGCCTCGACGAAGTCGGTGAGGTCGCCCGAAAAATCCGCGAGGTCCTGGCCCTTGCGCCCCCTGAGCTTGCGCACCACGAGGTCGAGCGCCTGTATGTGGTTGGTGCCCTCGTAGATAGAGAATATCTTGCTGTCACGCAGGTACTGCTCAACCGGGTTGTCCTTCACGTAGCCGGCGCCACCGTACACCTGGATGGCGGTCTCGCACACGCGAAAACCCTGGTCGCTGCAGTAGGCCTTGACGATGGGCGTGAGCAGGTCGACCTGTCCCTGGTGGTAGGCGGCCTGGTCAGGGTCCTTGTCCCTGAGCACGTTGACCCAGTCGAGGTGCAGCGCCATCTTGCCGGCTATCGCCCGCATGCCGTCAATCTTCGACTTCATCTCCAGGAGCATGCGCCTGACGTCGGAGTGCTCGATGATACTCACGCGCGGTGCGTTGGGGTCCTTGAAGGCCTTGACCGAAGCGCCCTGCTTGCGGTCGCGCGCGTAGGCCAGGGCGTTGAGGTAGGCGGTGGCCGCGACCGAGTGCCCCTGCAGGCCCACCGACAAACGCGCGCCGTTCATCATCTTGAACATCTGCTTCATGCCCACGTTTTCTTCGCTGCCGCAGAGGTAGCCTACGCAGTCGCCGTCGTCACCGAAGTTGAGCACGGCGGTGGCCGAACTGTTGATGCCCAGCTTGTGCTCCAGGCTGGCCGTGATCACGTTGTTGTTCTCGCCCGAGCTGCCGTCTTCGTTTATGACGTCGCGCGGGACTATGAACAGCGAGATGCCCTGGGTGCCTTCGGGGGCTCCTTCCACGCGCGCGAGCAGAAGGTGGATGATGTTCTCGGCAAGGTCATGGTCGCCGCCCGATATCCAGCACTTGCTACCCTTGATCAGGTAGCTGTTGCCGTCGATGTGGGTGGCCGTGGTCGTTATGGCACCCACGTCGCTGCCCGCGTGCGGTTCGGACAGGCACATGGTGCCGCCGTAGCGCCCGCTGGTCATGCCCTCTATGAAACGTGCCTTGTCGTCGTCGGTGCCGAAGTGCTCGATCAACTCCATGGCACCGTAGGTGAGCCCGGAGTACATCGTAAACGAAATGTTGGCGCCCATCTGCAGCTCGCTCAGCATGCCCAGCACCGCCATCGGCCCCTGGAAACCGCCGGCCTCCAGCGACACCGAGAAGTTGGGCAGGCCGAGTTCCCAGAGCTGCTTCCAGGCCTCCTTGTAACCGTCGGGGGTGGTGACCACGCCGTCCTTGAGCGTGCAGCCCTGGCGGTCGCCAGACGAATTGATCGGGCCCAGCACTTCATTGCACAACCTGAGGGTCTGCTGCATCACCTGGTCGCAGTCTTCGCGACTCATGTGCTCGTAGTACTCGTGCTCGAACAGTTCCTGGGCCCCGAGGTGTTCGTATAGCGTGAACTCCATGGAGCGCAGGTCTGCCTTGAAGAAGTTGATGTTAGCGTCTGACATGAAGGGTTCTCCTCGTGCCGGGCAAGACGGTCATCGTCCGGCGGATGCCGATACTGTTTCAGGCGGGTGCCTTTTTCAAGTGCAACGCGATGCGTCAGCAGAGCGTCAAGCAGGCCAGCGATGCGTCAGCGGACGTCAGCCGCCTTGCTGTCGCGCCTGCTGCGAGCGCGGCCCTGAGAGAGCTGCAGGTCGCTCAGGCTGGTAACGGTCTGGCTGCCCTGCCCCGCGCCGGTGGCCGAGTAGGTGATGCGGGTGCCGGCCGGTACCGATTCGGTGAGCCACACGTTACCGCCTATCACCGAGTCTTCGCCCACCACCGTTTCGCCACCGAGTATGATGGCACTGGCGTAGATCGTCACGCGGTCTTCCAGGGTCGGGTGACGCTTCACCGTTGTTATGACCTGGCCCTTGTCGTCGCGCGGAATGGTGAGCGCGCCCAGGGTCACGCCCTGGTAGATCTTTACGTCGTCGCCGATGACAGCCGTCTCACCTATGACCACGCCCGTGCCGTGGTCAATGAACAGGCTGCGGCCCACCGTCGCACCGGGATGCAGGTCGATGCCGGTAAGAGAGTGGGCGTGTTCGCTCATGATGCGCGGAATGAGCGGGACACCGCGCAGGTAGAACTCGTGGGCTACGCGGTAGACAGTTATGGCGTCGATGGCCGGGTAGCTGTAAATGACTTCCTCGGCGTTGGTCGCCGCCGGGTCACTGGTCACGGCCGCCTCGACGTCCAGGTGAAGCGCGTCCCTCAGGCGGGGCAGCTCGGCCAGCACGTCGAGCACCGCCTGCTCGCCGAACTCGCGGTCCTGGGCTGCTGGCTCGCCGCCCCCCTCTCGCTGGTAGGCCACCGCGCGCGCGATCTGCCGCGACAGCATCTCGTAGCTGCTGTGCAGGTGCTCGCCCAGGTAGTGGCGAAGGTTGTTCGAGTTGAGTCGCCGCGTGGAGTAGAAGCCCAGGTAGATCGATGAGACCACGTGGTCGAGCGCCTCGATAATCTTGCGCTTGTTGGGCAGCGCAGCGCTCTCGAGGCTGTCGATGGTGCGACCGCTGTCGTAGCTCGCGGCAAGCGAGTCGATTATCGACTCGAGCCTGCGGTGTCCTTTTTCTGCCTTGGCCATGATCACGCCCGCACCCCTGGCGGGTGCCGAATGGTCGAGTATACGCTATTGCCCCAGCCAGGGTAACGCCGTTGTTGAAACAGCCTGTTTCAGCCTGGCTGTCGTTGGCCTCAGCCGGGGCGTGAACCCGGCTGCACCGCGAAGACCACCTCGCCGTTGTCTCCCGGCCTGAGCGCGATCCCTATTCCCCTGAGCGAAATCATTTCGACCGAGGGACGGTAATCCACGGCCAGCTCGTTCACCACGTAGCCCGGGGCGGAGGGAGAATAGTCGCGCAGTATGACGCGGTTGCGTGGCCCGTCTATGTGCTGCACCGGGCCGGCCCAGACGATGTCGAAGTTAAGGTTGCCCTGTCCCGGTTGACGACGCTCGCTGACCTCCATGTCGAACACGCGACGTGATGTGTCGAGCGCCACGGGCAGGTCTATGTAGTCGAGCTTCTCGCCCACCGCGGGGCCGGTCGCCCCGGGCAGCTCACCGCGGTCGCGGACGTTGTGTTCCCAGGCGTTGAGGTCGCGCCAGACCAGGTTGCGTTCCTGGCGCAGGCGGCCATCGGCGTCGACCACGAGAAAAAAGCTTCCGTCGCGCGCGTCGACCGACACGAGGTACCAGGACTGGCGGTCTTCAAAAATACGGCCGGCAACCAGGTGTCCTTCGCCTTCGACCAGCTTGAATTCGTTGAGAGGACGACGAAAGCAGTCGTCGGGCAGCAGCGCACTGTCCTTGTTCTCGCGCGTCATGCACTGCGGCGCGAGATCAAAAAGGGCCCGTGCGATGGTGGTCTTCGACACCAGTACCGAGTCGCGCACCTCTGCGAGCGTTTCGCCGGGGGCGGCTGCCGCGCGGCGACCCGCCGTGTAGCCGAGCACGGTCTCCTGGCTGACCACTTCGGGCACGCTCACCATCATCCGCGATCTCTCGCCGCTAAGGGTCATCCCCTGGCCCTCGTTGGGCACAACCACCGTGTACCAGGACTTCACCGTGCAGCCACCGCTGGCCGACAGGACGGCCAACGCGGCCACGCTCACAATCACTCGCAGGCTCTTTCTCATTTCTTCAGCTCCCCGTGACGGCCCCGGGGGCGGTCACCGATGAGACCAGAATTGCCTCACCCGGGGCGAGACAGGAAGCCCCCCTTTGCGCCGGACTGTTCACGCCCCGTCCACGGCGTTCTTTTTCGGCCCGGCACGCGACCGCCAACCAGCCCGCACCCCCCCGGGCGGGTGCCACCCCTGTGGGGGTGAAGGGGTCAGTTGCCCTTGTCTTTAAAGCGCGAGGCGCTGTTGGCAGCCGCCGGCGTGGTGAAATCAGCCTGCCAGCAGCTGCCCGCGCCGTTGGAAAGACGCGCGGCTACGGCGCTGTCCTGGGCCAGCGGCATGGCGGGCAGGTCGATCGCGCCGCCGCGGGCCTTGAGTATGAACTTCGTCCTACCCTCGTCGCCACTCTTGAGCATGAACTTCTGCACGCCGCCGGCCGCGCCCGCACGGTCCTTGTACTTGAAGCCCTTGCTGCCCAGCGTTTTCCAGCAGGGACTTCCCGCGCAGCTGCCGCCAGCGGGGATGGTCGTCTCGAGCGCCGTCTGCCAACTGCCGGCCGACTGGTCGTAGACACAGAGCGTGTAGGGAGTGACCAGCGTGGGGTCGCCCAGCGCGGCGAGGTCGTGGGCCTCGCCCGATTTCCATTTCAAGCCGGCCTTGTCTCTCGAGCTGCCATCGCGGTTGGAAAGATCGAACCTGGCCGCGTCGATTTTTACCGGTGCGAAACAACCCGCGGCGGGCTCGGCAAGACCAATGCAGGCGCCCGCGCCGTCGCAACTGTCGATGGCGCTGCAAGCACTCTCGTCATCGCAAGCCACGCCAGCTGCGTCCCACTGGCAACTGGCCGAGCAGCAATCGCCGTCGTCGGTGCCACCGTCGTCGCACTGCTCGCCCGCTGTCAACACCGAGTTGCCGCAGGCAGTGAACGTGCAGTTGGAGTCGCAGCCGTCACCGTCCACCTGGTTGCCGTCGTCGCACTGCTCGCCGGGGTCAACAACAGCGTCGCCGCAGCCCACCTCGTCGGCCCCGAGGTCAACGGCCGCGCCCGACACCCGCGTTGAGCCGTCGATATCGGTCTCGCCCACCGCCGCCGTGAAGGCCGGGTCGCCCGCGTCGCGCGCCGGCGACGAGCCGTCCAGGTGCAGGTCGCCCGCCGCCGCGTCGAGGTACAGGGGGTCTGCGAACAGCGAATTGGCGCCCTGCCCGCTGCCAGCTACAAACGCGTTGAAGCCCGCGTACGACGTACCCTGCCAGTTAAACTCGGCAGCCGCCTGCCCACCCGGCGCGTACCACAGGTTGTAGTCGAGCTGGTTGCCCACCGCCCCGCTTTCGGAATAGATCAACACGTTCTGCGAGGTCGACGAAAAGACGTTACCGCGCACCGTGTTGTTCTCGGCAAACTGTATCCACAACTCGCCCAGGCCCTGGCCCGAGGTGTCGTTGCCGTGCGTGCTGTTGTTGGTAAAGCTGTTACCGTTGGCGCGTCCCACCGAGGCGGCGTAGCCGCCGAACACGAGGCCGGCCTTGTTGTTGCCGTAGATAAAGTTATTGCGCACGGTGATACCGGTGGTCACCGTGCCCGCGTTCTCGGCGGCTATTTCTATGCCGAGATCGCAGCCGCCCACGATATTGCGCTCTACCAGGATGTCACGGCCACCGTCCACGTAGATGCCGCCGGCCCAGCCGCCGCCGTAGTTGGAGTTGGCGCGGTAGACCTCGTTGCCTCGGCACACACCGTTGCGCGTCACCAGCGACGGGTCGGGCTGGATGTCGGTCTCGCCGCCGATGAAGTCGATGCCGATGTTGTTGACGTCGCGAACGATATTGTTGGTCACCTCAAATCCGTCGACGTTGCCGTTGAGCGTAAGCGCCTCGCTGTTGGCTGGCTCGCAGTCGTAGATCTCGTATGCCGCGTTCTGCTTGTAGCTGATGGGCGTGGGCTCGGTGGCGTACACGGTGATGCCCATGGCGTGGTTGCCGCGCATGTCGTGGATGATGTTGTCGAGCAGCTCTATGTGCGAGCCGCTGCCGGTTATGCGTATGCCCGAGCAGTCGCTTACCCCCAGGTTGTTGCGTATCTCGAAGCCCTCCACCCTGACCCAGCTGCGCGAGGGAAGCAGGATCATGTCGCAGCCCGCCACTCCCACGCCGTCGAGCACCGGGCGGGCGCCGGGGGCGGCTGTGAGTTCTATCCAGCCACCGGCCTGGCTGCCCGACGACGGCAGCACGAGCTTCTCGCTGTACACTCCCGCGGCTACCTCCACGCGATCGCCGGGGCCGGCCACATCGAGTGCCGCCTGTATGCTGGCGTAGGCCGAGGGCACCGCCAGGGTCGCCGCCGCGGCATCGTGCACCGCGCCGGGAAAGACCGCGCCCACGAAGACCGCGGCCAGGAGCGCCGCGCCCAGTAGCGCCCAGAACTTGCCTTTGACAAGCCTTCTCACCCGACCACGAGTGTCGACTCTTAGCCCGCCTGCGTCAAGGTAAAAAGGTGTGGCGCAGCGAGATATCGGCCGAAGATCTCCCGACCAGCAGCTCTACCGGCTCATCGGGCAATACCCACTCACCAGCGTCCGGGTCGTAGACCTGCCGCGCCTGGGCGTCGACCACCATGGTAACGGTGGCGCGTTGGCCGGCAGGCAGCAGCACCTTCTGGAAGGCCGCGAGTTTTTTCGGTGGCCGATCGACCGCCGATCCAGGGAAGGCCAGGTAAACCTGCAGCACCTCGGCGCCACTCACGTTGCCGCAATTGACGAGCGTTACGGTCACCGTCCAGTCATCCGACCGGGTGTCGACTTCCAGCTCGGACAACGAAAACTCGCTGTAGCCGAGCCCGTGGCCGAAGGGATAGGCCACCGGTAGCGCTTTCTGTTCAAACAGCGAGTAGCCGTGCAGCGGTCCGTAAGTTGCGCTCTCGGCAAAGGGGAGAAACTCGGGCAGGTCAGCGTCGGACTCGGGAATTGTAAACGGCAAACGACCGCTCGGATTGGCATCGCCGAACAACAACGAGGCCAGCGCGTGCCCTCCTTCCATGCCGCTGTAAAAAGAAAACAGGATGGCAGCAACCTGCTCTCGCCAGCTGACATCGACAGCGCTACCTCCAACGCAGACCACCACGGTGTGCGGCTGCACGGCGGCCACCTCGGCTATCAATGCCTCGTCGCGGGCACGCAAGCGCAGGCTCGTGCGATCGCCGCCGCCACCGATAAACTCCAGGCGGCGCGCCGCTGCTTTCTTCTCCGGCTGCAACACGAACCACTCACCCTCGTCGGCCCAGGTCAGGCCCACGACCACGACTGCCGCGTCCACGCCCTCGGCCACGACGCGGGCAGCGTCGGTATCCTTGCCGTCGGCAAAAACGACCTCGCCGCCCTGCTCCTGCATGTAACTCGACAAGCCCTCGAGCGGAGTCACCACCCGCGGGGCCGCGACCGCGGAGCTTCCCCGGTCGCCGGTGTTCTCGAGCGCGGCCAGCTGCCCGAACACGCCCAGGCGGCGCACGCGGGCCGGATCAAGTGGCAGCACCCCGTCGTTCTTGAGCAGCACCATCGACTCCTCGGCCACGCGCCGGGCAAGCCTCACGTGATCATCGCAAGCCAGCAGCTGCGCATCGTAGTCCTCGGTGTCGGGCGCCAGCGCGTACCACAAGCGGGTGCGCAGAAGCGGGTGCACGCGCGCGTCGATGTCAGCCTCGCTCAGCTCACCGCGCCTCAGCGCTGCCAGCAGCGGCTTGCCGTAGCGCACGGGGCTGGGCATCTCCAGGTCGAGGCCCGCGCGTATGCCCTTGACGCCATCGCGCACACCGTGCATCCAGTCCGAGGTCACGAAACCCTTGAAGCCCCAGTCATCGCGAAGAATGTCAGTGAGCAGCTCGCGGCTGTGACCGCAGTACTCGCCGCGAAACTTATTGTAGGCGCTCATCACCGAGGCCACCTGCCCCTGCTCGACGATCTTGCGAAAATGCGGCAGGTAAACTTCGCGCAGCGAACGCTCGTCGACATTCACGTCAACATAGAAGCGCGAGTTCTCGATACTGTTGAGCGCAAAGTGTTTCACGCAGGCCATCACGTTACGCGACTGCAGGCCACGGGTGAGCGCCAGGCCCATCTCGCCCAGGTGGTAGGAATCCTCGCCGTAGGTTTCCTGGGCGCGCCCCCAACCCGGGTGGCGCAAGAGGTTCACGCAAACCGCGCCCGAATAATTGGCGCCCGACGCGCGCAGCTCGCGGCCCATGGCCATGCCCACCTGCTGCTCGAGGGCGGGGTTGAAGGTGGCCCCGCGAGCCATGGTGACCGGAAAGCAGGTCTTGCCCCGTCCCACGCCCACGCCCCTTGGCCCGTCGGCAAAGGCCAGCGGCGGAATCCCCAGGCGCCGATTGTAACCGCTGTACGCCAGGGGGACTCCGTGGCCCAGCAACAAGTTGGCCACGTAGCGAAACGAGAAACGCCGCGTCGACAGGTCGCCCGAAAGCTGCGCCAGCTTTTCGCCCAGGCTCATCTGTTGCACGAGGTCGGTCGCGATCGCGTCGCAATCGTCGGGGCAGCTCACCGGCGGAAACAAGCCGGGGTCGGCCCGCGTCTCTATCCTGCGGTAGTGAACAGCGGTCCACAGCAGGATGGCCAGCGAGCAGACAGCCAGGAGTACAACGACAACAAGGGTGTAAAGCACGAAGCCGAGCTTATGTCGGAACCCTGCGCGAGGCCAGACATTTTGCGTTCGACTGCGGCCGGGCAAGATCAGCCGCGGCAGCCTCGGCCCTGCAAAAACCGTCAGCGCTTGGCGATAAGCGGAAAGGTCCAGGCAGCCCAGGCCAGGCTGCCCACGAGAAAGGCTCCGGCAGCCAGTCCAAGCCAAGCGACAAAATGCGCAGGGTCGACGCTCACCATCACGCGCCCAGCCAGTGCCAGCGCCAGGCCGCAGGCCGTTACTACCAGCATGGGCGGGTTGCCCGCGAGCTCGCCCGGTCGGCCGCCGTGTCCGAAAACAACCTGGCTGGCCACGGCCAGGGCGAGCATGGCAAAGCCGGCCAGGAAAACCACGTGCAGCATTGCCGCCCTATGCGCCGGGAAAACAGCCAGCGCCGCGTAGCCTGCCGGGATGGCCCAGGCCGCCAGCCACAGCAGGCGGCGATGCAGGCCGGGCGCGCGCGGCAGCGCCGCTATGCGCCCCACGCGCAGCAACACGACAGCGGTCACCAGCGACAACGCCACCGCGCCCGCGCGTGGGTACCACAGGCCGCCCACGAAAGCGGCTAGCAGAAGCAGGGCCGCCAGCAGGTGGCCGGCCCTCTCTCGCCTGTCGCCGGGCGTGTCGCCGGCGTCGGGCGGCGGCTGCCCGTAGAGAAACATGGGCAGCACCAGCGAACCCACGCCGCAGACCAGCGCGATAAACATACCCTGCAGCACGAGCGCGCGGCCGAGGTCGTGCAACCACAAAGCGCTGTCACCCAGTATGCCGTAAGCGCCTATGAGCAACGCGCCGGCCACGCCCGCGAACAGGGCTACCGGCAACCAGACGAAAGCGTTTGGAGGCCGCCGCTGCCCCAGGCGTCCCGACAAGCGCGGCAGCACGAAACCGGCCATGACCAAGAGGCCCACGGTCCACGCCCCCTGAGACAGCGACAAGCGCCCGGCCCAGGCCAGGGCGACGGCCGCCGGCAGGCAGGCAGCCACAACGGCGATCTGCCAGGCCTCGGCCGGCGGTGCGGCGGTGCGACGCGGCAGCATGGTGAATAAGAAACCGGCGGCGAAGCAGGTCATGAAGCCCTCTACCTGTGCTATGGCGTGAAACACCGGCCGGTAGTCGGGCAAGAGGGCGAGCCAGGACAGTCGCTGGGCCTGGTCGGCCGGCAGCGATTCGACGGCCAGCGTGACCGCGTGCAGCAGCCAGTGGCCCACGCCCGCCCAGGCCAGCAACAGGCCCAGCGGAAAGAAAATTCGAAAAGGCTGTTCGCGCAGAAAATCAGTGGTCGTCATTGCGTCACTTTTTCACGGCCAGCCTCCCCTGCAAACGCCACCAGCAGCGCGAACTACAGAAACACGGTGGTCAACGCCATCGCCCGCCCGGTGCCGAGTGCGGTGCGGCGTCAGGCGATCTCGAGGCGCTGGTCGTAGAGCAACTCAATGCGCGCGAGCTCGCCGTCGAGCCAGCAGCGAGCGGCGGGCGACAACTGGTCCACGGGCAGGTGCAGCGAAACCGGCTGGCGCGAAGCGCCCTGCCAGGTCACGCCCAGCAAGTGGCCGTCGTTTTCGACACCGTCGAGACTCCACTGTCGCGGAAACTTTTCTATGGCGTGAACGATGGCGTCGCTCTTGACCGAAAAGGCACGGCCGCGGGCCACGAAAGCGCAGCCCCCGTGGGCAATGCAATTGGCCAGGCGGGCCCTGCCGGCCAGTGCCCCGGCCGCCGGGCCTGCGTTGGCCTGCTCGATTTCTGCAAAAGTAACCTGGCTGTTGCGATTGCTTCCCATGCTGACCTCCCTCGTGCTGACTCCCTGGCAACGGCTGATGACACAGCAGTAATAAAGATACGCCCGGCCCTGGCTCAAAAGCCGAGCCAGCGGGCTGGCCGCACAACGGGCATCGGGATTGCCCGTAGCCCTGACTTTATGCTTAAACAGTCGTTATTATGGGCATGAGCACCACCGACCGGGCCGTCCAGCTTTTCCGTGAACTCATGGGCCGCGGACCCGACCAGGCGCTGCAGCCGGTGTCCATGCACTCTCTGTGCAGGCGCATGGATTGCTCGCGGCCGACGGTCAAACGCGCGCTGCAGAACCTGCGCGACATGGGCCACGACATACCGTTTCACGCCGAGACCAACGGCTACTACATCGAGGCGAGCAGCGAGCACGCCATGCGGGCCATACCCATGCAGTTCTCTGGCGCCGAACTGCGAGCGCTGCTCGCCATGCACGAACTCGTCAGCCGGGTGGAGCCCGACCTCAGCGATCGGTTTACCGCACCGGTAAAGGAACTGGTCGAGCGCGAGCTGGGACGCGACCGCAGCCAGGTGGACCGCATACGCATACTGGGCGTGGGCAACAGGGACACGCCCGAAGACACCTTCGAGACACTGGCCACTGCCACGCTTGAGCGCCGCCGGGTGCACATCAAGTACCACGCCCGCAGCAATGACCAGGAGACCCAGCGAGACATCTCGCCGCAACGCCTGGTGAGTTACCGCGGTGCCTGGTACCTCGACGCCTGGTGCCACATGCGAGAGGACCTGCGCATGTTTTCGCTCGACTGCATACTCGACTACAGCGTGCTCGAAGAGGCAGCCACCGATGTTGATGATGAACACCTCGACGACCACGTGAAAAGCACCTACGGGATCTTTCCGGGCGCCGTCACGGGCACGGCCGTGCTCAGGTTCAACCCGCACCGCGCCCGCTGGGTGGAGGGCGAGTGGTGGCACCCCGAGCAGAAAGGCCGCCGCCTCGAAGACGGCAGCTACCAGCTCGAGGTGCCGTACGGACGCAGCGAGGAGCTGATGATGGACATACTCAAGTACGGCCCAGACGTGGAGGTGCTCGGCCCGCCCGGCTTGCGCGACGAAGTCGCCTCGCGTCTGAAAGCAGCTGCCGGTAGTTACGGGGGCTGAGAGTCAGGATCGAACCCTGCTGTTGAAAGCGGCGTTCAAATGACCAGCAGGTTAGCCCGGTGAGCACCTCGCGCCGCGGCAAGTGGAATACCCTGGTCAAAAGTAACCAGCCGCCCACCGTGGCGAACAGCCAGCGCAAGAAGATAGAGATCGGTGAGTTGTTTCGGGCCGTGAATTCGGCTGCGGTCAACCACCTGCGGATCAAGCAAGCTCAGGTCATCAGGCCAGTATTCGTGTACGGGGCCCATCCCTGCTCAGCGTTGTCGCCAAGCCAAAGCCTGGCCTGCCGGTGCATGGAATGCTCCGAATCCAGGAGGGAAACTAATACGTTAAGGTCGAGGAGTGCGCGCATGAACTCAGTAAGCGTCTTCTTCGCGCAGACGATTTATTTCCTGGTTCGTGACCACCTTGCCTCCCGGCGCAAATGGCCGAAAGCCGTAGAGAGATTCTGTTTGCTCTTTCCCCGCAGGAGGATCGGTCAGGCCTCGGCGGCTGAGCCTGGTTTCGGCGTCTTTTACTATACAATTCCGTTCACAGCCGGTAACGGGCTGAATCCCGCGGCGCGGAAATCCAGCCGGCCCGGTCGCCGGCCGGTCCCGCTCAGACCACGAAGGGGTTTATCGGGTCTATCCCCTCGAAGCGGCTGAAATCTTTGTCGGCGGTGTAGATCCTCCTGACCCCGTGCTCACGCATGAGCACCGCCGTCCTGAGATCGAAAAACAGGCTTCCCGCGGCACCGTGAACCGAAGCAGCAAGGTCAGCGAGTAACTCCCAGTGGCGTGGGCCTGCCCTGAGTAAGCGAAAAGCGTCCACGGCAAGCAACCGTTCCACGAAAGACAGCGCCTGCCCTGCTCGCAAGGGAGACTTCATTACCCGTGGGTGGGTACTGACACGCAGAAACTCGTAGACGATTCCCTCGGTCAGATACCAGGGCGCCGGATCAGCTGCGGCGGCTTGGAGCATTCTTCGCGCGACCTCCTGCTCTGCCGCGCCCGAATTGGCAGCGTAGACGAGGACGTTGGTGTCGACCACGCCCGGCGCGGCGACTTTGCCGGAGTCCTTTTGCAACGCCTGCCCTGCCCGCCTCTCCGGATCAGTCATCGGCCATCAAGCGATCGAGGGCCTCGCGGTCGGCTATATCTACCTCCGGGGTGCCCATGTCGAAGCTCGGCAGGTCCAGGGGCCAGGGCTCTCGCGGCTCAAGCCGGCGCTGCACTCCTTCGACAAGCAGTTCGCCCACGATGGCAGTTACGGTTCGGCCCTGCTCGTTGGCCAGGCGACGCACCCCTTCCATGCAGCCGTCTTCAAGGATGAGCGTAGTCTTTTTCATATCTGTAAGCATACATATGGCAGATTGTCCTGTCAAGATGATTCCCTCCTCCAGCGGCCGTGCCCGCGACCCATATACCGTAAGCCCGGCGGGTCTTTACGGCTACGACAGCCATGTAATTGAACGGTGGTGACGGGCCCGGACAGGCCCCGGGCAGGCAGCGGGTCGAGTGGCTAAGACCGAGGAGTTTCCTCGTAACGCCACTCGTGCAGACCGCGTTCGACCTCGGGAAAATACAGCGCCAGCATGATGCTGCGGCCGGGCTCGAGCTGGGACAGCAACTCGCCGTAAGCCTGCAGCTGGTCCTGGTAGTGCTCCTTCTTTTCAGCCAGGTACTTCTCGCGCGCAGCGGCCTTGTCCAGGCCGGCAAACTCGCCTTGGCCAAACGGCACCCGGCCGGTCTTGTAGTCCACGATCCAGCGCACGCCTTTTTCTACAAAGCTGCGATCGATGCTGGCCGAGGTAATTTCTGACTGGCCTGACACCTCGGCCACCATCGTTAGGTCCCACTCGTAGCGATCGTCTTCCTGTCTGCCCAGCAGCCAGCGGCCCTTGTCGTCGGCCAGCGCAAGGTCCAGGGCAGCTGTTGCTTCATCGGTAAGCGTGTCCAGTCGGTCGGGCAGCACGCCCTCGGCCGCCAAGGCCTGCCTGATACGAGGCTTCTCTCGCTCAAGTCGCTCGGTGTCCCAGCCCTCCATCGCGTCGTGGCCGATGCGCTCGAGCCACTTGTGCACCACGGTGCCTTTCTGCAGCGCGCTGCGGTCGGTTGTCATGGCCTCGGCGTGTATGGGCTTGCCGGTTTCAGAAGGTCGGCGCAGGCGCAGGCTGTCGGCCACCGGCGGCGGTGCTGCGGGCAAGGCGAAGTCAGCGCGCAGGCGGGGGAGGTGGTGGCCGGGAACAACGTCATCGCCGGCGGCGGCGTCTAAGGTCACGCCCCTCTCCCCG
>JACNKC010000090.1 GCA_014382245.1 Pseudomonadota bacterium | reverse complement strand
CCTCTCCCCCGCGCCACCACGGTCCGCCCGCTTTCCCCCCCCCCGTGGGAACCCCCCCCGTGTGGGGGGCCCGCACCGGGCCCGCCCCCCCGGGCCGCGGGCGCGGGACCCGCCGGGGCCGGGGGAGCCGCGGCCGGAGTGCCTCCCGGCGGCAAGGCGGCGTTAGGGGCCCCCACCGCCGGTCCGACCGACTCTACCTCGAAGGATTGCCCGTCCACGCTTACCGTAGCCCCGCCACCAGCGTGGTCGGTTACCGTGACCTCGTATTCGTTGCCGCCACTGCGGACCTTGTAAACAGCCATCCTATCTCCCTCGGTTTCCAGTGCCGGCCAGTTGCTTCGCTCTCGCCAGGGCGGCCCACCTGCTGGTGTTGGCGGCAGGTCGCACGCTGACGCGACGCCGCTGGTGCAGTCCCCACGCCGCGAGTGCCACCGCCGCCATCTCGTCTTTCTTCTCTTCTTCGCCCGCGCTCGCGGCGGCGACCGTGCTCGATTCCGCCTTGGCATCGGTTGCCAGCCCGGCCTTTTTGCTGCTGAGCCGGGCCAGGATCCTGTCCATGATGCCGATGACGACTATCAACAACAGCAGTGCCAGGAATACCATGCTTATGCCGAGCACTGCCATGCTCGGCCCCGATACTGCCCCGGCATCCATGCTCACAGGGGAATGTTACCGTGCTTGCGCGCGGGCGTGCTGCCTTTCTTGTTGGCCAGCATGGCCAGGCCCTGGGCTATGCGCACCCTGAGGTCGGTGGGCGAAATTATCTCGTCTATGTAGCCCAGTTCGGCGGCCCGGAACGGCGTGGCTATCTTGTTGCCGTAGTCTTCGACCAGTTCCTTGCGGCGCTCGTCCGGCTTGTCGGCTTCCTTGATCTCCTTGCGGAAGATTATGTTGACCGCACCGTCGGCTCCCATCACCGCGATCTGCGCGGTGGGGAAGGCGAGGTTGAGGTCGGCGCCAACATGCTTGGCGCCCATGACGGCGTAGGCGCCACCGTAAGCCTTGCGGGTTATGACCGTGATCTTGGGCACGGTGGCCTCGGCGTACGCGTAAACGATCTTGGCCCCGTGGCGGATGATGCCTCCCCATTCCTGGGAGGTCCCCGGCAGGTAGCCTGGCACGTCCTCAAAGGTGACCACCGGCAGGTTGAAGCAGTCGCAGAACCTGACGAAGCGCGAGATCTTGTTCGACGCGTCGATGTCGAGGCAGCCGGCCAGGTGCATGGGCTGGTTGGCCACTATGCCCACCGGTCGCCCACCTATACGCGCAAAGCCGGTTATGGCGTTGAGGGCAAAATGGGCGTGGGCTTCCATGAAGCTACCGCGGTCGCTCACGGCAGCTATAAGGGTGTGCATGTCGTAGGGCGAGTTAGGGTTCTCGGGAATGAGGTTTTCGAGCTCGGGTGTGAGCCGGTCCTGGGGGTCGCCAGCGTCGGCCAGCGGCGGGTCGTCAACGTTGTTTGAGGGCAGGAAGGACAGCAGCCGCCTGAGGTCGGCTATGCAGGCCTGGTCGTCGGGCGATACGAAATGGGCCACGCCGCTGCGGCTGTTGTGGGCCATGGCTCCACCGAGATCTTCCTGGCTGACCTCTTCGCGGGTGACCGACTTGATTACCTCCGGGCCGGTGATGAACATGTAGCTGGTCTTGTCGACCATCATTATGAAGTCGGTCAGTGCCGGCGAGTACGACGCACCACCCGCGCAGGGGCCCATGACCAGGGATATCTGTGGCACGACGCCCGAGGCCATGGTGTTTCGGTAGAAGATGTCCGAGTAGCCACCGAGGCTCTCCACCCCCTCCTGGATTCGCGCGCCGCCAGAGTCGTTGATGCCCACTATGGGTGCGCCCGCGGAGGTGGCCATTTCCATGATCTTGCAGATCTTCTCGGCCACCGTGTGGCTGAGGCTGCCGCCGAGTACGGTGAAGTCCTGGGAGTAGCAGAACACGGTACGGCCCTCGACCGTACCGAAGCCGGTAATCACGCCGTCACCGGGCACCTTGTTGTCGCCCATGCCGAACTCGTCGCAGCGATGGGTTCGCAGCCGGTCGAGTTCGACGAAGCTGCCCACGTCGAACAGCAGTTCGATGCGCTCCCTGGCGGTAAGCTGCCCCTTGTCGTGACGTTTCTTTATCCGCTGTTCGCCGCCGCCCGCTTCGGCAGCAGCGTTACGGCGCTCAAGCTCGTTTAACACCCGGTCCAGTGCCATCCTGTTCTCCGCTCTCCTGGTTCTTCGCGTAAATGCTTCGCGTAAATGCTTCGGCATCGAAGGCTCGGTACTGCCCCAAGGGGGTGCCCGAAGCCCCGAAAAACAAGATTGATACTGCTTCGGCGGGCAAAATTCAAGGTTGGGTGGACGGGCCCCGCCCGGGGGCGCCTGGAAGGCCGGGGGGAAGTGTAGCCCGGTCGCCCACGCGTAGCCCGTGCCTGCTGCAGAAACCGGCCACGGCCTCGAGCACGAAGCGGGCCGGGGCCCCCGACGCGATGCTGCGTTCGGAGTAGGCCCGGGTGTCACGGGCTATTGAAACCAGCTTGCCGCTCGAGTTAATAAACATGATGTCGAGGGACAGGGGGGTATTTTTCATCCAGAAACTGCGTGGTTTCTCTTCGGCAAACACGAACAGCATGCCTTCGTCGTCGGCCATCTCGCTGCGCCACATAAGTCCGCGCCGCAACTGCCCCGGGGTGGTCGCTATTTCTACGCGTATAGAGACGTCGCCCGAGGCCGTGTGCAGAACCACCACGGGGCCGCTGTCGTGGCTGCATCCCGCGAGGGTGAAGCACGCCAACAGCAGGGCCATTGCGCAGAACGCGGGCTTAAAGCTGTACTTCAGCTGCATACTGTCCTATCTTAGACCTTCTTCTTATCCAGCGCTGCACCCGAGGGGGAACGATGGCAAGCTCGATTATCTGGACACTGGTTCTCACAGGCTTCGCGGGGCTCTTTGCCTGGCAGATGTTTCGGCGCTTCAAGCCCCTGCTCAAGGCTCAGCCCACGCCTTTTGCGCGAGTCGATCGTATCCCCGAGCGAATAAAGCACACGCTTGTTTACGCAATAGGTCAACTCAAGTTCTTCCGCGGAGAGCAGCCGGCCGGGGTGATGCACGCCCTGGTGTTCTGGGGCTTTCTCATACTGGGCGGGCAGGTAGCCACCATGTTCCTCCGCGGCTGGGCACCTGACGCAAACCTGCCGTTGCTTGGTGTCCACCAGCTGGGTGCCCCCTACATGCTTCTGCGCGACCTTACCGAGGTCGTCGTCGCGGTGACGGCCATGGGCCTGCTGTCTCGGTGGGTCATCACCCATCCGCAGCGCCTGTACGGTTTCAAGCCTGCCGAGGAAAAAATTTCCGAGGCTTCTCACTGGGAGGCCATGCTCATTCTCTGCTTCATAGCCGGTATAACCACCAGCGGCCTGGTCTACGACGCCGGCCGCCTGGTGTTCCTCAAGGGGCACGCCGAGATCGAGGCCGAGAGGGCCTGGCAACCTGTCGCGAACCTGCTGTCGGGGCTGCTGGCCCAGGGGGGGCCGTCGGCGGCCGAGACCGTGAGTAACGCGGCCTGGTGGATACATAACCTGATCGTGCTCACCTTCCTCAACATGTTGCCGCTCTCGAAGCACTTTCATGTGATAACGGCCATTCCAAATGTTTTCATGAGCAAGCTCGACCCGGTGGGCGCGCTGTCGAAGCAGGATCTCGAGACCGCCGAGATTTACGGTACCTCGCAGATGGCCCACTTCGACTGGAAGCAGGTGCTCGACATGTACACCTGCACCGAGTGCGGCCGCTGCTCGTCGGTGTGTCCGGCCACGGCCAGCGACAAGCCGCTGGCTCCGCGGCAGATGCTGCTCGACCTGCGCGATTACCTTTACGAGAAGCCCGAGTCGATACTCGACGAGAGTTACGACGAGAAGATAGTGGGTGACAACTGCATCAGTGACGAGGTCATCTGGTCGTGTACTACCTGCCGGGCCTGCGAAGATGCCTGCCCGGTGCACATAGAGTACGTGGACAAGATCGTCGATATGCGGCGTCACCTGGTGCAGGAAGAAGCACGTTTTCCCGCCGAGTTGACGCGCACTTTCAAGGGCCTGGAGACCCAGGGCAACCCCTGGGGCATAGGCGCCGACAAGAAGGCCGACTGGGCCGAGGGCCTGGGCATTCCCCACCTGGCCGACAAGCCCGACGCCGAGTACCTGTTCTACGTGGGTTGCGCGGGCTCGTTCGACGACCGCGCGAAGAAAATCACCCAGGCCGTGGCTCGCATACTCGACGCTGCGGGCGTGAGCTACGCCATACTGGGGCGCGATGAACCCTGCAACGGCGACACGGCTCGCCGCCTGGGTAACGAGTACCTGTACCAGACCATGGCCCAGGCCGCGGTCGACGTGCTGGCAGGTTTCAACGTCAAGAAGGTGATCACCAACTGCCCGCACTGCTTCAACACCATCCGCAACGAGTTTCCGCAGTTCGGCGGCGACTACGAGGTGCTGCACGCGTCCGAGCTGGTGGCCGGCCTGGTCAAGGACGGCAGCGTGCGCATAAGCCGCGAGGCAGCCCAGACCATCGTCTACCACGATTCGTGCTACCTGGGCCGCTACAACGAGATCTACGACGCCCCGCGCGAGATACTCGCCGCCATACCGGGAGTTATACTGGCCGAGGCCGAGCGCAGCCGTAATGTTGGCATGTGCTGTGGTGCCGGTGGCGGCCGCATGTGGGTGGAAGAAGAACCCACGCAGCGCGTGAACACGCTCAGGGTCGAGCAACTGCTCGAAACAAAGCCGGACGTGATAGCCTCGGCCTGTCCCTACTGCATGACCATGCTCGACGATGGCATCAAGGGGAAGGGGCTCGAGGAGACCGTGCAGGCCCGCGACGTGCTCGAGATAGTGGCCGACGCGATCGAGGCATCCCCGGCCGTCAGGCCAGTGACTTAACCTTCTCGGTCAGCTCGGGTACGGCCTCGAAGAGATCGGCCACCAGGCCGAAATCGGCGACACTGAAGATCGGCGCCTCCGCGTCCTTGTTGATGGCAACTATCACCTTCGAGTCTTTCATGCCCGCGAGGTGCTGGATGGCGCCCGAGATGCCCACGCCTATGTAGAGCGTGGGCGCGATGACCTTGCCGGTCTGGCCCACCTGCAGGTCGTTGGGCACGTAGCCCGCGTCCACCGCGGCTCGGCTGGCGCCCATGGCTGCGCCCAGTGCGTCGACCAGGGGCTCGAGCACCGTGGTGAAGTTATCTCCGGACTTCAGTCCGCGGCCACCGGCCACCACGCGTTCGGCCTCGGTCAGGACCGGGCGGTCCGACACCGTGGCGTCGAGCTTTACGAACTCTACCGCGTTGGCTGGCTTTTCGATGCTCAGCGACAGGTCCTCGCTGGCCGATGCCGCCGCGCCCTCTACGGGCTCGAAAGCGGTGGTTCTTACCGACACCACCTTGAAGTCCGACTCCAGCTTGACGGTGGCAAACACGTTGCCCGCGTACATGGGACGGACGAGGGTGCCGTCGTCGTTGACGGCGGTCACGTCGCTGGCGATCGCAGCCTCGGCGGACGCCGCCAGGCGCGGGGCGATGTCCTTGCCCGCGGTCGTCGCGGCAAACACCACGGTGTCAGAGCCGGTGGCCTCGGCCACGGCTTTCATGGCCAGCGTCCTGGTGTCGGCTGTCTCGTGCTCGAGGTCGGCGCTTTCTACGCACACGACTTTCGTTGCGCCCAGTTGCGCAGCCGCGTCCTTGACTCCACCGAGATCGTTGCCCAGCAGGGCCAGTATAGTGTCACCGCCACTCGCGGCAGCGATCTGCTGCGCGGCACCCACTGCAACGGCCGTGGCCTTGGGGATGCTTCCGCCAGCGTGCTCTCCATAAATAAGTACGTTACCCACTTGAATTCTCCTTGTCCGGGGATCCGCTTACAGTACCTTGGCTTCGCCCTGCAGGGCGGCGATCAGTTCGTCTACGCTTTCAACCACGCGGCCCGCCGCCCGCTCAGGGGGAGGCTGGACACTCACTATGGTGACCGACCTGCCGAGTTCAATACCCAGCGAAGAGGCGTCTATCTCTTCCATGGGCTTCTTGCGCGCTTTCATGATTCCGGGCAGCGATGCATAACGCGGCTCGTTCAATCGCAGATCGGCGGTAATCACCGCGGGCAGCGGAAACGACAGGGTCTCAAGTCCACCGTCTATTTCGCGCACGCAGGTCGCACTGCCGCCGCCGCCGGCAAGCTCGAGCTCCGAGATAAAGGTAGCCTGCGGCCAGCCCAGTCTCTGCGCGAGCATCTGTCCGACCTCGTTGGAATCGTCGTCGATGGCCTGCTTGCCCATGATAACGAGATCGGGGCTTTCTTGCTCGACGATTTTTTCGAGTATGCGCGACACGGCCGTGGGGTCGGGGTTGTCGGCGCTCACCAGGATGGCCCTGTCGGCGCCCATGGCCAGCCCCGTGCGCAACTGCTCCTGGCAGTCGGCGCTACCGACCGAAACGATCACGACCTCGGCTTCACCCTGGGCTTCCTTGATCCGCAAGGCTTCCTCAATGGCTATTTCGTCAAAGGGGTTTACCACCCACTTGATACCCGCCTCTTCTATTCCCGTTCCGTCTGCGTTGACCTTGATCGTGGTCTCCGGGTCCGGGACGCGCTTGGCGGTCACCAGAATCTTCACTGTTTATCTCCTCCTGATTGCCTGCAGTCAGGGCTGGTCTATTCGGCGAAAACCGTCCAGCCCACTACGGTCAAAGCGGTCACGCGGGGCAACCGTTCCGACGATGGAATGCGGCAGAATTACCACGCAGCGCGTTAGGATACAAGTCGGCACCGGGGGCGGTCGAATTACCGCCCCCCGGCGACAGCGCGCCGACTTGCCTCGGGTTCGCCAACTGGCAACAGTCCCGGCGCGGGCAAGCGTTGGCCGGCAGGGGAACAGGACATGGCGCGTATACTTTTACTTGGACAGGCGGCATTCGGCCGAGACGTGCTGGCGGGGTTACTCGCCGCGGGGCACGAGATAAGCGCGGTATCTTTGCCCCCCGATCGGGAGGGAAGGGCGCTGGACCCGCTGAAGGAAGCCGCGCTGGCTGCGGGCCTGGACACCGTGCAGAGGCGGAGCTATCGCGACGCCGACGCGGCCGCGGCCCTGCGCGCCGACACGGTGGACATCGCCGTGCTCGCCTTCGTGACGCAGATAATTCCGGTGGAGGTACTCGACGCCCCGCGCCTGGCGTCGCTGTGTTTTCATCCGTCGCTTCTACCGGCCTACCGCGGGGGCTCTGCCATCAACTGGCAGATCATTCGTGGCGAAACCCGCGGTGGCCTGGCGCTGTTTCGGCCCGACGCCGGCCTCGATGCCGGGCCCGTGTATCTCGAAAAGGAACTCATCATCGGTTCCGACGACACCGCGGGCTCATATTACTACTCTACGGTGTTCGAAACCGGTGTGGCAGCGACCCTGGAGTCGGTGGAGATGTTGTTGGCAGGCGAAGCTGTGCCCAGGGTACAGGACGAATCCCTGGCCAGCTATGATCCGCTGTGTCGGGACGAGCACGCGGGCGTTGATTTCGACAGGCCCCGCGACGGTCTCCACGATCTCGTCAGGGGCTGCGATCCTTCGCCCGGCGCTCACTGCCTGTGGCGCGGTGAAGCACTACGGCTTTACGGCTCGCGCAAGGTGGAGGCCGAAAGCGCAGCGGCGGCCACGGTGCTCGCCATCGACGACGAGGGAATGACGGTAGCCTGTGCCGACGGGGCGTTACGCTTTGCCCGGCTGGGTACCGCTGGCGTACGCAAGGCCGCGGCCGCCGAGCTGGCCGATGGCCTGGGCCTGGAGGTCGGGGCGCGCCTGGGAGCGGTCTGACCTTCAGTCGCCAGCCGTTGCCGCGTTGGCCGCTACCTGGTCGTTGCCGCGTTGGCCGCTACCTGGTCGAGTATGGCCACGACTTCTTCGGTGGACGTGTACAGCACCGTCTGCCAGCCCAGTGAGCGAGCGGCCTTGAGGTTGATGCCCAGGTCGTCCACGAAGAGGATGGCCTCGTGGTCCACGGCCAGTCGTTCGCGCGTGAGTTCGTAGATGCGCTGTTCGGGTTTGCGTGTGCCGACCTCGCTGGAGTCGACGATCACGTTGAATAGGCCGCCCAGCGAGGGAAGGCTCTGCCACTGCTGTCGCCACTCGGCCACGTTGTTGGTGAGCAGGGCCACCGGCATGCTGGCCGCCAACCGCCTCACGGCCTCTATCATGGGCTGTCGCACGGCCGACTCGTCTCCCAGTGGGCGGGGGGCGCCCAGCACGGCGTCCGCCTGTTCGACGGTGACGTGACCGCCTTCTACTTCTATGCGGCGTCTCAGTTCACTGTTGAAGTCGCTCCAGCTCATCTCCGCGCGCTCGAGCCGTGCCCACGGGCCCTCGTTGTCGCCGAATATTTCGAGTCGCAGGCGATCCCAGGTCTCCTTGTCCAGGCCGGTGCGGCTGCCGAAGGCCCTGGGGCCCGCGGGGCCGCCCACGTTGATCAGTACGCCACCGAGATCGAATACCGCGGCCCGTACTTTCAGCGGATCCAGTGTGTCCATGAGCGCTGGCATAGCCGCGGATTCTTGCCGAAAAAATCTTCCTAAGCCAGTAGCGCCGGCCTTCACGGTCCGCTCTTCAGGCCAACAGGGCCGCGATTCGCTCAAGCAGCCACGCGCTGCCGGCCGCGAGTGCGAACCATGAAAGCGCCGTGCGCAGCGGTAGCCGGCTGTGCCTGCTCAACAGCGCCAGGAGGGGAAGCAGCACGACGATTACAGCGAGCTGCCCCGCTTCAACGCCGAGGTTGAAGCCCAGCAACGGCGCCAGAACAGCGCCGTTGCCTATACCTGCCTGCTTGAGTACACCGGCAAAACCGAAGCCGTGCAGCAGCCCGAACATGAAGGTCACCAGCCAGCGGTGGCCACCGGGCCCGCGCCAGATATTTTCGGCAGCCACGTAAACGATGCTCGCCGCGATGGCGATCTCGACCTGGACAGGCGGCAGCACGATCGCGCCCAGGGTGGCCAGCGCCAGGGTGACGCTGTGGGCTATGGTAAACGAGGTTACGATACCGGCCAGGCGAGCCAGCGTGCCACCAGGTATGAGCAGCGCGAGCAGGAACAGCAGGTGGTCGTATCCTTCGAGTATGTGCTCGAGCCCGAGCAGGGAGAATCGCCAGAAACCCGAAGCTCCAGGCGCGGATTCGCCACGTCCGGCAGAGTTGCTGAAGCTTGGCCCCAGCGACAGGCGGCTGTTGTGGCGGTCGAAGACCCAGCTGCGGTTTTCGCCCGAGAGCGACTTGAGCGAGACCATGTTGCGGTAGCCCGGCAGCAGGTCGTCAAAGAGATGGAAGTCCACCGAGAACGAATCGCTGGGGCCCGGGCAGGAGTAGCGAACCGTGATCTCGATGTCGGCCTGCAGGTCGGGGCCTATTATGTCCGATACGGTGGGGCTGCAGCGGCCGGCCGGCACTTCGACCAGCAGCTGCTGTTCAAACCAGCGATCCAAAAGCTTCTCGACCGCGAGTATTTCCTGCCTGCTGGGGTTTTCTGGCTGCCTGGCCTCAAGCCCGGGCAGCAGGTGGGCGGCAAAACGTAAGCGGTAGTCAACGAGGTCTGCTCGCGCCACCACCGTGGAGTAGCTCACAGAGCCCATGTGGGCCTGGGCTTGTCCAGGGGTCGTAGCGAGCAGTGTTATAGAGGCCAGCCCGGAAGCCGCAGCAATAAGCGTGGCCGTGACGAGTCCGGGTGGTGTAGCTGTGAGCTGGCGCAGCCGCATCGGGCGATGGTAGCCGCGCCGGCAACTCACGCCAAGCCACGCTCGGTCAGAGCGTGGTGGTCGTGGTCGAAGAGGTGGTCGTGGTCGTCGACGTGGTGGTGGTCGAAGAGGTGGTCGTGGTCGAAGAGGTGGACGTTGTGGTAGTGCTCGAGGTGGTGCTGGTGGTGCTTACGCTCTGTATGGTGCAGCCATTGGTGCAGGTGTCGACGTCGTTGGCGTTGCCGTCGTCGCACTGCTCGGGTCCGCCGCCTGGGCCGCTGGTACAGGAGGCGTCGCTGCAGAGAAATCCGTCGCCGCAGGTAGCCGGCATACAACTGTTGAGACAGGAATCAATGTTGGCCGTGTTACCGTCGTCACAGGTTTCGCCGCTGTCGGCTACGCCGTCGCCGCAGGAAGCAACGAGACAGTTGGAGCGACAGCTGTTGGGGAGCAAGTCGCTGTTGGCATTGCCCGCGTCGCAGGTCTCGCCCGAAGCGGGGTCAGTCACTCCGTCCCCGCACCAGGGATTGAGGCAGTCTGAACGACAGGCATCCGCGTTTACGTCGGAGTTGCCGGCGCCGTCGTCACACTGTTCGAGTAAGCCGGCCTGGATGATGCCGTCGCCGCAGAACTCGGTAATGCAGGTATCCGAGCAGCCGTCGCTGGCCACCGTGTTACCGTCGTCGCAGGTTTCGGGAGCGCAGATCGCGCCGCTGCCGCAGCCGCTTGTCTTGCAGGTGCTGTCGCAGCCGTCGCAGTCGCTGGTGTTACCGTCGTCGCAGGTTTCGTCGAGCCCGGCCTGTATCACGCCGTCGCCGCAGCTTTCGGGAATGCAGACTGCGTTGCAGCCGTCTTCGGCGGTGGTGTTGCCGTCGTCGCAGGTTTCGGGAGCACAGGCGGCACCGTTGCCACAGGCAGGCAGAGCGCAGTTGCGGTCGCAGCCGTCGCAGCTCAGGCGATTGCCGTCGTCGCACTGTTCACCGAGGTCGACCACCCCGTCGCCGCATTCGGGACCGCCGGGGAAAAGAGACGAAGCCGCGCTGGCGAGGGCCTGCGCGAGCTGGTCGTTGATGGTGTGAAAAAGATCACTGCTGGTAAAGGTGCCGCCGGTGGGGTCGGCTAGAACCAGGCCGAAGCCCATGGCGCTGACATCACCCGAGCAGAAGTCGTCTATCTCATGGAACAGGGCCCGTGAGGGCCTGGTCATCCTGGAGTCCAGCTTGGTGTCGCCCGTGCTGGCCGTTGTTCCCGGCCAGCCGGTCACCGCGTAGCAGTTAAGTCCCAGGGCCGGGTCTTTGCCCAGGGTCGAAAAACATCTGCCTGTCAGGGCCAGCCCCCGTGCGAGCGACTTGCGAAGCCTCAGCGCCAGCTCCCTGCGGCAGGCTGCTTCCTCGGCTCCAAGTGTGCCGGCGGCAGGTTTGTTTATGGTGGCCGCGAGGTTGTCGCCAATGGTCTTGCCCAGGTCCGCCGCGCAGGCATCCAGCGCCTGCCACTCGGCCTCGGTGGTTCGGTTTTCGCTGCCCCTCAGCGTGGCCACGGCTGCGCACAGTCCGTCAACGCCTATGGCAGCGGCAGTGACGTCGGGCTTGCAGCGCTGGTCAAGCTTTCCGCGGTAGTCGATGGCCCTGACGAGCTTCTTGTCTACGCGGGCGTCACCGGTGCCAGGTCCCGCGGGGGCGGGGTCGAGAAGACAGTCCACGATAGGTGCATATTTGCCCGAGGCTTTGCCGCGCACGCAGTTTCCGCGCGCCTTGAGCAGCAGCCTGGCCGATCGCCGGGCGGTAGCGGCCACGAGATCCCGGCAGCGGTTTTCGTGGCGGCTGAGCGCAGCCGCACTGTCGGGCTCCGCAAGCGGAAGCAGGGCTGCGGTGGCCACCGTCACGAGAGCTATCCTGGAAGTCAGCTTTGTCATGTGGGCTGGGGGCCGCTCGCACGGTCCCTACGTACCAAGGTAACTGGTGAAACAGGCCCCCGGCAAGCACTTTCTGCAGGGGAATAGCAGCTGGGTGAACAGATTTCGGCTTTTTTCGACGGCGGGGCTGCCCCGATCGGGGGGGAGAGCGGGCGCAGCTTGCCGCTCAGACGGCGTGCAGACGACCGACGGGTGCTTCTACGGCGGGACGGTTGACCGCCCGCTTGGCGTCCCGGTAGCCGGCTGCGAGCAGGCGCTCGGCTTTTTTCGGGCTGGAATGGAAGAGCAGGCGTAGCCCAGCTCCGCTGAATTCTTCGCCCGGCTCTATGACCGTTACCGGCACGCCGTGAAATAGTCCGTCGTCGAGGCTCGCGTGAATTCGCCCCACGTTGCCGATGGTCCTGAACAAGACGTCGGCCAGGCGGCGCAGGTAAGCCACCCGTCCAACTACTGGCGGCAGGTAGGGGAGGGTACTGCTGACCGGGGCCAGCACGTAGATCTCAGTGGCTCCCAGTTCGATGGCGTACCCCAGGGGTACGTTCCACGCCAGGCCACCGTCGACGAATTGCTGGCCCTGGAACTCCACTGGTGGAAAGAGCGGGGGGATGGAGTAGCCGGCCCGCGCCAGGGTGCGAAGTTCACGCCAGTCGCGGCAGTGGCGTTTCGACCACATCTCGCCGCGGCCGGTCGAGAGGTTGAGCAGTATGAACTCCAGGTCGATGCTGCTGTCCATCAGGCCGGGAAAGTCGATGAACTCTTCTATGCCCGACGCCAGTCTGTCGATCGACGACAGCGCCAGCCCGGTAAAGGGGTTGTCGCGCAGGGTGGGGTAGAACATTCGCGGGAAGGCCTGGAATTCTTTCCAGGCCTGCACCACTCCTCGCGCTCCGACCGAGGCGTACACGCAGGAGTTCACCACGCCGATGGAGCTGCCGATGAGTACGTCGGGCTTGATGCCCTGCTCGTCGAGGTACTGCAGTGCTCCGGCCTGGTGTGCACCGAGAGCCGCGCCGCCACCCATCACGAAGATTCGCTTGCGGCCGCCGTCGCTCACAGAAAGATGCTCGTGCGCTCGGCCAGTCCACGCCTGAGCATGGACTGGATGGAGTCCTTCACTTCGTCCACCTTGTGGCTGATGGCGTCGTCCTCGTCGTTGTGGTCGCCTTCAAAGTGCATGGCTTGCCCGAACTCGATGTGGTAGCGCACCGGCAGCGGCAACATCCCCAGCGGCCCCAGCAGCGGCCAGGTCAGCGTGATAGGAAAGGCCGGCATGTTGAGCATGGCGGCCACCGATTCGAGGTTGGCGATGCCCGGGGCCTGCTCCTCGGAGCCGACCACGGCGAACGGCACTATCGGCGTGTTGGTTTCCAGCGCCAGCCGCATGAAGCCGAGGCCGAAGTCCTGCAGCTGGTAGGCGTCGGCGTACACCTTGTTCATGCCGCGAACCCCCTCGGGAAACACCAGCACGCACTCGTCCCTGTTGAGCATCTCTGCGCAGGTGGACGGCGTACCGATGGAGTGGCCCATGCGGTCCATCAGGACGTTGAGCCAGGGCAGGGTCGCCAGCCAGTACTCGCCCATGCCGCGGGCCAACCGCGGTGGCGAAGTCTCGAGCAGCATCGCCGTGGCCACCATCATGCCGTCAAAGGCTACCTGCCCAGCGTGGTTTCCCACCAGCAGCATGCGGCCGGGCGGCAGCTTGTTCATGCCGACGGAAACGGCTCTGAAATAATGGCGGTAGAGAATAGCAGCCGTCATCATCGAGGTCTTGAGCACATTGGGGTCGAATCCCCAGGGATCATAACCGTACTCGTTGAGCTCAATGGGCAGTTGATCGATCTTGTCGGACAGTTCGCGGGATAAGTCGGCGAACGGCAAGCCGCGAAGCGAGGACGACGAAAGGGACAGCCCCGACTGCATGGCGCTCGCCGCCAGTTCGGCCACCTTGTTGAAATAGAACATCAGGCCATGCTCGCGAATACGTCCCGGAGTGAAAACAGGGGTTTGAAGCCCGTGGCTTCTACGAAACGGCTGCCGTCAACCGTACACGGGTATTTTATGAAGTCCATGGCCGCCGGCGGGAAGTCGTATACGCGGAAGCGAAAAAGCTCCCGGATGATGAGATGGGCCAGCGGTTCCGGCACCGATAACCGACGCCGTCCGATTTCGTGTATCGCAGTTTTCAGGGGCACGGCGCCCGGCCCGGCCACGTTGAACACGCCACGTAGTTGTTTTTCTATGGCCAGCGCGAGCGCCTCGCACACGTCTTCTTCGTGTATGAATTGCAGCATGGGGTTGAAGCCGGTCACTGTCGGCACGATATCCAATCCGAGGTAGCTGCCGATGGCGCTGTGCACGTAGTAGCCCAGCGTGTTTACCGGCCGCAGGATCGACGTCGATATCTCCGGGTATTTCCACAGGAAACTCGAGACCAGGCCTTCGACCTCGGCGAGGTCGCGGATGTCGGGAAAGTTACGTGCCACGTTCAGAGGGCCGTCCTCGTCCATGTACATGGGGTTTTCGGGCAACGCGCCGTAGACGTAGGCGCTCGAGAGCACGACCACCTGCTTGACCCCGTAGCGGGCGCAGGAGTTGAGTAAGCGGCGTGTTCCACCGACGTTGACCTCGTGGCGCAGTTCGTTGCTGCCGCGAAAGTGACGCACGAAGGCAAGATGTACCACGGCGTCGGGGCGGTTCTTTCGCAGTACGTCTTCGAACTTTTTCTTGCGCAGGTCGAGAGTTTTTACGTCAACGTATTCGGGAGCGCCTTCCCATGGGACGCGGTCCACGCCGGTGATCTGCCAGCCCTCTGACAGCCTTTTGGCGAGCAGCCGGCCCTGCCCGCCCGAGATCCCGGTTATGAGTAGCCTTTTCATTCGCCCTGCGTTTATTGCAAAAGAAACAGTTACTGGCAAAGGAAAGCGCTGCTGTTGACTGATTTAAGTGAAAGTTCGTTCGGGGGATGCCTGGTCGGCATGCTCGTTGGCGAGGCCATGGGCGCACGTGTTGAAGGCTTGAACCGGGAGGCTATAGCTCGGCGTTTTGGTGGGGTAGCGGGCCTGGCCAAGCTCACGCCGGGCGCCCCGGGACCCGCCGCGCTGTCGACTGCGGCCGTGGCAGCCTCGCTGGTCGTAGCCCCGGATTTTGATGGCGAGGATCTCGCCCTCAGGATGCTGGCCGCCTGGGATCCGGAGCAGAGTTGGGGGCAGGGCAGCGACGCGGCCCTGCGTAGATTGCGCGATGGCGTACACTGGAATGAAGCCGGGCACTCGGTTGGTGGCAGGGAATCCTTTGGCAACGGGGCAGCGCTGAGATCGGCACCGGTAGGCCTGCTGCTGTCCGACGACGCCGAGACCCTGCGCTGGCTGGCCGAGGAAGCCGCCGGGCTTACCCACCAGCACTTGTTGTCCGGTGAGGGTGCCGTGCTCCACGCGATGACGGTGGCGCTGGCCCTGCTGGCTTCCGGCGAGGCCTTGTCGGGTGCTGGGCTGCTCGAGACCCTGGCGGGCGAGACCCGGACGAGGGAGTTCGCGTCTCGCTTGAAGGCCGCCGCGGCCATGGTCGGGCGTTCGCGCGGCGACGCGACAGTGATCGAGACGCTCGGCAACAACTCTTCGGCACTGGGGTCGGTGGTTACCGCCGCCTGGTGTTTTGCAGAGCACAGCGACAGCTACACCGACACGGTCTGCCGGGCTATGTCGCTGGGAGGTTCAGTGTCCTCGATAGCCGCGATGGCGGGTGCCGCCTCGGGGGCCTTCCTGGGTGTCGACGCTATACCGGCCCGTTGGCGTGACGCTGTTCCGCCCGGGGGGATAAGCGTGGCCGAGATGGTGGAGCTGGCGCGTGGCCTGTTCGACGTCGTTGCCGGCCCGGGTGAAGCAAAGGCAGACTACGACCAGGCCTGAAGGTGACCAGCCAGCCAGGACCAGGGAGCCGCAGCTCAGGAAGCCAGTTTGTTCTTCCAGCTCGACCGGTACAGCAGGTTGAGAACCTTGCGCAGGACGCCGGCCAGCACCTTGGGTGCCGGGTACCAGATGGGTTCCTTGTTCGTACCGAAGCGATCGATGACGATGGTCTGCTGACTGCAGAACTTGCGTATGCCTTCTTCGCCGTTGCGCCGGCCTATGCCTGATTCCTTGATGCCGCCCATGGGCACTTCGGGTATGAGCATGTGGATCATGTGATCGTTGACGCAGACGGCGCCGGCTTCCACGCGGCGCGCTATGTTGGTGGCCCCTTCCTTGTCGCGCGACCAGACCGAGGCTGAAAGACCAAATCGCGAATCGTTGGCGAGGCGGATGGCCTCGGCGTCGTCTTTTACCTTCTGTATCGCGATCACCGGCCCGAAGGTTTCTTCCTGCATGATCTCCATGTCGTGATTGACGTCGACCAGTACCGTGGGCTGGTACCAGCAGCCTTCCATGTCGGGCCGGGTTCCGCCGGCGAGCACGGTGGCGCCGCTGGCGCGGGCTTTGTCGAGCTGGTCTTCTACGATGTCGCGCTGGGGCGGGTGTATTATTGACCCCACGTCGGCATCTTCACCCTGTCCCTGGCGTATCTGGCCTACAACGTTGACCACCTTGTCGACGAACTCGTCGTATATGTCCTCGTGGGCGTAGACCCTCTCGATAGACATGCAGACCTGGCCGAGATTGACCATGCTGCCCCAAACGCAGCCGTTGGCGGCCCGGTCAAGGTTAGCGTCAGCGCATACGATGGCCGGGTCCTTGCCGCCCAGCTCCATGGTAGTGGGCTTGAGTTGCTCGGCGCAGCGTATCTGCACCTTGCGGCCGGTCTCCACGCTGCCGGTGAACGACACCATGTCGACAAAATCTATGAGCGTATCGCCGGTGCCGCCCCGACCGGTAACGGTGGCCAGCAGGCCCTCGGGCAGTCCCGCTTCGTCGGCCAGTCGGCAGCACAGTTCGGCGCACAACGGTGTTGCCGACGCGGGTTTTATGACCACGCCGTTACCTGCCATCAGTGCGGGGATCGCCTCGCCGATTGTCAGCGTCAGCGGAAAGTTCCACGGCGTGATCATGCCGATGACGCCGCGGGGCTTGTAAGTCGAGATCGCCTTTTTTGTCTTGAGCAGGTGGGTCGACACCTGCCGGTCGGCCAGCAGGCGGGCCGCGTTGCGACCCCAGTAGCCTATGCCATCACAGATATAGAAGAGCTCGGTGGCAAATACGTCTACCCGCGGCTTGCCGGTTTCCGAGATGACCACGTCGGCGATCTCCTCCTTGCGGGAGACGAGCAGATCGCGGTAGTCGCGAAGCATTCTTGCACGCTGGCTGAAGCTCAGTGCCGCCCAGACCGCCTGGGCCTCGCGGCAGCGCGCGACCACGGCTTCTACCTGTCCGCGGTCCATATGCGGCAGGCTGCCTACGACCTGGCCGCTCACGGGGCTCAGGATGTCGAAGGTCGGGGGGGGGGTGTCCAGGGTGTCGGTCGTGTTTGCTGTTGCAGGCTGGGCCATGTGGGGGCCTCCTCGCGTTGGAATACAGTGAGGCTATTACCCCGCCCCGGGTGTGTCAAAAATGGTGCCTGCCTCTTCAGGTGAGGTCGGGGTTGGGCACCGGCGGACGCTCGGAGTAGTCGTAAAAGCCGAGCTTCGACTTGCGCCCCAGCTTGCCTTCTTCGACCAGGCGTTTGAGCAGGGGGGTGGGTGCCATGGTGGGTTCACCGAAGGTCTCGTGCAGGTTTTCGGCCATGGCGCAGACGATGTCCAGCCCTATATAGTCGGCCAGCGCGAGCGGGCCCATCGGGTGGTTGGCTCCCAGCTGCATGGCCGCGTCTATGCCGGCGATGTCGGCCAGTCCTGCTTCCAGGCAACGGACGGCGTCGACCATGTAAGGGGTGAGCAGTCGGTTGACGATAAAACCGGTGGCGTCCTTCACCCGCACCGGTGTCTTGCCGATCTGTTCGACGAAAGCCACGACCTCGTCGAGTACGGCGGCGTCGGTGGAGTCGGTGCCTACTACCTCGACCAGCTTCATCATCGTGGCCGGGTTGAAGAAGTGCAGGCCGATGAACCTGTCCTTTCTCGACACCGCGTCCTGCATGTCGGAGATCGACAGGGTCGATGTGTTACTCGCGAGTATGGCCCCCTCCTTGAGGATGCCGTCTGCCTCGGCGAAGCGCGTTCTTTTGATCTCGAGGTCTTCGACAATGGACTCGATGAGCAGGTCGGCGTCGGCGGCCTGCGACAGGTCGTCGGTAAAGCTTATGCGTGCCAACACCGCGTCGGCGTCTGCCTGCTCGAGCTTGCCCTTGTCGACCAGCCTGGCCAGCCCCTTCTCGATCCCGGCCCTGGCCGCGTCCGACGGACCCGGGGTCGCCTTGACGAGCACGACCTCTACTCCACGCGAGGCCATGGCCTCGGCTATGCCGGCGCCCATCTGCCCGCCACCCAGTACTGCTACTTTTGAAATCGCCATTTTTTCCTCGCTTGCTCCGCGGGTTTCAGCCCGGGTGCTTCAGTCGTTGATGCGGTAGACCGGGAACCAGCCCGTGTTACCCGCGTTGTAGTCCTTGAAAAGGTCGGGCACTTCGTCCCAGCCGTAAACGTTTTCGTCGGCCGGCGGCAGCCAGCCCTGCTCTTCGGCAAAGGCCACGGCTGCCACGCCCTGGCTGTAACGCGCGTAGTGCGTGTGCACGTGCTGGTGGCGGGCGATGCACTCGCTGGCTCGCACCAGCTCAATCATCATGCCCTCTTTCCAGCCTGCCGTGGTCACCACGCCCTCACGCGCCAGCGCCTTGAGGGTGGCCCTGAACACCGGCGCGCCGACGAAGTCGACGAAGATGTTCACCATGTCGCCGTCGGTAATGTCGCGCACCTTGGCGAGAAAGGTCTTCTCGGCCGCGGTGTAAGCCTTGGTGTAGTCCTCGTCCTTGCGAAAACGTGACTTGTCAAAATACAGGTCCTTGAACTCGCGACGGTCGACCGGGCGAATGCCCTGGGCCTCTATCATGGCCAGGCGGTCGTCGGTAGAGGCGACCTGGGTGACATCGCAGCCGGCGTGTTTTGCCAGCCCGAGCTCGCCCATGGTGACGCCGCCACCCCAGCCCCACACCCGCGGCCTGGGCAGGTCGGTTTTGTCGAGCAGCAAGCGCAGGGTGCCGTAGGCCAGCTCCCAGTTGGACCACGCCGTTATGTAGCGCAGCGAGAACGCGGCCCACTGCTCCAGCGAGTACTTCGTGTCGCCGGGCAGGGGAATGAGCTGCGACTGGCCAAAGCGGCTTTGCTTCGCGAGCATGCCGACGGTGCCCTCTGCGTCGTAGGCAAAGATCCTCTCGGGGTAGCCGTGGGCATCGGCCTTGCCGTTGCAGAAGAGAATGGCGGTGTCGCCTTCCTTTACGGTGCTGACCTCGTCTCCGACCTTGCCCACGCGTACCACGCCGGCGTTGCCTATGACCACGCGGTCTTCGCCGCGGGCCAGGCAGATGTCTATCGGCCGCCGCTCGATGGCGTGGCCCATGTTGCCTTCCATGCAACCGATAAGCGGCTCCACCAGGGCTTCCTGCGGGCCGGGCTCGTCGAATTCGAAAGTTTCGCGTACCAACTCGGTGCTCACCGGGCTGCCGCCTTTTTCGCCTGCGTGTAGTACCCAGGCCTCGGTTTTTACTGCCATGCTTTTCCTGCTCCGCGTGGTCTTGTCGCGCCGCCCCCGGGGCCGGTCACCGACGAATCCAGAAAAATAACGGTCTCCACCGGCCGGGGCAAATCACGCGCCGGGACGCGGCCGGGGCCGCTGTTTGCTGTTGCCCTTAGAAAGAGCGGGTGGTACCGTGCCGCTGCCGCTGCCGCTGCCGCTGCCGCTGGCGTCGCCCGTATAGCCTGAAAGGCATACCCCTTACGGATCAACTTACACTTATATGCTGCAACTCAAGATCGACGGATTCTCTTACCAGGACCTCTTCGACCCGGCCCGCCTGGCCGAACTGAGCGAGTGCTTCTACTCCTGGCTGGCGGCGGCCGACGCCGATCTCGCGGCCCGTTTTGAGCAGTACCGCTCTGGTGCCGAGATCTCGGCCGTAGACGAGAGCAAGCTGCTGGTCGAGATGGCCGGCAGCCAATCGACCTTCGTTGTGCAGCTTTTTGGCATAGAAGCGGCCGCTGGCGAGCTGGCCGAAGGCGTCAAGGAGCTGGGCCCGCTATGGCAGTTCAAGAAGCAGTTTCTCGGCAAGCGCGTAAAAAAAGTCACCGACGATGATCTGCAGGGCTTCGACGCCGACGCTTTTGACCAGGTCGTGCTCGACCTCGCAGCCGGGGCGGGGGCCACCACGGCCGACGCTGAGCTCGTGTTTGCCGCCCTCGTATGCGACCTGCTGGCCGATCCGGGTGACTCGCCGGCCCACGGAATCATCGACGCGCTGGACGCCTGGTCGTCGGAGGGGGCCGAGGGTGAAGCGCTGGCCGACAAGTTTCTCGGCGATGCTGCCTTATGGTGTCGCGTTCGCTCCGGCCACGGCGATCAGCAATCGCTGACCTCGGGCTGGGCCAGTTTCAAGACCCCCGAGAAAATTGACTTCAACCAGCTCGTGGAGCTCGAGCACCCGGATCCCGAGCGGCCGTGGCTCATGGAGGGCCCCGCCGAAAGCATGCGCCGTCGCGACGGCTTTGAACTTACCGACCGTCGCTACGACCGCAAGCAGGTGATGTCCGAAGTCGACTACTGCATCCTTTGCCACACCCGCGACAAGGACTCCTGCAGCAAGGGCGTGTTCGGCAAGGACGGCCGCCTGGCCAGCAACCCGCTTGGCATAGAGCTCGGCGGTTGTCCGCTGGACGAAAAAATCTCGGAAATGCACGCCTGCCAGGCCGAGGGCGACAGCATCGCGGCCCTGGCGCTGATCATGATCGACAACCCCATGGTGCCGGGTACCGGCCACCGCATATGCAACGATTGCATGAAGGGCTGCATTTACCAGAAGTTTGAGCCGGTAAATATTCCGCAGATCGAAACCCGCGTGCTCACCGACGTGCTCGACCTGCCCTGGGGCTTCGAAGTTTACAGCTTGCTGTGCAGGTGGAACCCCATCAACCGTCGCTGCGCGCAGACCAAGCCCTACAACGGGCGTAACGTGCTCGTGGTGGGGCTCGGGCCCGCCGGTTACACCCTTGCCCACTACCTGCTGTCGGAGGGCTTCGGCGTGGTCGGTATCGACGGTCTCAAGCTCGAACCCCTGCCCGAGGGACTGGGTAGTCCAGAGCCGGAACCGATAGCCGATTTTTCGGAGCTCTACGAGGAGCTCGACGAGCGCCCGCTCATGGGTTTCGGCGGCGTGGCCGAGTACGGCATCACCGTGCGCTGGGACAAGAACTTTCTCCAGGTCATGCGCGTGTGCCTGTCGCGGCAGCCCAGGTTCAAGGCTTACGGCGGGGTGCGTTTTGGCGGTACCCTGATGATTGAAGACGCCTGGGAGCTCGGCTTCGACCACGTGGCCATAGCCACCGGCGCGGGCAAGCCGACGGTTCTCAATATGAAGAACAACCTTATCAGGGGCGTGCGCAAGGCGTCTGACTTCCTGATGGGGCTGCAGCTGACCGGTGCCCAGAAGAAATCATCGATGACCAACCTGCAGGTTAGGTTGCCAGCGGTGGTGGTGGGTGGAGGCCTGACAGCAATAGACACCAGCACCGAGGTCATGGCCTACTACCCGGTGCAGGTCGAAAAGACGCTGGACCGCTACGAGACCCTTGTTGAAGAGAACGGTGAGGAAGCCGTGCGCGCGTTGTACTTTGGTGACGAAGAACCGGCCATACTCGACGAGTTTCTCGAGCACGGCCGCGCAATCCGTGCCGAGAGATCCCGTGCGGAGGCTGCCGGCGAGCTGCCCGACTTCGTGCCGCTGCTCAGGTCCTGGGGCGGCGTGACGATGGCCTACCGCAAGGGGCTGGTCGATTCGCCAGCCTACAGGCTCAACCACGAAGAAGTGAGCAAGGCGCTGGAAGAAGGCATCTGGTACGCCGAGACGCTCAGCCCCACCGAGGCGCTGCAGGACGAGTACGGTGCGCTCGACGGTTTGCTGTTCGAGCAGCAGGAGCAGGTTGACGGTCGTTGGGCCGGCACCGGAGAGACCGTGAAGCTGTCGGCCCGGGCCCTGTTTGTCGCTGCCGGCACCTCGCCCAACGTGATTTACGAGCGCGAGCATCCGGGCAGTTTTGAGATGGATGAACGCGGCAGGTTCTTCAAGCGCTTTCGGATGGAGAAGGATAGCGCCGGCCAGAACGGTGCCGGCCAGAACGGGTCGTCTCCCCACCCGGTGGTCGATGAGCCGCTCGAGGGCAAGCCCGGGGTGTTCACCTCGCATACGTCCGGCGCCAGCGGTGGCCCGCAGCGCCTGGTTTCTTACTTCGGCGACAACCATCCCGATTACGCAGGCAACGTGGTCAAGGCCATGGCCTCGGCCCGCGACGGTTACCCGCAGATAGTGGATCTTTTTGCCGACGAGCTGGCCGGACTCGATGCCGCCGACCAGGCCGCCCGCGAGCGCGACTGGGACACCATGGCCGCTCGCCTCGAAGAAGGACTGATGCCACGCGTGCACGAAGTAATAAGGCTCACGTCCAATATTGTCGAGATCGTGGTCAAGGCACCTTTTGCCACCCGGCACTTTGAACCTGGACAGTTCTACCGCCTGCAGAACTACGAGACCCTTGCCACCGAGGTCAACGGCACCACGCTTGCCGCCGAGGGGATGGCGCTTACGGGGGCCTGGGTCGACCGGGAACAAGGCCTGCTCTCGACCATAGTGCTCGAGATGGGCGGCAGCTCGCGACTGTGTGCCACCTGGGAGCCGGGCACCCCGCTGGTGCTCATGGGCCCCACCGGCGCGCCCACCGAGATACCCACGGGCGAGACGGTGATCCTTTTCGGCGGTGGTCTTGGCAACGCCGTGCAGTTTTCTATCGGCCGGGCCATGCGCGAGCGCGGCAACAAGGTCATCTACTTTGCGGCCTATAAGAGCCCCGACGACGTTTACCACGAGGACGACATCGAGGCCGCTGCCGACGTGGTGGTGTGGTCGGTCGACCAGGGCGAGCCCATAAAGCCCCGCCGTGACCAGGACCGCAGCACGGTGGGCAACGTGTTGCAGGCTCTCGAAGCTTACGCCACCGGCGAGATGGGTGAGCCGCTCATAGATGTTGCCGAGGCCTCGAGGCTTATAGCCATCGGCTCGGATCGCATGATGGCAGCCGTCGGGCAGGCGGTGCGTGGCAGCCACGCGAAGTTCCTGTCGCCCGACCTGCTGGCCCTGGGGTCTATAAACTCCACCATGCAGTGCATGATGAAAGAGATCTGCGCCCAGTGCCTGCAGAAGCACATCGATCCCGAAACCGGCGAGGAGCTGCCGCCGGTGTTCTCCTGCTTCAACCAGGACCAGCGACTCGACCGGGTTGATTTTGCCAACCTCAACGATCGCCTGCGTGCCAACGGTGTGCTCGAGAAGCTCACCAACGCCTGGCTGACCCACCTGTTTACCGCCGGCGACATCGCCCGCGCCTGAGCACGGCATAAAAAACCCCCGCAGCGGGTTGGTCCACTGCGGGGGCGTCGTTCGTTCAGCCCCTTTCAGGGTGCTGACGCTCAATAGAGCCGGGCGTTACGGGCAGTTCGATCCACCCGGCGCTTCGAAGGCGGTCACGCCGTCGGAACACATACCGTGGTAGTCGAAGTTGATCGTAACCCTGCCGGCCGCCGGGATGCCGCCGGCGTTGTTCACGGCCGGGCTGGCGGTGGGCGGCACACAGAATATGGCTCCCATGTCGCCACCGTAGGGGCTGGGGTCACCCGCTGCCTCGATGGGATCGAGGTAGCAGTCACGACCCTGCACCAGGGTGCAGGTTCCGCAGCTACCACCGTTGCACTCCGAAGCGAGCGCGTCGCAGTCAGCATTGCTGGCGCAGGGAATAAGACCCCTGCCGTTCTGCCTCAGGTGGTCGTCGCAGAAAGTGACCGAGTCGCCACCGGTGCAGTAGCCTTCCTGTCCGCTCGCGACATCGTCGACTCCGCAAACGCCGTCACTGCAGGCGTTGGGGAAACGCGCAGCTCCTCCACCGTTGCTGTCGCAGGTGCCGGCACCCAGGGCCGCGCACTCGGCGTCGGAGTTACAACCTACCGTGCTGTCACCGCTACACACAGCACAGGCGCAGCTGCTGGCCGCGAGCGGTGCGTCACACTGCGTGCCGAACGGCATGCTGGCCACTCCGTGGGTCAGGCTGAGCGAGATAGCGAGGTCGCTGATCTTGCTGCCAGGGTCCGGGGGGCACTCGATGGCGCCGGGCCCGAAGTCCGGGTGAGTGGCGTCTACCGTGCAGGCCAGGCCGTCTCTCGGTCCGCCGTTGCAGGTGCCGCCCTCGCAGGTCGGGCAGGGCCTGGTCTGGCCAATGCCCGAGTGCAGGCGCGATACCAGCGCGATGTCGCAGGTGCCATTGCACTCGCCGGTGATGCCGTCGCAGTTGCAGGACAGAGGGGTTGTGATCTGGTTGATCACGCAGACCGGTGTGCCCGAACTTGACAGCGACAGCGGCGGTCCGAAGAAGCAGTCGCAGATGTTGCCACCGCAATTTGCCACATCGGCAGCAAAGGGCTGGTCGCAAGTCGTCGTGATGTCGTTGGAGCAACGGCAATAACCCGGCGAGGGGTCTTCGGTTACATTGCAATTGGCGCAGTCGGCGTCGCAGGACGTAAGCACCGCGCTCTGGAAGGCGTCGACAATGTCCACGTCGTGGGCACCGCCGTTGTAACCCGAGTCCAGTTCGGAGTTGGTGAGCTGGGCGCCGAAACCACCGTTGAACAGCACCGGGAAGCTGGCCGGGCAGTTGCCGGGCAGTTCGAAGGCCATGGCCACCGTGCCGCCACCGTTAGTGATAGCCACGTCGTTGGTCACGCAGGCCTGCAACTGGGCAACCGTGTCGCCGCAGGACTCGATGGAGTTCAGCGCGTTCTTGGACAGGTCGCAGGACTTGGCGATCGCGGCATTGGTCTTACTTGCCGTGCCGGCAATCTTACCCTTGCCGTCAAAAGATCCGCAGGTCCAGGAAATCGGGCCGAGTGCCTTGTCGGCAGTCGCCTGGCACTTGTTGCGTTCTTTGCCCACCGTGGCCACCAGCTTGCCAGCGTTCTTCGAGATGGCACCGCGGCACTTGAGCTGTTCCTTGGATAATCCGCTGGGACTGGCGGGCAGGCCGTGGATTTCCTTCGAAGCCATCTCAACCGTGGCGTCGGCCAGGGCGATCAGGCAGTCCGAAAGTTCGGCGAAGTCGTCAATGCCATTGGTGGCGCCGCCGTCATCTGTGGCCCAGGCCGGTGATGGGCAGCGTCCGTACTGGGCCAACACGTTGGTGAACGGGTTGCCAGTGGTCTTGTCAGCGCACTTGTCTTTTGCGCCGCCAACCGAAGAGCGGAGCTTGGAGGCAGCCTTGGTGAGTTTACCCTTGGTGTCGGCCTGGCCCAGGTCGTTGCAATTGGTCCCCGCGCCCATCTTGCCCTTGTCTCGGCCCTTGTGGCAGCCGCCAACCGCCTTCCACGCGGTGGCCACGTACTTGGTCACATTCTTGCCAATCGTGCTCCGGCACTTAGCCTCGTCCTTGGTCAACTGGGCATCCGCCGTCGGTACGCCAAACGCCAGTACCAGCGCCGCGATAGTGGCCGCGACAATTCCTGTCCACTTGCTTGTCATGTGTCTTATCTCCTCCTGTTTGTTTCCCTGATATACCCGGGAAGGGTTGTTGTGGTTTGGGCGCCCGTTGTGCGGTCCCCGCTACGCGTGGCACTCCGGTACTCGAGTATGCTGCGCGAATCTAGTCTACTGGTGGGGGTGGTGTCAACCGCAAACCCCCCCCAACCGGGTGGGGAAAGTAGTGCAGATGCATTTTTTTTTGAATCAGCCGGCGGGCGGACCCGGTATTCTTTTCAGGCAAAGCAAACCCCCGCGGTGGGGTAAGCACCGCGGGGGCCATGGGTCGGGTCGCTGTCGATGCGCCAGTCAGGGGCAGTTTGATCCGCCCGGTGTCTCGAAGGGGGTGACTCCATCGGGGCAGTAACCGGTGAAGTCGAAACGCACGTTAAGGCGCCCCGGTCCGGGTGAGCCGCCGGCGTTGTTGACCGCCGAGTTGCTCGTGGGGGGCGTGCACCAGGTTGCAACCAGGCTCGAGCCGTTCAGCCCGGGGTCACCCGAGGCCGTGACGGGGTCGAGGAAGCAAGAGCGCTGGGCCCCGCCTCCGCACAGTCCGCAGTCACCACCGTCACATTCCGGGTCCAGCGCATCGCAGTCGGCGTCACTGGCGCAGGGTATGTAACCCTGGCCGTTGGCACGCAGTTCACCGTCGCAGAACTGGCTGCTCGGGCTCGCGTTGCAGACTCCGTGTATGCCGTCGCCCGAGTCGCTGCACACGCCGTCGGCACAGGCGTTGGGAAAGCGTGCTGCGCCGCCACCGTTGCTGTCGCAGACACCGGCGCCCACCGCCGCGCACTCGGCGTCCGAGTTGCAGGCCACCGTGCTGTCGCCGCTGCACACCGCGCAGGCGCAGGCAGTGCCGGTCAATGGAGGATCGCAGCTCAGGTCGAAGCCCAGGGAGGAATCCCCCGTGGTGGTGTTCAGCGTAGTCTTTACCGTGCCCGGTATGCGCGTGCCCGGGTCCGGCTGGCAGTCAAAGCTGCTGTTGCCGAAGGTCGGGTGCACGGCGTTCACCGTGCAGGCCAGGCCATCGCGCGGTCCTCCGTTGCAGGCGCTCCCGTCGCAGGTGGGGCAGGGCTGGGTCACGGTTAGCCCCGTGTACACGCTGCTCTCTCCGTTGATCGTGGTGCTCGCCTGCGCCGTTCCGGCGTCTGCGCTGCCTACCAGCTCGTTGGCTATTTTGGTCAGCACGCATACCGGGACCCCGGCGGTTGACAGCGCCAGGGGCGGACCGAAACGACAAATGCACTCGTTGCCCGCGCCGCAGTCGTCTGCGTCTTCGGCTCCGAAGGGCTCGTCGCAGCTTATGGTCGGGTCGTTGTCGCAGCGGCAATTGCCAAGGGTTTTATCCACAGGCAGCACGGTTACCGCGCAGTTGTCGCAGTCCGAATCGCAGGCCAGGTTGGCCTCGCCTATCCAGCCGTCGAGAACATCGACGCCGTGGGCAAGTCCGGTCCAGCCCAGGCTGAGCTCGGTAGATGTGCGTTGCTGTCCGTAGCCGGCCAGGGTGGTGACCTTTACCGACGCGGGGCACACGCCGGGCAGCTCGAAGAGCATGGCGGTCATGCCGCCGCCTACCTTGGTGGCGATGGTGTCCACGACACAGGCCTGTAGTTGTGCGACCGTGTCGCCGCAGGAATCGAGCGCGTCGAGGGTTTCCTCGTCGCCCAGGCAGGCCTTGGTTATGCCGTCCTTGAACTTCAGACCGGATTTGCTGATTTTGCCCTTGCCGTCAAAAGAGCCGCAGGTCCAGTCTATATCGCCGCCGGCCTTGTCAGCCCCGGCCTGGCACTTGCCACGCTCCTTGCCGATGGTCGCTATCAACTTGGCGGTGTTTTTTCCGATCGTACCCTGGCACTTCGCCTGGTCCTTGCTGAGCGAGGCGTGATCCGGGTCACCCATGACCTCGCTGGCCGTGGTGGCGATGAGGCTGTCCGAGACCGCGATCAGGCAGTCGGCCAGTTCAGAAAAATCATCTATGCCGTCCGTGGCTCCACCGTCGTCGGAAATTTCACCGGGCGAGGGGCAGCGGCCGTAGGCAGCCAGTACGTTTGAGAGCGCGGCTCCGGTTGTCTTGTCAGCGCACTTGTCCTTGGCTCCACCCAGCGAATCGCGGATCTTGGAAGCAGCCTTGGCCAGCTTACCCTTGGTGTCAGCTAGTATGGGGTCATTGCAGTCAACGCCGGCACCAACCTTGCCCTTGAGCTTGCCCTTGTGACATCCCGCCACGGCCTTCCATGCACCGGCCTGGTACTTGGACGTCGTCTTGAAGATCGTGCTGCGGCACTTGGCCTCGTCCTTGGTCATGGCCGCGTGGGCCCCTGACGCGAGCAGACCCGAACCGAACAGGGCCGTCAACGCAAATAGTGTGGTGAGAGACAGTACTTTTATGGATCTCATAACAGTTGATTTTCTCCTTAGTTTTTTCGTTGTTGTAAGCCTCGCTTTCGCCGCTTACAGCAGCCGTGATTATGTTCTGAACCCAGTGATGTCAAGGGTTAAGTGAGCGTAAGCCAGGTTCGCTGCCAGCGTCCGCTCAGCCGGCTACGCCCATCATCGAGAGGAACTGCTGCAGGTTTTCAAAACGCATGAAAACATTGGACTTTTTCTCGGCGCCTATGGTCGAGCTGCTGTCCGTCGCGTAGTTGTGGCCGGGGTAAACGACGGTGTCGTCGGGCAGGGCCGACAGCTTCTGCTTGAGGCTGTAGTAGAGGTCTTCGGGGTTGCTTCCGGGCAGGTCTACCCGCCCGCAGGCGCCGATGAAAAGCGTGTCCCCCGATACGACGTTGCCGTCCACGAGGAAGCACTGCGAGCCCGGCGTGTGGCCGGGAGTGTGCAGAAAACGAACAGGAATCTTTCCCACGTCGAGGCTGGTCTCACCATCAACCGCCACGTAGTCGCTGCTCTCAAGCCCGGTGGTCTGGGCCACGTAAGGCGCCTCGGCTTTGTGGATATAAATCTTCACCGGCCGTTTTTCCATCAGCGTGTCGAGGCCCTCGATGCTGTGGCCCATCATGTCGCCGCCGATGTGGTCGGGGTGGTAGTGGGTCGCCAGGGCGCCGACCAGTTCCATGTCGTCCTCGTCGAGCTGGGCGAGTATGGCGTCTATGTCCCACGCGGGATCAACCACCACCGCTTTGCGCTCGCTCTTGTCGCCGATCAGGTAGACGTAGTTGGCCATGGGGCCGATCGCGAGTTGCTTGAAGTAGAGACCCTCTTTCATGTTGCGTCAGTCTTCCTTGCGGCTGTCTTCGAGGCCGTGTTGCCACAGCGTTTCCTCGATGCCCGATTTCCTGGCCGCCCAGCGCGACATGACGAAGAGCAGGTCGCTCAGGCGGTTGAGGTAGCGCACCGGGCCAGCGGGCAGGGTATCGTTGTGGGCCAGGCCGATTAGCTTGCGCTCGGCCCTTCGGCAGACGGTACGCGCCAGGTGCAGCCGCGCCCCGGTTTCGCCTCCCCCGGGCAGCACGAAGGATTTCAGTTCCTCGAGGTCTTCCTGCAGCTCGTCCACCTGCTGCTCGAGCCACGCGATGTGCTCGTCGCCGATGCTCTTGGAGCCCGGTCGCAAGCTCGAGGGCGGCGTCGCCAGTTCGGAGCCGAGGTCGAACAGCTCCTGCTGCAGCCGCCCGAGCATCGACTGCAAGCGGGCGTTGTCTGCTTCGGACATGCCCGAACCGTTCTTCCCAGTGCTGCCCAGCGACGAGCGAACAAGGCCGAGTACGCTGTTGAGCTCATCTACTTCGCCGTAGGCGTCCACCCGCGGGTGGTTCTTTGAAACCCGGTCGCCACCGACCAGCGAGGTCAGCCCATCATCCCCCGTGCGGGTATAAACGCGGTTTATGCGTATCGCCATTGCGGCGACAGGTTTACCCCCGGCGGCGTTTAAGCGCGAACACGGGCGTCGATGAGCTCGACGAGACGGTTGGGGTCTATCGGTTTCTTGAAGATCACGTCCTTGAGACCGACCGCCCGGGACCGCTTGAGGACGTGATCCTTGTCGTAGTAGTAGGCGGTCATGAGCACCACCGGCAGGTCGCTGTGGCGGCTGTTGAGTTCCTGCAGCAAGTCGTAGCCGTCCATGTCTGGCATTACTACGTCGCTGAGCACGAGGTCAATTTTTTCTTTGCCGACCTGCTTGAGCGCATCGAGCCCGGAGCTGGCAGTGAGCACGTGGCAGCCCTCGGCTTCGAGCAGGTGGGCCATCGAAACGACCAGCTCTTCGTCGTCGTCCACCACCAGTATGTGTCGACCCGTCAGCCTGTTCTTGCCCGCGTGACCGTTGATGGAGGGAGCCTCCTCCCGCATGCCGAGGTCGGTCATGGTTCGACCGGGCAGGTACTCGGTGGTGCCGTACTGCCCGCTGGCGGCCATCTCGCCCACGCGCTCTACTATCGACTGGATTCTCCTCAGTGCGCGGTTGATGGAGGTGACCCGTTCATGCTCGGCCTTGTAGTCGTCCTCCTGCGCCTTGTCTTGAAGGTAGCGGTCGAGCATGGCCGACTGGTTTACGACTATTTCCAGCGGAGTGTTTATTTCGTGGGCGAGGCTTACCGCCAGTTCGGCCAGGGTGTGCAGTTGCTCGTTGTGAATGAGGGCCGAGATGTCCTTGGCAAATCCTATGCTGCCGCGTTCGCGCTGACGTCCGTCGTAAATGATCGAACCCGATATCGCCACGGGTACCTTGTGGCCGCTGCTGTCGACAAACACCGTCTCGAAGTTTCTCACCAGTCCGGCACCACCGTGGTCGTCCGAACGCAAGGCGTCCATGACCGCGTGCGAGTGCTCGGAGTCGGGGTAGAGCATGGCCACGTGCTCGCCCATGACTTCGCTGGCCTCGTAGCCCAGCGTCTGGGCGGCGCCGTCGTTGTAGAAGATTATCGTACCCTGCTTGTCCACCGCTATGACGATGTCGGGGGCGTTTTCGAGTAGTTGTTCGAAGTAGACTTTGGGCAGCTCTTTCAAGGTTGTCCACCCCCGCTCACAAGTGGTGCTATCGCGGGCTTGATCACCTTGAGGTTAAGCCCGCTCCCGGACGGGGTCAAGGACTTTTCATGGAGAAATCAAGCGATCATGGCTAGTATCGGGCACTGTGCCGGGGGCAGCTAAAGGGCGAACGGGGGCTTACTTGGTCCTGCTGCTGTTGCTGGCGACGTTGGCGTCCTGCTACTGGACCCGCTACCCGGAACTGGTTGAGACCCACCTGGGCTTGCTCGAAGGGCTGGCGGCCGACGGCCGCGACATGGTGCAGGCCGGCTATGGCAGCAGGTTGCACACCGGCGAGATAGAGCGTTTTGATTACCCGCTTGAAAGAGCACAGCAATTTGCAGAGATAAGTCGCCGCAGGTGGCCCGATCGGGGGTCACTGAAGCTTTTTGACGAGGTACTGGCCGAGTACGCGGTCGTTCTCAAGCTTCTCAGGGAGGCTTCGGCCGACCCGTCCCCGAGCGTGAAGCTCTCCATTGCCGTGGCCGTTGGCCGGCTGGAGCTGGGGGCCGCGGTGACCCGGATGGAATTGCGTCGCGAAAGCGGCGAAAACCAGCGTTAGGCGGAGGGTTTTTCGCTCAGCCGCTGAGCTTGCGGTGGTCGGCCAGGAAGCGCTCCAGGCCGAGATCGGTCAGCGGGTGTTTCATCATCTGCCGTATGACAGCCCCGGGGCAGGTCGCCACGTCGGCGCCCATGCGCGCGGCTTCCACCGCGTGAAAACTTCCCCTCACGGAGGCGACCAGGACCTCGGTGGCGAAATCAAAGTTGGAGAAGATCTCCACGATCGAGGCGACCATGCCCATGCCGTCTTCGCCTATGTCGTCCAGTCGTCCCACGAAGGGGCTCACGTAGGCCGCGCCGGCCTTGGCCGCCAGCAGCGCCTGGGCGGGCTGAAAGATGAGGGTGACGTTTACCCGCTTACCTTCTTCAGACAGGCAGCGCGTGGCCACCAGCCCCTCGGCGGTCATGGGGCACTTGACGACCACGTGCTCGTGCATGGCTGCCAACTTGCGGCCCTCGGCGATCATGCCCTCGGCGTCGGTCGCGATGACCTCGGCGCTTACCGGTCCGTTGACGAGTTCGCAGATTTCTACCAGCGATTCTTCCACCGGGCGGCCGGTCTTGGCCACAAGGCTCGGGTTGGTGGTGGCGCCGTCAACTATTCCCCAGGACATGGCCTCGCGAATCTCGCTCATGTCGGCACTGTCGATAAAGATTTTCATGTTCGCTCCGTCAGCGCCGGGCCGCACTGGGCGGCCGGTAAATAACTACTTTTTTGTCATCTTCTGCAGCGACCAGCAGCGAAGAAATCGTCTCTTCGCTTACCGGGTGCCTCAGGCCGGGGGCCAGTTCGGCCAGGGGGAGCAGCACGAAACGCCGGGCAGTGAGTTCCCGGTGGGGGATCGTCAGCTTCCGCGTTTTCATTACAACGGCATCGAAGAGGAGTATATCGAGGTCGATCTCGCGCGACACGTTCTGGTTCTTCGTGGCCTTGGTTTTTGCGCCTCGCCTGCGGCCCACGGCGGTTTCGATGGCCAGCAGTTCCTTGAGCAGGTCCTTGGCCTCGAAGCCGGTTACGATCTCGACCACCGCGTTAAGAAACCAGTTGCGGGCGCGGCCGTGGGGTTCGGTCTCGTACAGGGAACTGCGGCCGGTGACCCTGGTGTCGGGTAGCTCGGCGATGGCGGACAGCGCCCGCGAAATGTGGTCTTCCCGGTCGCCGAGGTTGCTGCCGATGGCGATGTAGGCGCGGTGTTCCATTAACGCACGCGGCTGTGGAGGGGTGAAACTCGCTGCGGCTCCACGGTGGCCCCTGAGGGGCAGCCCAAGATATCTCCGTGTTTACCAGCAGTTACAGCCAAGGGAGGGTCTATCGTGAATCGGCACAGCCTGCAAATCGGCTGTTCGGGTGCCGGGCGGGTTATCCAGGGCAATCCGGGGGGCCGGCCAACGGTCCACTCCCGGCCTCAAGCCGGCTCAAGGCCGCAGACCTGCCGCATTCCGTACAGGCCCGGCTGCCGTCCGGCTACCCACAGCGCCGCCCTGAGCGCGCCGCCGGCCAGGCAGTCACGCGACGCGGCCCTGTGCGTAAGTTCGAGTCTTTCGCCTGTCCCCACGAGCATGACGGTGTGATCGCCCACCGCGTCGCCGCCGCGAAGTGCGACCACGCCTATTTCGTCGTCCGGCCTTTCGCCGATCATGCCTTCCCTGGCCGTTGCCAGGGAGGCCGGCAGCTCCAGCCCTCGGGCTGCGGCAGCGGTAGCGGCAAGCGACAGGGCAGTTCCGCTGGGGGCATCCTTCTTGAAGCGGTGGTGCAGCTCCAGGATTTCGCAATCAAAACCGCCCCCGAGCGCTTTGACCGCTTGCTCGACGAGGCTGTCGAGCACAGTGATGCCCACGCTCATGTTCGATGCCATCACGGTAGCCGTGCGTGCGGCGAGCTCTTCGGCGCGCGCGCGCTGTTCCGGGTCGAGCCCGGTCGTGCCCACAACTACCGGCGCGCCGTTGCCGGCCGCGAACTCGAGCTGGGCCAGCGTGGCGGCGGGCGAACTGAAATCCACTATCACCGCTCCCTTGGTCCACGAGGTCTTCAGGTCATCGCCGATGGTGACGCCGCTGGCCGCGACCCCGGCCGCAAGGCCAGCGTCCTGGCCCAGGGCCGGGTGGCCTGGTGCCTCCAGCGCGCCCGTTACCCGCAGCCCGTTCTCTTCGGCCAGCGCTACTATCCGTCGGCCCATACGTCCGCCGGCTCCGCACACCGTTATGTCTACCAGCTTGCCCATTATTCTCGCACCTTATCCCTGCAGCAGGTCGTAGCCGCGCATGACGGCTTCGAGCGCCGAGCTGTTCTCGGCCGTCATGGGTGTAAGTGGTAGTCGCATTTCGGCCGAGCAACGGCCGGCAAGCTGCATGGCTGTCTTCACCGGTATGGGGTTGGTCTCCAGCGACATTGCCTGCATGAGCGGGAGAAGCTCGCGGTGTATGTTGCGCGCGTTCTCCATCTGCCCCGCGGCAGCCGCGTCCACCAGCGCCTTCATGCGCGTGGGCAGCAGGTTGGAGACCACCGCTATGACCCCGCCGGCACCCAGGGCCATCAGCGGCAGGGTGAGCGAGTCGTCACCCGAGAGCACGGTCAGGTCGTCGCCGGCCAGCTGCATTGTTCGCATGGCCTGGTCCATGGACCCGGCGGCGTCCTTGAGCGCCACGATGCCAGGTATCGCTGCCAGCTCGGCCAGGGTCTCGGGCAGCAGGTTGACGCCCGTTCTGCCGGGGATGTTGTAGACCACCAACGGCAGGTCGGCGGCCTCGGCTACCGCGCGGTAGTGAACCACGTGGCCAGCCTGGGTGGGCTTGTTGTAGTAAGGGGATATCAGCAGCGCGCCGTCGGCACCGGCGCTGCGAGCGAAGCGCGTCAGCTTCACCGACTCGGCGGTGGAGTTGGAGCCGGTGCCGGCCAGTACTTTCAGCCGGCCGTCGGCGGCCTCGATGACGGCGCTGATCACGCGCTCGTGTTCGTCGTGGCTCAGGGTCGCCGACTCGCCCGTGCTCCCGCAGGGGACGACTCCATCAACGCCCGCCTCGGCCTGCAGGTTGACCAGCCGGGCAAGGGCCTCGGCGTTGACCTCGCCGTCGCTAAAGGGGGTTACCAGTGCTGTCCAGGTTCCTTCAAACACGCTCGTTGTTCCTATTGCCCTGATTCATCCAGGCACGCTCACCGTGCCACTGAAACTCTCTTCGACGGGACCTGTCATGAATACCCGGCCATCCCCGCGCAGTTCTATGTACAGTTGTCCGCCTTTAAGAACCACCGTGGCGTTGCTGTCGCAGCGACCGGTGCGGTGGGCGGCCACCACCACGGCGCAGGCCCCGGTGCCGCAGGCCTCGGTTTCGCCCGAGCCCCGCTCCCACACCCGCATGGTCAGCTGCCCGCGGTTGTCTACGCGTGCAAACTCGGTGTTGACGCCCGAGGGAAAGAACTCGTGGCTGTCGAAGGCCGGGCCTGTTTGTTCGAGGTCAAGGCCTTCGGGGTCCTCGTCGAAGGTCACGCAGTGGGGGTTGCCCATCGACACGCAGCTGACCGTCCAGCTTCGCCCGTCTACCAGTAGCGGCACATCAAACTGCTCGCCGTCGGCGTTGACCGGCACCTGCCTGCCCTCGAGAACGGGCGGCCCCATGTCCACGGTCACCGACTCGACCTTGCCGTCGGTCAGGTGCAGCTCGAGAGCCTTGTTGCCGCAGTCGGTCTCGACCAGCAGGCTGTTGGACGTTCCCGCCAGCCCGCGTTCGTAGACGAACTTGGCCAGCCCCCTTATGCCGTTGCCACACATGGCGCCGCGGCTGCCGTCGGCGTTGTACATTTCCATGCGGAAGTCAGCCTCCTCGGATGGACAGACCAGTATCAGCCCGTCGGCCCCGATGGCTCCCCTGCGCGGTGACAGGCGGCGGCTGACCTCGCCGGGGTTCTTGAGCGGAGCCCGGGTGCAGTCGACGAACAGGTAGTCGTTGTGACAGCCGTGGATCTTGGCGAGCTCGAGTTGCATGGCACCCAGTGGGCTATTCTCCCGACAGGTGGCCGGGGATGGCCTCGCCCGCGAACAGCGACTCCACGGTTTCTCTTTCGCGCACCAGGTCCCAGCTGTCGCCGTTGACCAGTACCTCGGCCGGCCGCGGCCGGGTGTTGTAGTTTGAAGCCATCACGAAACCGTATGCACCGGCGCTCATGATCGCCAGCAGCCCGCCTGCTTGGACGTTGGCTACCAGCCTTTCCTTCGCAAAAAAGTCACCGCTCTCGCAGATGGGACCGACCACGTCGGCGGTGATCGCGCCATCGCAGTCCTCTACCGCCTCGACGTCGTGGTGCGCCGAGTACAGTGAGGGGCGGGCGAGGTCGTTCATGCCCGCATCTACTACGACGAAGTTTTTCTCCTGGTTGCCCTTGTGAAACAGCACGGTGGTGAGCAATACACCGGCGTTGGCGGCTATGGAGCGACCCGGTTCCACCACGATGGTGAGCCCGCGGCCCTCGAAGACCCGTAGCAGGGTGGCCGCCCACTCGTCGGGCCCCGGCGGTGACTCGTCCTGGTAGGTCACGCCCAGGCCGCCGCCCATGTCGACGTAGCCTATCGGTATTCCCGCGCTGTCCAGGCGGTCGAGCAGGGAAGCCATACGCGTGGCGGCTTCTTCTATCGGCGAGCTGCTCACCAGTTGCGAGCCCACGTGGCAGTCGGCGCCCAGCAGCTCTATGCCCTTGAGCTCGGTAGCCCGGTGATAGTGCTCCACGCACTGGTCTGCGGCTATGCCGAACTTGCTGTCGGCCAATCCGGTGGCGATGTAGGGATGGGTCCGGGGATCGACGTCGGGGTTGACCCGCAGGGACACCGGCGCCGTGGTTCCCGTTTCAAGGGCGAGCTGGTTTATCAGTTCGAGCTCGGCCAGCGACTCGACGTTGAACATGAGTATGCCGGCATCCAGGGCGGCACGGATCTCCCAGGCCTGCTTGCCTACTCCGGAAAACACCACGCTGGAGGCCTGGCCGCCGGCGGCCAGCACGCGGGCCAGCTCGCCACCCGAAACGACATCGAAGCCGGCACCCTCGTTGGCCAGCGCTCGCAGCACCGCGAGGTTGGAGTTGGCCTTCACCGAGTAACAGACGAGGTGGGGGTGGTCGCCGAAGCCCTCGCGCCAGGCGCCCAGCTGGGTTCGGAGCGCGGCCAGGCTGTACACGTAACAGGGCGTGCCTACCGCCCCGGCCAGCTCGGACAGGGCGACGTTTTCGGCGTAGAGGCTGCCGTTCCTGCGGCTGAAAAACTCCATTTCAAGCAGCCCACCCCGGGCGGGGCGGGAGCGCGAACTATAGTCGCGGGCAATCGGGAAGGCCAGTCAGTCGAGGCTTTCAGTCGGAGAGCAGCTCGCGTGCGATTTCCAGCGTGCTCACCGACAGCACCTTTACGCCTATGCTGCGAAAGAAGCCACGTAGCGGGCGACCAGGGCCGATCTCGACCACGGGCTCGGCGGCAGCAGCGAGCAGCGGCATGTTCTCGTTCCAGAGCACGGGCGAGCAGACCTGCATGGCCAGGCCGTCTACGATCCTGGCCGCGACCGGCTCGTGGAACCCGCCGCTGTGATTGCTGGTTACCTTGCTCGCGCGTTCGGGTTGCCAGCCGTCGGCAGAATCTTCGAGCAGGGGTCGCAGGCTGTCGGCCACCGGGGCCATCAGCCGGGAATGAAAGGGTGCTGACACCCTAAGTTCAACCAGCCTGGCGCCCGACAGGGCAGGGTGCGCGGCTATCCTTTCGCCAGCCCTGGCTACCGCGCCGGTCTCCCCGGCGATGACGGTCTGCTGGGCTGAGTTTACGTTGGCGATGTCAAGGCCGAGTTCGGTCACCAACTCGAGCAGTGCCTGTTGGTCGAGCCCGCGGGCGGTGACGGCCAGCATGGCGCCGGTAACAGTTGTCCCGCCGTCCGAGGCAACGCAGTCCTGCATCAGCCGGCCTCGTTGCCGGGACAGCCGCAGGGCCTCGGCTGTGGGCAGTACACCGGCGGCCACGAGCGCCGCGTACTCGCCCAGGCTGTGGCCTCCCCAGCAGCTGTCGGCCAGGTCAAAGTGCGCGCGCAGTGACTCCAGCATTGCCAACTCGACGGTGAGGATGGCGGGCTGCTGAAACTCGGTCTGCTGCAGCCGGTCGTCCTCTTCGAAACACAGGGCTCGCATGTCCAGATCGAGAGTGTCGGAGGCCAGTTCGAAGACCAGCCGGGCCTCCTCGAACTCGTCGTGAAAATCTCGCCCCATGCCGGTTTTCTGACAACCCTGGCCGGGAAAAACCACGCTGGTGGTCATCTGTTGAGACACTTGAGCGGCGAACCCCTCTGCCCGTCTTCGAGAAACGGCGTCACCCTGAAATCGGGGATACCCGGCGGGGCGGTGGTGTCGGTGTGCGTCCAGTCGCTACGCGGGTTGATCCGCTTGGCGTCGGTGACCGCCAGCGTGGTTATGACTTCCCACTCGCCGTCGGTTGACAGCCGCTCGATCTCAAAACCGGCGAGGTCGTCGAGCCTCATTCCGTCCACGCTTGTACCTGGTCGTTTCCAGCTCAGGGTAACGCTGCCGTCGCCGTTGCGGGTGGCCAGGGCCTGGCCGGTCATCAGCGGGGCTGTGTTTTCCGGAGGCCGAGGCGGGGTGCGCACCCCGCAGGCGCCAAGCAGCAGCACGGCCGAGAAAAGCCCGGCCGACAAAAGTCGAGCCCTCCTCGGCGTTGCTGGCTGCGAGTTGCTTTTCAACGGTCCAGCGTGCGCAGCCGCCTGGCCACGTTGCTGCCGGCTGTGCCCGGCCCCGCCTTACGGCGTGCCACGGACTTGTCCGGGTCGAACACGTCGGTGATGTCGTCGGCTATTACGCTGGAGTAGGGCTTGAGCTCATCTCTGGACAACGAGGCCAGGTCTACGCCGCGCTCGAGACAGTCGGCCACCACGCGTCCGGTGACCTCGTGGGCCTCGCGGAAGGGCAGCCCGCGGGCCACCAGGTACTCGGCGAGGTCGGTGGCCAGCAGCATGCCGTCGGAGGCCGCCTCCCGCATGGCTTTGGTGTCAAAGCTGAGCGACTGCAGCAGCGCGGTCATGATGCGCAGCGACCGCTCGGCGGTATCGGCGCTGTCGAACAGCGCTTCCTTGTCTTCCTGCATGTCGCTGTTGTAGGCCAGCGGTAATCCCTTGACCACGGTCAACAGCGCCACGAGGTTGCCGTAGATACGTCCCGATTTGCCCCTGACCAGTTCGGCTATGTCGGGGTTCTTTTTCTGCGGCATCATCGAGCTGCCGGTCGAAAAAGAATCATGCAGGCCTACGAAGCCGAACTCGCTCGAAGCCCAAAGCGTGATCTCGGTGGCAAGGCGACCCAGGTGGCTGAACATTATGGCGGTGGCCGAGAGAAACTCGATGATGAAATCCCTGTCCGACACCGCGTCGATGCTGTTGGTCGCCACCCGCTTGAACCCCAGCTCGGCGGCAACCAGCCTCGGCTTGAGAGGCAGCGTGCTGCCGGCAAGTGCGCCGGATCCAAGCGGCAGTACGTCGACCCGCTCGAGGCAGTCGGCCAGGCGTGCCGAATCGCGCTCGAGCATGTCGTGGTAAGCCAGCAGGTGGTGCCCGAGCAGCACCGGCTGCGCCCTTTGCAGGTGGGTGTAGCCGGGCATGATGGCGCCCTGGTTGTTCTTGGCCACCTGCCGCAGGCCGGCCTGCAGTCCGGCGATGGCGTCGCTGAGCCCGGCGATTGCATCCTTGACGAACAGCCTGACGTCGGTAACGACCTGGTCGTTGCGGCTGCGCCCGGCGTGCAGGCGCGCGCCCACCGCGCCGATCTTTTCGACCAGCCGCCGCTCTATGGCCATGTGGATGTCTTCGTCGGCCACCGAGGGGACGAAGCTGCCCTCGTCGAGTTCGCTGCTGATCTCCTTGAGAGCTCGGACTATGCGTGTTGAGTCGCGTGCACTGATTATCTTCTGCGCGGCCAGCATGCGTGCGTGGGCCGTGCTGACCCGTATGTCGTAGGGGTACAGCCGGATGTCGAAACCAATAGATGCGGTAAACGCCTGCGCGTCGGGGTCGGTGGACTCACCGAAGCGGCCACCCCAGCTCTTGCTGCCCGCCGGGGCGGTTTTCTTTCGGGTGCTGCTCTTTTTTTGCTTTGTCATCGTGTGCTGTGGCCTTCTCAGCCTGGCTTCGATTGCGCCAGCTTCTGCCTGATCTTCAATCTCAGTGCGTTCAGTCGGATGAAGCCGCCCGCGTCGGCCTGCGAGTAGACGTCGTCCTCTTCAAAGGTCGCCAGTGAGGGGTCATAAAGAGAATAGTCCGAGCGCCGGCCCACGACCTGGGCCGATCCCTTGTACAGCTTCATTCTCACGGTGCCGTTCACCTGGGCCTGGGACTGGTCGATGGCGGCCTGCAGCATCTCGCGCTCGGGCGCGAACCAGTAGCCGTAGTACACCATCTCGGCGTAGCGCGGGATGAGCGAATCTCTCAGGTGCATGACCTCGCGATCCATCACCAGGGATTCCAGTGCCCGGTGCGCCGTCGTGAGCAGGGTTCCGCCCGGGGTCTCGTACACCCCTCGTGATTTCATGCCCACGTAACGGTTCTCAACGATGTCGGCCCGGCCCACCCCGTTGCGTCCCGCAACCGTGTTGGCTTCGCTCAGCAGTTCAAAGGGAGACAGGCGCTTGCCGCCGATGGCCACCGGGTTCCCCTGCTCGTAGTCGATCTCCACGTACTCGGCCTTGTCGGGGGCCTGCTCGGGCGACACCGTGGTCAGAAACATGGCGTCATCGGGTTCCGACCACGGATCCTCGAGGTCGTGGCCCTCGTAGCTTACGTGCAGGACGTTGCGATCCATGCTGTAGCTTTTTTCTTTTGTACCCGGCACCTCGATGCCGTGCTTGTCGGCAAAGGCAAAAAGCTTCGTCCTCGAGTTGAGGTCCCAGGTCCGCCAGGGTGCCACCACGGCGAGCCGGGGCGCGAGCGCGGCGAAGGTTAGCTCAAACCTGACCTGGTCGTTGCCCTTGCCCGTGGCACCGTGCGACACGGCATCCGAGCCGGTCTCTTCTGCTATCTCGACCTGCCGCCTGGCTATGATCGGCCGCGCTATGGAGGTGCCCAGCAGGTAAGTCCCCTCGTACACCGCACCGGCCCTGAGCATGGGGAATACAAAATCGCCGACGAACTCCTCTCGCAGGTCTTCCACGTAGACCTCGCAGGCGCCTGTGGCCATGGCTTTCTCGCGCAGGCCGGTGAGCTCCTTGCCCTGGCCCACGTCGGCAGCGTAGGCCACGACCTCGCAGTCGTAGGTCTCCACGAGCCACTTGAGGATGACCGAAGTGTCGAGCCCGCCGCTGTAAGCCAGTACAATTTTTTTGATGGACTCGTTCAGGACCCTGCCTCCGTTGCTTCGAGCAGCCACACGAGCAGGGCCTTCTGCGCGTGCATGCGGTTCTCGGCCTGCCTCATGACCACCGACGCGGGGCCGTCGATCACCTCGTCGGTGATTTCTTCGCCCCTGTGAGCCGGCAGGTCGTGCATAACAATAACCCCGTCGGTGGCTTTGTCGACCACCGACTGGTTGAGCTGGTAGGGCGCGAAGGCCTGCAGTCGCGTCGCGGTTTCTTCTTCCTGTCCCATGCTCGTCCAGACGTCGGTGTAAAGAACGTCGGCCCCTTCGACCGCCTCGTCTATGTCGTGGGTGATGGTGATGCTGCCCGTAGCAGCTGCACACGCGCGCTCGAGCACGCCGGCCTCGGGCTCGTAGCCGGAGGGACAGGCCAGCGTGAAATCAAAACCCAGCTTCGACGTGGCCATCAACCAGGAGTTGACCACGTTGTTGCCGTCGCCCAGGAAGGCGACCCGCACATCGTCCAGGCTGCCCCTGCTCTCCTGTATGGTGAGCAGGTCAGCGATTACCTGGCAGGGGTGGGCGAGGTCGCTCAGCGCGTTGATGACCGGCACCGAGGCTTCGGCGGCCAGTTCTTCTACGGTCTGGTGCGCGAAGGTGCGCGCGGCGATGACGTCTACCCACTGCGACAGCGCGTGGGCGACGTCGGTCACGCTCTCGCGCTTGCCGAGTCCTATGTCGTCGGGTGCCAGGTAAACAGTGTGGCCACCCAGCTGGAACATGCCGGTTTCAAAAGTTACCCGCGTGCGCAGGCTGGGTTTCTCGAACACCAGCACCAGGGTTCGCCCGGCCAGCAGCGGGTGGGCCTGCCCCTGCGCGAGTTGCTGCTTGAGCTGCGCGGCCAGCGCCAGCAGGCTTCGCAGTTCTTCGGCCGAAAGGCCGTCAAGTGTGACAAGGTCTCGTTTCATTTATTCAGCTTACCTTTTTTAACGCCGTTTCCAGCAGGTCAAGTCCTTCGTCTGCTTCCTCGCGCGTCAGGGTAAGCGGCGGCAGCAGTCTGAGCACCGTGCCCGCGGCCGCGTTCACGAGCAGGCCCAGCTCGAGCGCGGCTGCGACCAGCGGCGCCGTCGGCGAAGAGAACTCGACTCCAAGCATCAGGCCGCGCCCCCTGACCTCGACAACGTCAGGGTGGCCCTCAAATAAGCGACGCAGCCCGGCGGCCAGGTATTCGCCTGTTTCCTGGCAGTTTTTCAGCACGCCTTCCTTGTTAAAGCTGTCGAGCACGGCCAGGGCAGCCGCGCTGGCTACCGGGTTACCGCCGAAGGTAGAGCCGTGGCTGCCGGGCAGCAGGGCGGCTGCTGCCTGCTCGGTGGCCAGCACCGCGCCCACCGGCAGACCGCCGGCCAGTCCCTTGGCGGTGGCCAGGATATCGGGTTTTACCTCTTCGCCCTCGCAGGCAAACAGGGTTCCCGTTCGGCCCATGCCGGTCTGAACCTCGTCGAGCAGCAGCAGCAGGCCCTCGCGGTCGCAGATACTGCGCAGCTCGGCCAGGTAGCCGGGCGGGGGAAGCACCACTCCGCTTTCGCCCAGTATGGGCTCCACGAGCACGGCAGCGGTGCCGGGGTTCACGGCGGCGGCTACGGCCGCGGGATCGCCGTACTCCACGTGCACGAAGCCCGGTGGCATGGGTCCGAAGCCTTCGCGCAGGGCGGGCTGCCCGGTGGCCGCCAGTGAGCCCATTGTCCTGCCGTGAAAAGAACCGAACGCGGTCACGATTTCGTGGCGGTCGGGCTTGGCCCTGCGCGCCATTTTTATGGCTGCTTCGATGGCCTCGGTACCGCTGTTGCACAGGAAAACCCGGTCGGCGAAACTGAGTTCGCAAAGCCGCCGTGCGAGCTCGGCTCCAGGTGCGTGGCTGTAGAGGTTCGAAGTGTGCAGCAGCTTGCCGGCCTGCTCGGTGATGGCCTCGAGCAGGGCGGGGTGGCCGTGTCCGAGGCAGCTGACGCCCAGGCCGCTGAAGAAATCCAGGTAGCGCCGCCCGTCTTCGTCCCACAGGTAGCGGCCTTCGCCGTGCGTGAAGGCAACGGGAAACCTCGCGTAGTTGCCCACCGCGAAGTTCTCGGTGAGCTCGACACTGGGCTGGGTTTTCTCAGCCACCTCGGGGCGCTCCATCTTCTGTGCCGAGCACCAGCTCGGTGCCGACGCCGGTGTTTGTGAAGATTTCGAGCAGCACGGCATGGCTTACCCGGCCGTCGATGATGTGCACCTGGCTCACGCCACCAGCCAGGGCGTCAAGCCCGCACTCCACCTTGGGGATCATGCCGCCTTCTATCGCGCCGCCTTCTATCCAGGCCCGTGCCTGCAGGGTTGAGACCCTGGGCGACAGCTGGCTGTCGCTACCGCGTATGCCCTCTACGTCGGTGAGCAGCATGAGCTTGGCCGCGCCCAGCGCACGGGCGATGTGCGAGGCAGCGAGGTCGGCGTTGATGTTGTAACTGAGTCCGTCGCTGCCCGCGCCGATGGGGGCGATGACCGGGATGTAGTCGGTGGAGATGAATTTCTCGAGTACCCCGGGGTTCACCCGCGTCACCTCGCCCACCTGTCCCAGGTCGACCGCTTCGTTGGAGCCCTCGACGACGACCTTCATCGGCACGGCTTCAAGCAGGCCACCGTCCTTGCCGCTCAGCCCTATGGCCTGACCGCCGTGGCCTTGTATCATCGATACGATACCCATGTTGATGGTGCCGCCCAGCACCATCTCGACCACGTCCATGACCGCCTTGTCGGTCACCCGCATGCCCCTGACAAAGCGCGTCTCGACTCCGCTGCGCTTGAGCGCTTCGCCTATCTGTGGGCCGCCGCCGTGCACCACCACCGGGTTCAGGCCCAGTGATTTCAGCAGCACCACGTCCTCGGCAAAGCCGTCCCTGAGTTCATCGGACAGCATGGCGGCGCCACCGTACTTGATGACGATCGTGCGTCCTGCGAAGCGCTTTATGTAGGGCAGCGCTTCGAGCAGCACTTCAGCCTTTGCTATGAGCTCGTTCATCGGTGTTCTATGCAGCTTTCACCCGTACAGCCGGGCAGCGCTCGCCCGGCCGGCCGGAGTCAGAGTATATAGCGCGAAAGGTCCTGGTCTTCTACGATGGCCGACAGCTTTTCATTCACATAATCGGCGTCTATGAGCAGCTGGCTGCCCGAGCGCTCGGGGGCCTCGAAGGATATTTCGTCCAGCAGCCGTTCGAGCAGGGTGTGCAGCCGCCGCGCTCCCACGTTTTCAGAGCGCTCGTTGACCTCGGCCGCCATGCCGGCCAGCGCGTCAATGGCCGACGCTTCAAATACCAGCTCCACGTTCTCGGTTTCGAGCAGGGCGGAGTATTGGCGGGTCAGCGCGTTGCGCGGCTCGGTCAGGATGCGTACGAAATCGCCGCGGTCCAGCGCGTTGAGTTCCACCCTGACGGGAAACCGCCCCTGGAACTCGGGTATGAGGTCGGCGGGCTTGGCGACATTGAAGGCGCCCGAGGCGATGAACAGCACGTGGTCGGACTTGACCATGCCGTGGCGGGTCTTGATCGTGGAGCCTTCGACTATGGGCAGCAGGTCCCGCTGCACTCCTTCCCTGGACACGTCGGCTCCCACTGAGCCGTCGCGACCGCAGATCTTGTCGATCTCGTCGATGAAGACAATGCCGCTTTCTTCAACCCGCCTGATGGCCTCGGTGGCGACCTCGCCCCTGTCGAGCATGGCCTCGGCCTCCTGGGCCGTGAGCTGTTCGAGCGCTTCGGGCACTTTGACCTTGTGCTGCCGCGGCTCACGCATCCCCTGCAGAAAACTCCCGAGGCTGTCCTTGAGGCTGGAGGTGGCGTCGTCCATTCCCTGCGGGCCGAGTATCTCGAGCATGGGCATCTGCTGGGTTGGCTCCACATCGACTTCCCTGTCGTCGAGGGCGCCATCGCGCAGCATGCGGCGCAGCTTTTCACGGGTGTCGTCGTTCTCGGGCAGGCTGGCGGGCCCACCGGCGGCCGCCAGCGAGGGGTCTTTGCCCGGCAGCAGGGCGTCGAGCACCCGTTCCTCGGCCCGTTCGGCGGCCCTGACCTGGACCTTTTCCTTCTCTTCTTCCTCGACCATGCTTATGGCCAACTCGGTGAGATCGCGGATGATCGATTCCACGTCGCGGCCCACGTAGCCCACCTCGGTAAAGCGCGTGGCCTCCACCTTGACGAAGGGCGCGTCGGCCAACTTGGCCAGCCTGCGCGAGATCTCGGTCTTTCCCACGCCGGTGGGGCCGATCATGATGATGTTCTTGGGCACGATTTCTTCGCGCAACTCGCTGTCAACCTGCAGCCGCCGCCAGCGGTTGCGCAGGGCAATGGCCACTGCCCGCTTGGCCTCCGCCTGGCCGACTATGTAACGGTCGAGCTCCGACACGATCTCCCGTGGTGTCATCGGGTATTCGTTCACGGGAGTTCCTCGATGGCTATGTTGTCGTTGGTGTACACGCAGATACGGCCGGCGATTTTCATGGCCTCGCGGGCCGTGTCGGCGGCCGACAGCTCGGAGTGGTCCAGCAGTGCTCTTGCGGCGGCCAGCGCGTAGCTACCGCCCGAGCCGATGGCGATAACCCCGTCGTCGGGCTCTATGACGTCGCCGGCTCCCGAAATCAGCAACGAGGCCTCGCTGTCGGCGACGATGAGCATGGCCTCCAGCCTCCGCAATACGCGGTCGCTACGCCAGTCCTTGGCCAGCTCTACGGCCGCGCGAACGATCTGGCCATTGTACTGATCGAGCTTGGCTTCGAACTTTTCAAACAGGGTAAACGCGTCTGCCGTGGCCCCGGCGAAGCCGCCCAGGACCTTGCCGCCGTACAGCCGGCGGACCTTGCGGGCGGAGTGTTTCATGATGGTGTCACCGGTGGACACCTGGCCGTCGCCGGCCATGGCTACCCGGTCGTCGCGGCGGACGGCGATAATGGTCGTTGCGTGCATCGCCGCAGAGGTTGCCCTGTTCGCGGCTAAGAATCCAAGCAGGCCCCTCTTTTTCGGGTTGCCAGAGCTCGTGCAGCGGGTGGCCGGCGACCGGCCAGGCCGCGTTCAGGCCCGCGGGTGGGCGCGGTCGTAGACCTCCGATAGGTGCTTCATGTCCAGGTGGGTGTACTTCTGCGTGGTCGAGAGTGAAGCGTGCCCGAGCATCTCCTGTATGGACCTGAGGTCTGCCCCACTTTCGAGCAGGTGGGTGGCAAAGGAGTGGCGCAGCGAGTGGGGTCCCACGCGCGCGCTCAGCCCTGACTCGAGCAGGCGCCGGTCGAGCACGCGCCCGGCGCTGCGCGAGCTCAGGCGCGAGCCCGACCAGTTGACGAACACCGCGTCGACGTCGCTCCGCTTTCGCGTCCAGCCGTGGCGGTAGTGGGCCAGCGCGTCGAGCGCGCGGCTGCCCACCGGGACTATGCGTTCCTTGTTGCCCTTGCCCATCACCCTGACCACCCCGAGCTCCTGGTTGACGTCGGTCCAGTTCATGCCCACGCATTCGGAGGCACGCAGGCCGCAGGAGTAAATGACTTCGAGCAGGGCGCGGTCCCTGAGCGAGGCGTCGTCGCTGCCCGTGGTCGACTCCAACAGGGTGTCGACGTCCTCTACCGACAGGCACGGTGGCAACACGGCGGGCACACGCGGGGATTTCATGCCCTCGCCCGGGTCGACGAGCAGGCCGTCCCTCGAAAGAAAACGGAACAGGGTTCTGAGCGACGACAGGTTGCGGGCCAGGGTGCTGCGACGGCAGTCGGGCAGGCGCGAGGCGAGCCAGGACTTCACGGCTCCCGAGCCGGTGGCCACCAGCTCGTTGCAATCCGGCGACCGGCCCTGCATGAAGCCGCGCTCGTAGAGAAATATCACGTAGCGACCTATGTCACCCATGTAGGCGCGCGCGGTGTTGGCCGAGTGCCCGCGCTCGACGTGAAGGTAGCGGGCAAAGCCGAGCAACTCGCCCAGCAGGGGCGCGTCGCTCGCCAGGCCGGCCGCTTCGCGTGCCTGCTCCAGTCTGCGACGGGCGGTGGTTTCCCAGCCTGGGCCCGATCGAGATGAGTCTGCCTGTTCCACGACCACTGCTGACATGGTAACAATACTGCGGTGGACCGACAAAACATTCGTAACAGGCAGCAGTTTCTCCGCGGGGAAAGGGTCGAATTTGCCGGTCGCAGGGGCAACATCCTGGTGGGCGACGTTCATCGTCCCTCGAGTGAGCGCTGCCCGTGGCTGCTGCTGTGCCACGGCATGGAATCCACCCGCGGCGGGACCAAGCAGCTGGCCATGGTGAAAAGATTCCTGCCCCTGGGCGTTGGCATACTGCGTTTTGATTTCAGCTTCGTGGGCGATTCGGAGGGCAACTTTGAAGACCTGACGATGAGTGGCGAGGTCGAAGACGCCCTGGGCGCGATGGATTTTCTGCTCGGCTTCGAGCCTGGTCCCTGCGTCATGGTGGGCTCGAGCCTGGGCGGAATGGTGGCGCTCAAGGCGGCCACGATCCTGGGCGGACAGTTGTCGGGTGTCGCAACGCTGGCCGCCGTGGCCGAGTCGTCGCTGTTTCTGCGTGGCGTGTCGGAGGCCGACCGCGAGCAGTGGCGCAGCAGTGGCAGTCGGCCCTGGGGTGACGCGAGTTTGCGGTCGAGTTTTCTCGACGACGCCGAGGGTTTTGAACTCCTCACGCGCCTGCCTTCGCTGCAATTGCCCACCCTCATCATGCACGGGGACGCCGATACCGTGGTGCCGGTGGAGCAGGCCCACCGCCTGGCGGCAGCCGTGGCCGGGCCGGTGCGCGAAGTAATATTCCCCGGCGTGGGGCATCGTTTTGAAGAGCCCGGTGCCCTCGAAGAACTGCTCGACACGTTGCAGGACTGGCTGACCGGGAGCGTGGGGCTGGAGCTTGCCTGAGACGCGCCGGGTAAGTTGCCCGGCCTGCTCGGCGGTGTACGAGTGGGAGGGGACCCTGGGACGGCAGACCTGTTGCCCGGGCTGTTCGGCCTGGCTGCACTGCTGCATGGCCTGTCGCTTTTACGATACCAGTCGCTTCAATGACTGCGGCGAACCGGCCGCCGACAGGGTGGTGGACAAGGAGGTGGCAAACTTCTGTGACTACTGGGAGGGCAGCGCGGCTACTTCGCCGGGCGACGACACGGGGGGAGCAAAGAGTGAACTCGAAAAACTATTCAAGGGCGGCAGCTGAGCCTGGCGCAAATGCCCGGGGAGTGGCGGCCCTGTACTTGCCGCTGCTGCTGGCCGCGGCGCTGGCGGCCTGCGGGCCCCCAGCGGGAACACCGGAGGCCGCGGCGAGAGACTTTCTCGACGCGCATTACCTGCTGGCCGACCTGCAGGCCTCCAGCCTGCTGACCACCGGCCTGGCCGCGAGCAAGGTGGGCGAAGAAATACGCCTGACCGAGGGGTTCGAGCGTGGTGCCGACACCCGCATGCCGCGTATCAACTACCGGCTGGATCGGCAGATCGGGGGTAGCGCTGGAGCCGTGGCTGGAGACGCGCCCGGAGTAGGCGCCAGCGACTCAGCCAGCGACGCTCAAGCGGTGATGATGGTGTACCGCCTTACCGTGTCGCCGGTGGGGGCCGAGCCCTTCGACAAGCAGGTGCTGCTGCGGCTTGTAAAGAGCGAGGGCAAGTGGCTGGTCAGCAACTACGCGGAGTCCGACGTCAGCGACCAGTAAATATCCTGGTGAAGATCAGCGGCCCTCGAAGCGCGGCGACCGTTTCTCCATTATCGCCTTCATTCCCTCGCGGGCATCGTCGGTATTGAAGGTCATGGCCTGGGTAGTCGACTCAAGCTCCATGGCTTCGTCGAGGCTCCTTTCCCAGGTTCCGGCCAGGGTTTCCTTGACGGCCCGCACGGCCACCGGGCCGCTGTCGGCCACGCCCGCCGCCAACTCGGCTACCACCTCGTCGAAGTCTTCGTCCGCTGTGCGGTTGACCAGTCCCATGGCCAGCGCTTCGTCGGCCGTAACCAGGCGGCCGGTGTAGAGCAGCTCGGCGGCAACCGCTGGGCCCACCAGTCGCGGCAGGGTCCACGTGGCAGCCATTCCCGGGTGGATGCCCAGTTTTACGAAGGTCATGCCCACCTTGGCTTTCTGGTGCATCACGCGCAGGTCGGCGCCCAGGGCAAAGCACAGCCCGGCGCCTATGGCGTGACCGTTGATCGCCGCTATGGAGGGTACGCGCAGCTCGGTTATCGACAGAAAAAGCCGGTAGAAGCTTGACCCTCCGCCCAGGCCGCTGCCGTCGCCGCCGAGTCCGGCCTCGTGGGCCAGGCTCTTGAGGTCGCCGCCGGCGCTGAAGGCCCGCCCGCTGCCCCTTATGATCACCACGCGGCAGTGGGGGTCCGCGTTGATGCTCTCGACCGCCTGCTGTATCTCCCTCCCCATGGCGACGTTCATTGCGTTACGCTCATCGGGCCTGTCCAGGAGCATGGTTGTTACTCCCTGGTCGGTGCTGCTCAGTTCTATGGTTTCATACGATAAGCTTTCGTCCGACATCGTTGCTCCTCCGGGCGCCACCACGGGCATGCTTGTGGTTAGCGTCGCGGGTGAACACAGTCAACGCGGCGCAAGTTGCCGCGGTACGGGTTGTTGCGCCGATGCGTAAGCTTCTGGTAGCTGCCTGCGTGGCCTTGGCCGCGTTGCTGGGGTTTTCTCTGTCGTCATTGCGCACTCGTATCGTGACCGACTTCGAGGCTTTTGCCGCACGCGCACAGGAGTTGCCCGGGATGACGGCCGAATATGGCACCGCGGGCCTTGTTTTCTTTCCCCGTCCGGCCGCCGAGATCAGCGACGTGGTCATCAGCGTAGAACGGGGCAAGCAGCCAGCCGTCGAAGTGCTCACGGCCGAGTCGGTACGCATACGTCCGCGCTTGCTGCCCTTGCTCATGGGCAGGGTGGAAGCCGCCGGCGTAGAAGTTGTAGCGCCCACGCTTCGCCTGGAGATCAACGGGGACGGCGAGCATCTTTTATCGAGCGGGGAACCCGGGCCGCGTACCGGCGAGCTCGTGCTGCGGTTGCTCGCGCAAGTACGATCGGTAATCGACGGTAGCGTTCAACTGCTGGACAACAGCTACGACCCCCCGCTGGCCCTGGAGCTCGGGCAGTTGGAAGGTGATTTCTGGACTGCCGCGAATGGAGGGCTGGCGTTCACCGTAGAGGCGAAGCCCGCCGGGGGCGGCAGCGTGAGTTCGTCGGGCACCCTGCTGGCCGGGGCCGGTCCCACGGGCGGTCACGGCCTCGATTTTGAAGTCGCCCTGAGCGGGGCCTCGCCGCAGTTGCTGCGGGGTGCCATCGGTGACTGGTTGCCGCCGTGGCTGGTCGGCGAGCTTGACCTCGACATCAAGGGTGGCGGTTTCATTGGCGAGCGTGGCAACGACGATATGCCGGCGGAGCCGCTGCTGTTCGGCGTCACGGGCTCGGTGGGGGTGGACATGTACGGTCTCCGCGATCGCCTCGAGCTGCAGTCGACCATGTCGCTGGACGATTCCAGGCTGCGCGTAAAGAGCGCCTCGCTCAGCGCTTACGGACAGGACTTTACCGCCCTGGGGTGGCTGAGCCGACGCAGGTCGGCGGAGGCGTCGATGAGGGTGCGGGCCGAGGACGTGGAGCTGGCCGCGCTCCTGGCTGACTTCGGACTGGAGGGGGAGCTCGTGCCGCAGACCACGCTGACGGGAACCCTCAAGCTCACCGGCACGCCCGAGGCCACGGCGTTGCGCTACGAGGTGACCGCCGACTCGGTGGATCTCTCGCCGCTGCCCTGGTTGCAGATGCAGGCCACCGACACGAGTTTTGCGGGAGCCATCCATAGTATTAACGCCGACCTTTCGGCTTCTTTCAAGGCTCGCGAACTCAAGGCCGGCCCGGTGACGCTCAGCGACGCGCGCTCGGGGCTGGTGTGGTGGAAGGATGTATTCCGCCTCAACGCCATGAACATGGCCATCTGGGACGGCACGGTGTCGGTGGGTGGCGCGGTATCGTTGGACAGCGGGGGGGAGAACCCCGCGGGCCGGGATATACGGCTGAGCGTTGTCATCGACGACGCTGATGTGGAGGCGTTGCTCGTCGACGTCAGCGGCCTGGAGGGTTTGCAGGTAAGCGGCGCACTTGACGCCATGGCCGACCACGGTGGCCCCAACCGCAGTCAGCTCAAGTCTGCGGGCCGCCTGGCCCTGCACGACGGCGTGCTGGCCGGTGTGGACCTGGTGGGTGCCGCCAGGGCAGCCCTGGAGGGTAGGCCGTACGACCTTGCTTCCGGTGCTGCTGCAGCCACGGTATTTGATCGCCTGGCGATGGACTTCGTCAGCGACGGCGACGGCGTTCTCATAGCTGACCTGGACGTTCGTCTTGAGGGTGGCCGCCCCGGTGGTGGTCGCCTGTCAGGCGCCGGTCGCCTGGCCGTTAGCGACAGGGCCACAGCCGGCATGAAACCGGCCAGCCTGGAGCTCGACTGCGTGCTGGAGCTGGGTGTAGACCGGAACCTGCGCGTGCCGTTGCGCATCAGTGGCCCCCTGTCGGCCCTGCGCGTGGAGCTGGACCAGGATTTCATCAGCCGTTACCGGGTAGGCGTGATCCCGCCAGTGGCGGACCTGCCGAGCGAAGAAATCCCGATGGAACTGCCTTCGCTCTACACACATTTCGGGCGCTGAGTGGTGTTTTCTGCGCTCGGACTGGCGCTCATCGTGGCGCTGTCGTTCGCGGGCTGGAAGCTGGCCAGGCGCCGGTTGCTCGCCCGCAAGCTCAGGATGCTGCCCGGGGGCAGCGCTGATACCGCGAAGAAGGTCAGTGGGTTCAAGGAGATCGACGCCGAAATCGAGCGCCGGCGTTGCCACTGCGGCGGCCGCATGAAGAGCCTGGGCGAAGGTACCGCCGGTGACCAGGACAGGCGCGTGCGCGTGGTGCGCGTGGAGTGCGACAGCTGCGAAGAGCAGGGCTACCTCTACTTCGACGTGACCGCGGCCTACCACTGATGGCGAATCTTGTGAAAGACGGTCCGCCATCCTCGTGGCCTGCCGACGCTTACAGCGAGCGCCTGGGCCTGTACCTGCTGTTTGTCGACCTGCCGCGCAGCGAGTGTGTGCACCTGAAGGTCCTGCTCGAGTCCTACGAGGGCGCCGGGGTTATAAGGACCGCGCTGCCACACTATCGCCAGGGCCGCGCACTGGTGGCCTTACTGGCGGTGCCTGGCTCCTGCGAACAGGTGGCCGCCGTGCTGGCCGACATAGACGAGGTGTTGCTGGTGCCCGCGTCTGAGCTGCCGCCCGCGCTGGTCGAATTGCAGTCCAGCGATCTGCTCGACGAACTGCGCGACTGATCGGTCGGCAGCGACTGTGGTCAGTCGTCGTTGCCGGTGTCGGAGTTGTCAGTGTCGGCCTTGCGATCGCGGCCGAAAGCCCAGGCCACGCCTATCGACAGGAGGTACAGCAGCAGCAGCGGCAGCACCATCAGCATCTGCGACACGGCGTCGGGTGGCGTCAGTATGGCGGCCATCACGAACATGACCAGCACAGCGTAGCGACCTTTCTGCAGCAAGGTTACATGGGTGACCAGTCCCGTCCGGGCCAGGAAGAAAGTCGCGATGGGCATTTCGAAGGTGAGTCCGAAGGCCAGCAGCATGCGCGAGGTAAAAGACAGGTACTCGCTGATGCGCAGGGTGGGCTCTATGCCTATGCGGCTGTACTCGGCCAGGAAGAAGGGTAACCCGATGGGAAACACCACGCGGTAGCAGAAGACGCCGCCGGCGATGAAAAACATCGAGCCGAAGAACACGAAGGAGCGCAGGTAGCGGATCTCTCCCAGGCGCAGCGCCGGCAGGATGAACAACCACAACTGGTAGAGGATGACGGGCAGGGCGACGAACAGGGCTGCTACCAGCGCCACCTTCAAGCGCGTGAAAAAGGCCTCGGCCACTCCCGTGCCGATGAGTTTTACCCCCGGCGTTCCCTCGGCAGCGCTGAACAGTGGTGCCGTGAGCAGGTCGAAGAAGAACTCCGAACCGGGGTAGCACAGGGCGAAGGCGGCCAGCGTTGCGACCAAGGCGATGCCCAGCCTGCGCCTTAGTTCTTCGAGGTGGCCGCTGAGCGGAAGCTCGAGCTCGGCCATCAGTCGTCGTTCCGCTTGTCGCCGTCGCCGTCTTTGTCGTCGTCGATATCGGGCCCAGCCTTGCCAGCCTCGGAACTCTCAGCCTCGGAACTCCCAGCCTGGGAACTGGCGGGCGCGCGTTTCTTGTCTATGTTTTTGTCGTGGGCGCTGGCGGCCTGTTCCACCTGGTCCTGCACAACGATGCGCGCGTTGTCGAGCTCGGTGGTGATGTCGGATGTGGCCCGCCGGAACTCGGCCAGTCCCTTGCCCAGCGACTTCGCCAGGTCGGGTAGCTTCTTAGGGCCTATCACCAGCAGGGCGATGACCAGTATTACGATCAGTTCCGTGGGTCCTATGCCGAACATCGTGCAGCGCTAACGCTAGGTGCGGTGGCGGTGGCTGTCAAGGTAGAGGTCGAGACGGTTGACCGCGCGCTGCCCGCTGGCCCGGGTCAGCTATCCGGGCTAGACCGGGGGCGTGGCTATCACCGGTTTGCTTCGCGACGACAGGTTCCGTCTTCACGACCCCGGGGCGGGGCATCCCGAGCGCGCCGAACGCCTGGCGGCCCTGGACCTGTTGTTCAACGAGCCGCGGCACTCGTCGCTCGTGCGCGTCGAGGCCCGCACGGCCAACGACGCGGAGCTGCTGGCGGTGCACGACCAGCAGCACGTTTCGTTGGTGGCCGGTAGCGCCGGCTCCGCGCTCACCCGCTTCGACGCCGACACGGTTGCCTGCAAGGATTCCTTCGAGGCCGCCCGCCTGGCCGCGGGCGGGGCCATGGCCCTGGCCGATGCCATAGTAGAGGGCCGCGTAGATAACGGCTTTGCTGCTCTCAGGCCGCCGGGGCACCACGCCGAGCGCGATCACCCGATGGGATTCTGCCTGTTCAACAACGTGGCTGTCGTAGCCCAGCACCTGAGACGGGTGCACGGCGTGGAACGCGTGCTGATCGTGGACTGGGACGTCCACCACGGCAACGGCACCCAGCACCGCTTCTACGACGACCCCGGCGTTATGTACGTTTCGTTGCACCAGTACCCCTGGTATCCGGGCAGCGGCGCCTGTGGAGAAACCGGCCAGGGCCCGGGAGAGGGATTTACCGTCAACCTGCCGATGGCGGCCGGCGCCGACTGGGCCGGCTACGAGTCGGCCTTCAGGGAGGTGCTGCTGCCGGTGGCCACTGCGTTTGATCCTGGCTTCGTACTAGTGTCCGCCGGCTTTGACGCCCACCGAGACGACCCCCTGGCACAGGTTGGCCTGGACGAGCACGACTTTGCCTGCATGGCCTCGGACCTGCTTGGGCTGGCAGATAGCTCGGCCGACGGGCGTGCGATGTTGCTGCTCGAAGGCGGCTACGATCTGGCCTCGCTGAGCTGTTCGGTGGACTCGGTGCTGGGGGTGCTCGGCGGCCAACGCGTCGGCTGGCCGGGACAGGCCGAGGCCGGCCCCGACACTGAAAAAACCAGGCAGTTGCTCGGGGCGACCTGGGGCCTGTAGGCGACGCAGGGCGGAAACAGCCCTCACGATAGGGCTAGAACTGTTTGGGTAAAACGTCATGGAACCTTGGCGTAGCGTTGCTGTTGCATTAGCGGTGGTGCGTATTGGGCGATTACATCATAACGAAACATGGCGATCACTGGATTCGGTCAAGCACGCTGATCGCTGGCGTGGCGCTGTTTGTCGGGCTGCAGCTCCCAGCAACCGCGATCGCCGAGCCTATTCGTATTGAGGTCGATGCCGAGCAACGCACCACCCTAGTCGGTGCGTCGAGCTCGCTGAAGATGTTGATCTCCGACCTCTGTATTCGTGCCGGCGTTGAACTCGCGTCATACGACGCCGCGGACCGGCCCGTCCGAGCGAGCTATGAGCGTCTGCCCCTGCACGAGGTACTTCCGAGACTTCTCAGACAGGAGAGCCACACGCTGCGGCTGCGCTCCCAGGGCGATCAGCTGCGCGTTTCCCGCCTGGAGGTGCTCGGAACAAAAACCTCGCGTGTTCATAATCGTAGGCAGACCTCGAGTACAGCCACCGGCAACCACCGTCTCTGGCTGCCGCGATCACTTATGGAAGCTGCCTTTGCGTCGCCTTCTGTTGACCGCCGAGAGAAGGCCGTGCTCGCTATCGGCGAGTACATAGCCGGCGACGAACAACGCTACTCGCAGTTTCTCGCTGCTGACGCCGAGTGGATGGCGCGAGCGATCCGGGGGTATCCTTACGCGCGGCAGATGCTCGTTGAGCTTCGCGAGAACCAAGGCGGCAACGCCGTGGCGAAGAAGGTCGCGGCCATAATTCTCGCGCTGGAGAACCTGCCAGAGCCTTCAAACGACACCCTGCAGGAGCGGGTATTTCTCAGTCGGACGTCGCCTTGAACACTTTGGGATCGTTGCGATCGTTAGCAGAGTAGCTCGCACTCCAGCAGGTACCGCTATCAAGGTTGTGCAACTCGACCACCACAGACGGGCTCTGTTCGAGCGGCAGCCTGGGCGGCGCGACGAAAGGCCCCTTGGCCTTCATCGACAGCTTTGTCTTTCCGTCTGTTCCGGCGGCCAGGCGTGCTGTCTTGACTCCCCCGTGGTCAGAGGCCGAGTCCTTGTAGTCAAACCCGACCCCGGCTCTGGCCGTCCAGCAGGCAGCACCCTTCTTGCACGTCTCGCCACCGGGAATATCCTGTTCGGCTATCAGCCGGGAAACCCCACCCACGTCATCGTAGACGCACAGCACGTAGTCGGTGCCGCCAACGGGGTCATCAAAATCGGCCAGGCTCGTGGCAGAGCCTTTCCGTTTCCAATCCAGGGCGTCATTGCCCTTGCGATGGTCCTTGATCTTCAGCCGGGATTTTTTCGATGCCAAGGTACTGCGACAAGCCGGCGTGGGTGCAGCGGGACAGTCGTCCGATGAGGTCGCAAACAAAACGTCACGATCCCCGTCCAGCTTACCCTCGTAAGCAAACGTGGACTCCCACGCGACGACCCACTTGGACACGCCGTCGTAGGCAATAGAGCGCTCGTGGTCTGTATCCACGAAACCACCCCTGGGAACATCCTTGTCGGCGCTCGTGTTCAGGACAGCCTTGGAGGTCCACGTGACACCGTTATCAACGGAGCGATTGATCATGAAATCCCTGTCGAATTTTACACCACCGAAATTCGCATTGGATGACGAGATCACATACCAGGCACCAGCTTCGCCTCGGACAGAGGGCACCATGGGCAGACGGGGATATACATCGGAGTTTCGGCGTCGCGTACTCA
>JACNKC010000078.1 GCA_014382245.1 Pseudomonadota bacterium | reverse complement strand
GTGGTGAGGCACGCCGAGCAGCGAGTTCAACCCGCTGGCGGCGCAGGGCCCCCCGCGGGGCTGACAATGGGGCGTCTGCCACCTCCGGGCCGGTTTCCTGCCCCACGCGCGCGCGGCCTCCGCCCGCCTGCGTGCGTTGCGCCTTGACTCCCCGCCGACCGGCGGACTATAATCCTCCCACTATTGACCTTGTTGTCAATAGCCGTGTGACGCGCCTCCCGCCCGGGGAACGCTGCCAGAGCGAAACTTTTGCCGCCTTGCCGCCGCAAAGGAGACGCAGTGGCCATAGTAGATATAGAAGTCGGTCTGACCGACGAGCAACGGGCGGCCCAGCTCACAGCTCATCGTTTTGCGAGCGAGGTCCTTCGACCGGCCGGTCGCCAGCTCGACGCGCTCACTGACCCCGCCGACGTCATAGCCGACGGGTCGGTGTTGTGGAAGACAAGAGACCGTTTTCGCGAGATGGGCCTGGACCTGTTCGAAAGCGAAATCCCCGAGGACCCCGACGAGCTTCTCAACGTGGCCAAGCTGCGTTACCTGGTCTGGGAAGAAATGGGTTGGGGTGACGCTGGCCTGGCCATAAGCCTGGGCGTTGCCGGCTTCCACAAGATGTTTGCCCAGGTGAGCGGCAACCAGGTGCTGCTCGAACGATACTGCAGCGGCAGTCAAGACACCGGCTGCTGGGCGATTACCGAACCCGATCACGGTAGCGATCAACTCGCCGTGACCCAAGGGGTCTTCAAGGACTCCAGTATGAAGCCTAACTGCACCGCCAGGCGCGATGGCGACGACTACGTCATAAGTGGCCAGAAGGCTGCGTGGGTGAGCAATGGCAGCATAGCCGACGTGGCCGTTCTGTTCTGCGCTATGCTCGATGGCGAGGGCAAGGGCAACGGCGCGGCCGGCGAGGGTGGGGGGGTGGTCGGTGGCGGAGTCGTGCTGGTGCCGCTCAATTCTCCCGGGGTGAGCCGTGGCGCCCCGCTGGACAAGCTCGGCCAAAGAGCGCTGAACCAGGGTGAAATATTCTTCGACGAGGTAAGGCTGCCCGCCGACTACGTGGTGGCGGGCCCCGGGGAGTACGATTTCGCGCTGGAGAACACACTGGTGATGGCCAACATGTCGATGGGCGCCATGTTTACGGGCCTGGCCCGCGCGGCCCTTGACCACGCGGTGGAATACGCCCACGAGCGCGTGCAGGGTGGCCGGCCGATCTTCGAGCACCAGAGCGTAAAGGCCCGTTTGTTTCGAATGTTTACCCGCTACGAGGCCTCCCGTGCCTTGTCTCGGAGGGTGATTACTTACAACGGCACCAGCCCCGAGCCGCTGCTCCAGTATTCGATAGCGTCGAAGGTGTTCTGCACGACGAGCGCTTTCGAGAACGCCAGCGATGCGGTGCAGATCTTCGGCGGCAACGGTCTTTCGAGGGAGTACCCGGTCGAGAAGCTTCTGCGTGACGCACGCGCTTCGATGATAGAGGACGGCTGCAACGAAGTGCTCAGCCTGGTAGGAGCCGACAGCTTGTGAGCGCTCGATAGCGAAGAGGAGAAACTCTATGGAACTCAGACAGGTAATAGGCAACCGCCGCTCGATGAGGTTTCTAAGGCCGTACCAGCCCGTGGAGCCGGAAAAAATACAGCGCATGCTCGAGGCAGCTCGCATCGCCAGTCACTGGGGCAACGTTGGCACGCTCAGGGCCGTGGTCGTGATGCGCGACAGCGCTCCCGTCGAGATCATGGACGCCATAACTGCGCCCATAGCGGGATACCAGGTTCGTCTCGCACCGGTCATCATCGTCTGGTTTCTCGACACGGCTGCCATTGACAGCCAGGCCGATCAGCTGCGCGAGTTACTGGCCGTGGGGGCGCTCGGTGTGGGCGAGAACAAGTCGGATGATCTCGAAAACCAGCTGCTGCCGATCTTCGAGAGCATACGAGACATACTCAAGGAGCCGGGCATCAACGAGGTCGATTGTGGCCAGGGCATAGCCCAGGCTACCCTGGTAGCCTTCGAACAGGGCCTGGGGACCTGCCTGCTGGGTTCGCCGTCGCTCGAAGAGGTCGGGCACAAGCTCGGCCTTCCCGGTACCTGCCGGACGCTGCTGCTGCAGACCGTGGGTTACCCGGCCGAGAGCGCAGAGGCGGGCGGGCAGCGACCGCGGCGGCCATTTGCCGAACTGTTTCACCTGAACGGTTACGGCAACCCCTTTCCGCGGTCGGAAGAGGTGATAGAGGAACTCAAGCGCGACGGCATGCTGCAGCAACCTGCCCCGCTCAAGGGTCGCGAAGATGAGCTTGAGTGGTTGCACAGGGCGCTCGACGTGCCGGGCTCGGGGCTGATATGAAGACCAACGCCGTGGTGGCAGGGGTGGGCATGACCCGCTTCGGCAAACACATGGACAGGGGACTGAAGAGTCTCGGTGCCGAGGCCGCCCGCGCGGCGCTCGACGACGCCGGGCTCGGCGTGTCTGATATGCAGGCGGCCTGGGTCGGTAACGCGGCCGCCGGCCTGGTGACCGGCCAGGAAAGCATACGCGGCCAGGTGGTGCTGAGGTCTATCGGTATGGGCCGCGTGCCGATCGTCAACGTGGAGAACGCCTGTGCGAGCGCGTCCACGGCGCTCAACCAGGCTGCCGCCATGATAACCGCGGGCATGTACGACCTCGTGCTTGCCCTTGGAGTTGAGAAACTCTACCACGAAGACAAGCGCAAGAGCTTCGCCGCTTTCAGCGGGGCCGTCGACGTGGAGGAGCTGGCCGAGATCATGGCGGGGCTGGAGCAACGCGCTAAGCAGAGCGACTCAAGCGAAGCCGGATCGGGCGCGGGCGAGAAACGCTCGATGTTCATGGACATCTACGCCATGGCGGCGCGCTCGCATATGAAGCAGTACGGCACCACGGCCGAGCAGTTCGCGGGCGTATCGGCCAAGACCTCCTGGCACGGTTCGATGAACCCCCGCGCCCAGTTCCAGGAGGCGCTCACGGTCGAGCAGGTGCTGGCCGACCGCATGATAGCCGAGCCCCTGACGCGTTCGATGTGTTCGCCCATAGGCGACGGGGCCGCCGCCGTGGTGCTGGCCAGTCCGCGCAAGGCTCGCGAACTGGGCCTGGACTCCAGCGTGGTGGTCGCCTCCTCGGTGCTCGGTTCGGGCTGGGACCACGACCTGGGCGAGGACGGCACCGTGGAGGTTTTTGCCAGGGCGGCCTACGAGGAATCGGGCTACGGACCCGGGGACATCGATGTCATAGAATGCCACGACGCTTCGGCGCCCGCCGAGCTGATGTACTACGAGGCCCTGGGCTTGTGCGGGCCGGGCGAAGGTGGGCGCATGGTTGATGAAGGCGCAACCCGCTTGGGCGGACGAATACCTGTAAACACATCGGGTGGCCTGCTGCGCAAGGGTCATCCCGTGGGAGCTACCGGGCTTGCCCAGGTGGTCGAGCTCACCGAGCAACTACAGGGCCGTTCGGGCAAGCGGCAGGTCGAGGGCGCCCTCGTGGGCTTGGCGCAGAACGGCGGTGGCAACATCGGCAACGACGCGGCTGCCATGTGCGTGACCGTGCTGGAGAAGAACAGTTGATGGCCGCCCGCGAGCGCAACGAGGGACTGCTCTGCGATCTCGTGCAGGCACGAGCGGGGGCACTACCGGATCTCGAGGTGCTCACCTTTGAGAGCAACGACAGCGGTTGCCCGGGTGCGGCCGATGAGGTCCGGACTTATTCTGAACTGGCGAGAAACGGCAACGCGGTGGCGGCGTGGCTCGTGGAGCGAGGCATGCAGCGCGGCGAGCGCTTCGGCCTCATGCTGCGCAACCACCCGGAGTTCGTCGAGACCATGACAGCCGCTTCGCAGTCGGCCTGCGTTTCGGTGCCCATCGATCCCCGCACACGTGGTGATAAGCTGGCTTACACGCTGCGCGACGCTGGCTGTCGAGGTGTGGTGTGCGCCGACTACTGCGTGGAGTCGGTGGAAAAGATACGAGATCAGTGCCCCGGGATCGAGTGGATACTGTTGCTCGAAAGTGGCGAGGGAGACTCCTTGCCCATCGCGGCCGACATCGAGGATGCGACTTCGTTCGCCGAGGTGTTGGGCCAGGATCGGCCCGTGCTGGACGTACGCCTGCAAAGTGATCGCGACCCGTTGCAGATCATCTATACTTCGGGCACTACCGGCGACCCCAAGGGAGTGGTGTTTTCAAACGAGCGCTTTGCCGGTTTTGCTTTTCTCGGCCCCATGCTGGGCTACAACGAGAGCGACCGCCCGTACACCGGCTTGTCGTTGACGCACGGCAACGCCCAGGCGGTGACTCTCGGACCGTCGTTGTTCATGGGCCTGCGAGGGGTGTTCAGCCGGCGTTTCACCAAGTCGCGGCTATGGTCTGTCTGCAGGCGCCTGGGGTGCACGACCTTTTCACTGCTGGGTGGAATGGCTACCGCGATCTACGCTGAGCCGGAGCACGGCGATGACGCCGACAACCCGGTGCGCATGGTCATCAGTGCCGGCATGCCGGCGGCTATATGGGAGTCTTTTGAAAAGCGTTTCGGTGTAGACTTGTTCGAGTGGTACGGGGCCATCGAGGGCGGGCTGGCGTTCAAGCCGTTGGGCGAGGGGCCGGTGGGTAGTTTCGGTCGGCCGGCACCCGGGCTGGAAATGAAAATCGTTGACGAGAGGGGTGAAGTATGTCCGCCGGGTGTGCCGGGCGAAATCGTGTCACGGCCCGAGGGGGCCACGGCGGAGGTGGAATACTACGGCAACGAGAAAGCGTCGGCTGCCAAGGTCGAGGGCGGCTGGTTGCGAAGTGGCGACATCGGGCACACCGACGAAGAGGGCTGGATGTTTTTCGACTATCGCAAGGGTGGCGGCATTCGTCACAACGGGGATTTTATCAACCCCGGTTTCGTGGAGAAAGCCGTCGCAGAGTACCCGCAGGTGAGCGACGTGTTCGTCTACGGCGTGAAGGCCGAGTCGGGCTCGCCCGGTGAGAAGGACGTCGTGGCGGTGGTGGTACCCACCGATGGGTTGGGCGGAGTTGACGGTTTCAATGCACCGGGCTTGTTCGCCTTCTGCCGCGAGAAGCTAGAGGCCAACTTCGTACCCACGTGGCTGCAGCTGGTAGAAGAGATACCTAAGACCGCTTCGGAAAAACCCCAGGAACGTTTCCTGCTTGAGCGCTTCGCCCCCGGCGCCCCCAACATCCACAAAGGGGGATAGGTGAATCGCCCCGGGTTCTCCGGAGGGCCCCATTCGGGCTGAAAGTGCCGGGGCTGGGTGTGCGAATGTTGCGCCACCTGTGCAACGCCTCGCCCGACCTCCTATAACCCGCTCATGGATACCGTGTTTGAGCCGGGGCGCGAGTTGTCGGTGCTCGCGCGAGCCGACGTCGTTGTTGCCGGCGGCGGTACGGCCGGCGTGGCTGCCGCCGTGGCCGCGGCCCGCGAGGGGGCGCAGGTGGTTCTGCTCGAGCGCGGTGGCGTACTCGGCGGACTGGCAACGGGCGGACTCATAGCCCTGCTGCTCACGCTCGATGACGGGCGTGGTCGCCAGGTCATAGGCGGCCTGTGCCAGGAAATAGTAGACCGCGTTGGCGCGGCCGGTGGCGAGTTTCATCCTCCCGCGGGCCACTGGGCTTCGAGCGAAGCCGTTCTCGTGGAGAAGTATCGTCGCTGGGGGCTCGTGTGGGGCAAGGACGCGCCGGTTCGTTACTCGGTGGCCTACGATCCGGAGATTCTCGCCCAGGTGCTCGCCGATATGGTAGTGGAGGCTGGCGTCGACCTGTTGTTTCACTGCCTGGGTGCAGACCCGCTGGTAGAAGGCCGTCGCATCGAGGCCTTGGCCGTGCAGTCGAAGGCCGGCCGCGGCGCAGTTGTTGCGCCCGTTTACATTGACGCCAGTGGTGACGGCGAGTTGTTTGCGGCGGCGGGTTGCGCGTTTGAACTGGAGCGGGTGCACCCGTGGATGTGGTTTCGTGCCGGGGGAATCACCGACGTCAGCGACGCGCTGGAGCAGGGCGCACCGTTTTTCAGGACCACGGCAGCCGACCAGGTGCTGGTGCCCTGGGGACTGGCAGCACGGGGTGGGGGCAAGATAGACGCCACCGATCCGCGCGAACGAACCCGCGGTGAACTCGACGCGCGCCGGCTGGCGCTCGAGGAGTTTCGCCGGCTGCGTGTCGAGGCGCCGGGCGCTGCCGGCGCCCACCTCTGCGGGATCGCCAGCCAGCTGGGAATCACTGAGAGCCGGCGAGTGGCAGGGCGTGCGACACTCACCCGGCAACAGGCCGACAGGGATTTCGCCGACGCCATTGCCGTGACCGGTCACTGGACTCGCCATGGCCTGGTGTACGCGGTTCCCTACGGCTGCCTCCTGGCCGCCGAGTTGGACAACCTGCTGGTGGCGGGGCGTTGCATCTCGGTAGACCACCCCACCCACAACGCCACCAAGGAAATTCCGGCTTGCATGGCGACCGGGCAGGCTGCCGGCACGGCGGCGGCGATGGCCGCGGCCGCTTCGACGACCGGCGGGCAGCAGGGCGACGCCTCGGCGGTTGATACCGGCGCGTTGCGCGTTAAGCTGGCCGAACGGGGCGCGTTGCTTGGGTATCCCTTTGCAGCGCGCGCGGGAGAGGGAGGATGAATAGTTGACCCAGGAAACATTCTGGCGCCGCTGCAGCAACTGCAAAAAATCGCTGGGCTTCGACTCGGCTTACTACAACTGCAGCGTGAGCACCTGCAACCGCAAGGACAAGTCGCTGGTGTTCTGCTCGCCGGAATGCTTTAGCGCGCACCTGCCGGTGATGCGCCACCGCGAAGCCTGGGCGGAGGAAAATCGATCGCCTTCGCGCAGTACCTGGGAGCAGGGCCGGGCCGTCGCACGGGAGACCGACGTGCCTGCCGCTGCCGCGGCGAGCAATGCGCCGCCTGCTGCCGATAAAAGTACGCCACCGGCTGCCGGGGAAACCGAGGCTGCCGTGGTGTCGCTGAGTTCGCAGGACATTCCCCAGGACGTGCTGGTGGTGGCGAGCAAGCTCAAGGCCTACATCCGGGCGCGCTCGGGTATGAAAACCTCGGACTCGGTCATGCAGGCCCTGTCGAGGCAGATGCGGCGGCTGGCCGACGACGCTATCCTGCGCGCCGGCGAGGCGGGCCGCAAGACGGTGATGGACCGTGATTTCTAAGCGCCCAGGTTCCTAGAGACCCCAGCGGGCCGGGTCCAGGGCCACGGCCATGCCGCCCAGCGCCTTCCCTTCTTCGAGCCGCCGGCGGTTGGCGCGCGCGGTTTCGGCAAACAGCTGCAGCGCCGCGGGCATTTCCAGCCCAGTCGTGTCCAGGCCGAGTTGCTCGCCCAATAACTCGCACCTGAGCGCGCGGGTGACGCTCTCGTCCCAGAAGCTGGCGTTTATCTCGGTGTCGCCCAGGAACGATCGCGCCATGGTGTTGCACGAGCCTATGGTCGTAAAGCAGTCGTCGACCAGCATCATCTTGGAGTGCACGTACACGTGTTCAGGCGTGCTGCCGTTAATGGCCACCATGGGCGCGGCCAGCGTAAAGTTTTCGTGTTCGCCCAGACGACCGAGAGCCTCGAACACTGGTTTGGCCAGTGGGTTTTCGCGAGCGGCGGCGACCTCGGGCATGGGCAGTCCGGGCACCAGGGCGGCGACCAGCACGCCCCTCTGCATGGCCGCGGACAGTTCTTCTATGACCTGGGGGCAGATCAGCATCTGGTTTTCTATGTAGATCGCTTCGCGCGCGCCCTCGATCGCACGCGTGTACTGCTCGCGAATGCTGGTCTCGCCGTTTTCGATGGCGTAGCCCGGCGCACCCGGCGCGGCGTGGCCGTTGTCGTAGAGCGAGGCCTGCACGCTGCGCGTGACCTGTAGCGGCACGTTTCCCGCGGCGGCTGGAAGCGCGACTGGAAACTCGAGGTCGTTGGCCAGCGAGATATCCGGCCACGCGCCGCAGCTGTCGTGGCGCTCGCTGGCCTGGTTCCAGCGCTGTACGAAGTTGTGGGCTACGTCGGCCACCGCGGGGCCTTGGATTTCGAGGTAGACGTCGTGGATGTTGTGAGAGTCGTTGCGTTTGTTCGCGTCCGCCGTGCCCGCGTGCGCGCTGTGTCCCGGCCAGCTGATGGAGCCACTGTCCAGGTTTATGCCACCCACGAAGGCCAGCGCGCCCTCGCGGCCCGCGTCGACCACCCAGCTCTTCTGGTGGTGGCAGTGCTTGGCAAAACGATCCCAGCGCGCCAGCCAGGCGGTGTTGCGTGACTCGAGCAGTGCCCTGTTGCCGGTGTCGCCGGCAAAGTGCTCGGCGCCTTTTATCATGCTATCGATGTCGGGCTCGCTCCAGAACAGCACGCGGATTTCGATTCCCCGTGCGGCTGCAGTGTCGAGCAGGTCAAAAAAGCTACCGCGTTCGCCGGGCATGCGCGCGGCCTGCTCGAGAAAGGCCACCGTTATCCAGGCGCTGTGCTGCGCCGCTTCAACCGCGGAGCATATGCGCTCGAAGGCCGGTCCACCGTCGACCAGCGGGCGCACGAAGTTACCCTCGCGAAGCGGATAGCTGCCCGAAGTGGCCGGCTCTATGTGCTGTCCGTCGCGCATCCCCGCTGCTCAACCGGCTCGAGATAGGATGGCAGCGCTCGTGGGCACGGCCGTACCACCGGTGACGAGTACGTTGCTCACGTCCGGTACCTGGTTGACCGACGTGCCGCGCACCAGGCGCACTGCCTCGGCGACGCCGTTCATGCCGTGGATGTAGGCTTCGCCCAGTTGGCCACCGTTGGTGTTCATGGGCAGCCTGCCGCCCAGCTCGAGGTTGCCGTCCTTGATGAAGTCCTTCGCCTCGCCGACCGCGCAGAAGCCGAACTCTTCGAGTTGCGGTAGCACCAGCGGCGTGAAGTGATCGTAGATGATGGCGGCCTGCATGTCGTCGGGGCCAAGGCCGGTGTCGTTCCATAGCTGGCGCGCGCACAGTCCCATTTCGGGGATACCGGTTATATCGTCGCGGTAGTAGCTCTTCATCATCTGCTGGTCGTCTGCGCTGCCTTGGGCCGCCGAGGCAATGACCACGGGCTCGTTGGGCAGGTCGCGGGCACGCTCGAGCGTGGTTACCAGCAGCGCCTGGCCGCCGTCGCTCTCCTGGCAGCAGTCGAGCAGGTGAAGGGGTTTTACGATCCAGCGACTGGCCTGGTGGTCTTCCAGGGTGATGGCTTGCTGGTAGAAAAACGCCTCCGGGTTGGTGGCGGCGTGACGCCGGTCGGCCACCGATATCCTGCCGAAATCTTCGCTGGTGGCGCCGTACTGGTGCATGTAACGGGTGGCGAACATGGCCACCCACGACGCCGGCGTCAGCAGCCCGAAGGGCAGGCACCAGCCGAAGTCGACCATGATGGGGGTGGGCGCGTTATCGAGACCCTGCACCCCGGCGCCGAAGCGGGTCTCTGAGCGTTCGTTGAAGGCGCGGTATACGAGCGCGTACTTGCACGCTCCGGTGTGCACGGCCATGGCGGCCTGGTGCAAGGTGCCGCAGGCAGCGCCGCCGCTGTGGTGTATGCGGCTGAAGTGGGTGAGCTCCTTGATGCCCAGGCTGCGTGCGACGTCGATTTCGTGGTTTTCCTCGACCGTGAAGCCGACCATGCCGTCGATCTGTTCGGGCAGCAGGCCGGCGTCGGCGATGGCGGCTTCACAGCACTCGACGGCCAGGCGCAGGGTGCTGCGGCCTGAGTTCTTAGAAAACTCGGTCGCGCCGATTCCCACGACGGCGGTCTGTCCTGCAAACGACATGCTCACGGGGTCGGCAACTCCAGTTCGACGGTGGCAGTCACGTGGTCGCCGAGTTTGTTGGTGCCGGTTACCAGGAGCTCGACCACGCCCTTGCCGTCGCGCAGCGCGGTCGACTGCACCTGCCCGGTATAAGTCAGGGTGTCACCGGGGAAGTTGGGGACCCCGAGTCGAAGCGACAGCTTGCGAAAAATCACTTCGGGGCCGGCCCAGTCGGTGACGTAGCGGTTGGTGAGCCCGGAGGTGGTCATTATGTTCATGAAGGTGTCGGGCGAGCCGCGCTTCTTTGCCAGGTCGGGGTCGTGGTGCACGTCCTGGAAGTCGCGGCTTGCCATCGCGCCGGCAACGATGAGCGTACGCGAAATAGCGACAGGGCAGGGGGGTAGTTCCTGCCCCGGCTCAAGGTCTGCAAAGAGCAGCGTTGACTCGCGGCGAGCGGGCCGCGCGCGCCTGAACAGCGGCAGGCTGAGCCCGGGGTCGGTGGCCTCTATGGCCAGCTCTACCGGCATGCCTGTTTCCACGTCTTCGGGTTTAACTCCCACGAGGTTGCTGATGATACGGGTGCCCTCTTCGAGTTCCACCAGCACGCCGACCAGGGGGTAGTCGAACATGGGAAACTGCGGGTGGTGGACCTCCACGAAACTGTAGACCGTGCCTCGGCCCTGCGAGACCAGGTAACCGAGCTCGTAACTTCCGCAACCCGGGCAGCGCACGACGGGCGGGTGGTGAAGCCCGTCGCAGCTGTTGCACTTCTGGATGCGGAGTTCGCCCTGGTCGACCCCGTCCCAGAAAAATTTCGTGTCGCGGCTGATGGCCGGCCGCGGCCTGGGCATCTTCTCGAGGCCCTCGAGTGCCGACGCGTCCATGTTAACGGTGCCGGTGCCGGGTTTGAACTTGAGTATGCTGAACTCCATACGCCCGACGCTGTTGCCCTGCTGGTCGGCGAAGTTGCTCTCGGTGGTAAAGAAGTGGCCCACGCCCAGCGCGGTCTGCTTCTCGTCCGACACGCTGGTGATGACCTGGCTGATGGTCAAGCGGTCGCCGGGCTTGAGGTAGCGATGGTACTCGTGGCTCATGCCGGCGGCGACCACCGAGGTGAAACCGGCGGCGTCGAGTTGGTTGAGCACCGGCACCATGCCGGCTTCCTCGCCGCTGGATGATTCCTGTCGTGGCCGCGGCGCAAGGCCGGGCATGGACCAGGTGTCGAGCATGGCCGGCGGCGCAACTATGCCGCCGTGCACGCTCTCGGCCGCGAACGCGGGGTCCGTGTACACCGGGTTGTGGTCTTCCATGGCGTCGCACCAGTGCCGTATCATGGCCTGGTTGACGTCGTCGCGGGTCACGCGCGGCTCGGTGGCCACGCCGACGATCCTGCGCAACGCCGCCAGCAATGCGTCGGGTGTCTTGCTCTTGTTATCGTCGCTCACTGTTGCCGGGTTGCCGGTCGGCTCCCGGTGGAGATAGTGACGTCTCGGCGGGTAGTACTCAAGGATTGAACACCGGGGCCAGGGTTTACCGGGCTCTCGGCGCGCTGCCTTGTGCTCGGGGAAAACATTCGCGAAGGGCCGGGCTTCAACAGCGGTGGTGTTCCGCCGCCCAGTCGAGGGCGTCCTCGAGGCGGTCGTTTCCCCAGTCGTCCGCCGCTTTCCATAAGTCGACGAGATCTTTCCACTCAACGTTCTGCTGGCCGGTCTGAAGTCCAAAGCGTATTGGGTGTGCAGGCATGGCTTATTGCTATACGCTTGCCCGGGGCCAGGCAACGACCGGGCCGGGTCAGTCCTCGACCGTTGTTTCCCCTGGGGCCGGTTCCTGGGAGACCGTGGTGTAAGCCCCCTCGCGCACTTCGCGCAGGCGCGCGCGGGCCGCGGCCTTTTGGGGAGATACCGGTTCGGGGAAGCGGAATCCCGTATACATCACCCGCCGTTCGCGCTCAGCCGGGGGCTGGCTCATGTGCAACGTGCAGCTGAGGTGGGCCGTGATGTCGCCGGTACGGGTGGGCAGGTCAATTTCAGGCAGATCGTGGCAACCGGGACCGATGAGCGAAGGCCACAACAGTGCCCGGTGCGAACCGGCGGTGACCCGCAGTTGCCCCGAGTCCGAGTCGGCGCCGGTGACCGAGATCCCCACCGTCAGGCTGCAGCACTCGTAGCTGTGCCGCCCCAGGCTGCAGTCCTTGTGCCACGGAACGTCGGATATTCCCTCGACGACACCAATGGGTTTGACCAGGGCCTCGATGCGGTTGTTTTCCAGCCCCGCGTGTACGTGACCATCGCCGGTAATAGCGCCTATACTGAGAAAACGCTCGTTCTGTAGCAGTTCCGCCGCGCCCTCGGACCGTTCGTCGAAAGCCTGCATGCGCACCACGCGTCGTTCGCCGTCCCCGGTGGTGGCCCACCAGCTTCGCCCGTCGCCTTCCTCGTAGGAAGGCCGGGCAAGGTCCATCTCGCTGGCAATGCGTGCCATTTCTTTTTCCCCGAACATACCCGTGATGTGCAGGTAACCGGCCTCGTGAAGGAACCATGACATCTCGTCAACAGGATCGTCGGGACCGAAGGCTCGGTGCAGGTCCAGTGCTTTTCCCCGCCGGTCAACGAAGGAGACCGCTCCCGGTGTGTGAAGGGTTCGTGAGTCGAGCGCGCCGCGCAGCACGAGCCACCAGTCCAGCAGGTGCCCGATGTTGCCCTCGGGCATGTCGAGCGCGCCTGAGACCATGAAGGTTACGGGCGTGAACTGGTCGCGGACAAGCCCGGCCAGTTGATCGTTTTTGAACCTGACGCGAGCGGCCCCCGGTGCCAGGCCCTGCTGCACTACGACCCGGTCGCTGTCCCACGAAAGAGACCAAGCATCGCCGCCGCTTTCGATGGTGATCGGTCGCAGACCGAGCAGGGCAGCCCCGGGCATGACCAGTTCATGGTTGGCTTCGAGTGCGGCCGGAAGCTGGTCGGAAAAAAACCGCCCGGGATCAAAGGCGGCAGGCTCGCCGTCTGTCCGGGTGCGGACGTCTACCGACATTTTCATTGCTTACTGCGCATCCTGGGCACGAGGTTTGGAGGTTACCCCCTCGCGCGAAGCGTTCGCCAGCGCCCACCAGCCGATGATCGGAGTAACCACGGCCGCAAGCATGGCCGCCCACACGGCCTTGAACAGCACGAAGGAGTCCACGCTGAACGGTTGAGCCTGGCCGAGGGTGAGGGCCCACACTACCGGCACCGCGCCAAAGACAACCCCCAGTACACCGAGAAACAGGCCGCGTCTTGGAACAGAACGCTCGAACCAGTGCGAGTGGGGAAACTGTTGGCCTGGTAGCGGGGAAACCTTGCCCGACTTCAGCTGTCGCGAGACCAGCGCGCTTACTATGACGCAGGTCAGAAAGGGCAGGATGAATCCCGTGGCCAGCAGGTCAACACCAACGCTCTGTTCACCCCACAGCGGTACGTTCTCCGCCCCCCTGAACAATGCCCACACGATCAACCCGTTGAGGAGGAAGTTGAAAATCGTCGGGCCGATGCCCTGGTCGACCAGGAGAAAACGACGGTGTTGTTCAGACAGTTGCATCCGGGTACCTCCAGTAGAGGGTCGACGATAGTCGCGGGCCGCGCGCACGCAAGCCCGCCAGGGTTACAGTCCGAAGAAGGCAAAAGACTGGGCGAGATAAACCGGGTAGGGCCGGCCGCCGTACGGGCCCGGCTGGTCCTGGGCTAAGACCACGCCCACCAGCCCCGTGGTGGGGCTGACTATGAACGTCGTCCCGAAGTATCCCGACCACCAGAAGTCTCCCTTGCGGTCGGTCATGATGGTGGCGTCGGGGTCAACGACCACGGCCATTCCCAGGCCCCAGCCCAGCCCCTCGATGTCTTCTTCGGCGAGGACGCCCGATGCGACGTGAGCGCGCGTCATCAGGCCAACGGTCTCCGGTTGGAGCAGGCGCACTCCGTTGTAGCTGCCGCGGTTCCACAGCATGAGCGCAAACTTGAGGTAGTCGCTCGCCGTTGAGACCAGGCCGCTGCCGCCCGGTGTCCAGTCGGCAGGGTCGTGGTGAGGGTGCTCCACCAGCAGGAGGTTGCCGTCTTCGTCTTTCGTGTACACGCGCGCCATGTCGGCCTGCTCGTCGACCGGCGGCAGGAAGCCCGTTGAATTCATGCCCAGGGGTTCGAATACGCGCTCGACCAGGAACTCACCGAAGGGTTGCCCGGCGGCTACTTCGACCACGCGGGCCAGCACGTCGGCCGTCCAACCGTAGCGCCAGCGCGTGCCTGGCTGTTCGTAAAGCGGCGCGGTGAGTACGCGGTTTACGCGCAGCTCCAGCGACCCCGCGCCCGCATAGATATCGCGCTCAGCCCACAGCCTGCCCAGGGGTGAAGGGTCTTGTTCGTGGCCGATGCCGGCTGAAAAGGTAAGCAGCTGGCGTACGCTGAGCGGTACTTGCAAGGGCTCGGTTGCAAGCGGTTCACCGGCCGAACTGTCGCTGGCTACGCGCAGGCTCGCTGCTACCGGCAGGTAGAGCGACACCGGGTCGTTGAGAGAAAGGCGGCCTTCTTCGACCAGTATCATGGCGGCCACGGCGGTTACCCGCCTGGGCATCCGCGCCCGCCTGAAGCGGGGGGGCAAATGCCTCGGGCCCCCCGCCCCTGCGGCGGCGGAGCCCGAGGTGCGGGCGCGGGCCCCCCCGACGGCGCGGGGGGGGACGCCCCCGCGAACCCAGCGTGTGCCCCTTGGGGGGGTGGAAAAGCGAAAA
>JACNKC010000113.1 GCA_014382245.1 Pseudomonadota bacterium | reverse complement strand
AGCCGTTGCCGTCGTCACAGATGGGCACCCCGGGATAACCCGGGGTCTGGGCTATGCAGGTCTCCAGCTGGCAGTCTGCCGCGCAACCATCACCGTCAAGCAGGTTGCCGTCGTCGCAGCTCTCGCTGAAATCGATTTCGTTGTTACCACACACCGGGCAACCGATCAGGGCTTCGTTGAGCGACAGTACAACCGCGGGAGTAGCCGTTGCGGCCAGCGCGGGCACCTTGGCCGGGTCGCGATAAATGACCTCGTTCTTTCCGCCGACGCCACCAGCCTGCAGCTTGCTGCCGGCGGCGAAGCCACCGCTCTCGCGCAGGGTGATCGAGTTGACGCCGTAATCACCGTTGGTGTTGAGGTCGGACGTAGAGGTGGCGTTCAAACGGCACAGGTCAAGCGTGACCGATCCGTTGGCGATACCAAGGGCCGTGCCGGTGGATTTCACCGTGCCTGACAAGGTCGTGTCACCAGTCGTGGCAGACAGGTCCACCGAGCCTCCCTCGCCACCCGTTCCCGAAGCATCTATGGAGCCCGCCACGACGAGAGCGCCATCGGGGTCCATGGCCACGGTTCCACCAAAGCCGCCGCCCACGTCTATTTCCGAACTGGCCCCCAGTGTCACGTCGGTGCCCGAAAACTCGGCTATGGACACATCGCCTCCGGTACCCTCGGAACCCTTGGCGTTAGCCCTTAGCTGTCCATCGACCGTGATGGTGCCGCCGGCAGACAGGTCCATGGCTCCGCCATCGCCGTCGGGCAAAGCGCCCGCAGCGCTCAGGCGCACAAATTCTCCCAGCACGATGTTGCCCAGTCCGTCCAGGTCAAAGTCTCCGCCCCAACCGCCGAAGCCCTCGACCGGCCCCTGCCCGTCGGAACTCAAGATCACGCGGTTGGCGTTGCTCCCACCGTTCAAGATGATGTCACCGCCCGAGTAGATGCTTATATAGCCACCATCCTCGGCGTCCATGGTCGCGTTGACCGACATGTCTTCGGATACCGTTACCACCGTGTCACCGTCCAGGGTGATATCTCCGCCGCCTCCGCCGCCCTTGGCGGTCAACTCGGCGGTGGTGCTGACACTCGCAGCCTGCGACTGGATTTCTATGGTACCGCCGAAGCCAAAGTTCTTGCCGTTAGCGTCGATTTTTCCGTTGATGACGACGTCGCCCCTGGCGGTGACCATAAACTCGCCACCGTCAGAATCTTCAATCGCCGAAGTACCGAAAACGTTGTTGCTACCGTTCAGGGTAACGTCGCCGCCCGCGATAAGAGTGATAGCCCCTGGAAAAATGGCGTTGCCCTGGAAGTTCGAAGCTATGGTCATGTTGCCAGTGCTACCGGCCGAGCAGGTGCCGCCCGGACCGCCCAGCAGGGTGCAGATACCATCGCTCGTGCAAGGTGTGCTGCCGTCTCCCGAGCAGGCACGACGGGTAGCGATAGTGGCCGTGGCTCCTTCAAAATCTCCGAAAGCGTCCTTGCCTCGCATCTTCAACGCGTTGCCCGTGGCCGTTGCGTTAAACTCACCGCAGAGAAACTGCGTGCCGGCGCCGTTGCTGAAGTCGAGCTTGCCTCCGGTTACCAGGTTCACCGTTCTCAGGCCGAAGTCGATAGTCGCCGCGCTGTCAATCACCACCGTGGAGCTTATTACGCAGGGGTCGACTGTGGCCAGGCAGATCTCGTCGGCGGTTGTGACCGCGGCTGCCGGAAGTGCAGCTGTCAAAGTGAAAGCGAGAGCCGAGACCAGCGAGAGGACAACACGGCCAAGCGAGCTGTGGCTGTAATATTTCATCGCGCCACCTCCCCGTTGCTATCGTCGTTCTCAACGCCACTCAGGTCGTTGCCACTTGCCCTGAGGCGTGACCGCTCACCGTTGCCGGCAAGGTCGGCCTGCACGCTGTTGCCCGTTCCGGCCAGCCGCGCACCGCTTTTCAGGTTGCCCGTGGAGCTCACACCGCGAAGTACGCCGTTGTTGCCACCCAGGTCGAGACCATGGCGACCGTTAGCGTTGCTGCTCACGTTTACCAGTTCTACCCCGTCGCCCCGGGCCACGAGGCCGTCGCGGCTATTAGCGCGCAGTCCCAGGTCTTCTACCCTCGCCAGGCCCGAGCGGCCTCCGGCGCGCAAGCCGTAGGTAAATCCAACTATTTCGGAACCAGAGCCGCCTACTACCACCGCGCCCCCGGCACCGCCCGACATGACGTTAACGCCAGTGCCCAGGCCCGACCCCAGCAGCGAGTTGCCGCCCAGGTCGAGGGTAACGGTCTGAGCACCCCGCGGCGCACGAATTGTCAGGCCGTTGTGTGAACAGGGCACGTCGGCCACGACCGGATCGTCGCCTCGCAGTGTTGCGCTGGACACCAGCACGTCGCCGCAAGCGCAAGCCACCCGCTGCCCTTCGACATCGTCGCCGCAGGCCGCGGCAAGAGCCGAGCCCGGAACGAGCAGGCAGACCGACAGCGCCGTTGCCAGCGCTACCGCCGTAACCCCGGCCGCATAAAAGAGATGCCGGCGAACCGGCAGTTGGATATTACTTTGCATAGTCGTATTTGCCCCTGCCTTGATACTTCTTCGATTGTACCACCACCCGCCGTGCAAAGTCAGTTAAAAATGCTGCCACCCCCTATGCTTCACGCTATGCGTTCTGCAATGCGTCAAGACTCGTTCCTCGCTCGCAGCAACCCTCGCGCCCGGTTAATACTGCACCCGGTGGGGACTGCTTAAAACAGCAGTTGATATCAACACTGACAGGACGCCGCCCCCCCCAGGTGGGAGGAGCAACAATGAGCGTAAGAATAGAAACCGACCAACAGGTCTGCACCGTGATCATCGACAGGCACGAGAGACGCAACGCCGTCGACCGGGAAACGGCCGGGCAACTGGCGCAAGCCTTCGCTGATTTTGAGCGGAACCCCGCCCTGGCAGTGGCCGTACTCTGGGGCGCGGGCGAAACGTTCTGCGCAGGTGCCGATCTCAAGGCTGCGGCCGAGGGCCACGGCAATCGCGTGACCGCCGACGGTGACGGCCCCATGGGCCCCACCCGCATGCAGCTGTCCAAACCCGTGCTGGCCGCCGTAGAAGGCCACGCCGTGGCAGGGGGACTGGAGCTGGCGCTGTGGTGTGACATGAGAGTAGCCGCGCGCTCGGCGGTGTTCGGCGTTTTCTGCCGCCGCTGGGGCGTCCCCCTGGTCGATGGTGGTACGGTGCGCCTTCCGCGAGTGGTGGGCGCAGGGCGCGCCATGGACATGATACTCACCGGCCGGCCGGTGGCAGCCGAAGAAGCCCTGGCCATGGGACTCGCCGACCGCGTGGTCGACAACGGTTTCGCCCGCCGCGAGGCCGAGAGCCTGGCGGCACAGATCGCGTCGTTTCCGCCCGAATGCATGCGTGCCGACCGGGCGTCGGCGCAGCAACAGTGGAGCCTGGACGAAAACGCCGCACTGGCCAACGAGTACCGCCACGGCATGAAAGCCCTCAACGCGGGCGAAGCCCTCGAAGGGGCTGCTCGCTTCAGCCGCGGTGCGGGCAGGCACGGCAGCTTCAACGACCTCGGTTAAGTTGTGGGCACAGGAACCGGCCCCTTCTCCGGCCACCCCCTCCCCCTTCTTGCAACGGCGGGTGAGCGGCTGTATTGAGGGTTGCTGCGGATAGGGTTCGATCGCCCCAAGCTGCGGCTGAAACGGGCCGGGATCACAGTTCTTCACCCACCCGAAAAAGGACAAAGCGACAGTATATTCCCATGTCAGGCACACCCCTGCGCATCGCCATGTTTACTTATAGAGGCAACCCGAGATCGGGGGGCCAAGGCATATACATGCGCCTGCTCAGCCGCGAGCTGGTCGACATGGGCCACAAGGTCGACGTCTGGAGCGGCCAGCCCTACCCCGAGCTGGTGGAAGGCGTAGGCCTGGAAGAAATTCCCAGCATGGACCTTTGGGCACGCAAGAAGCGAGGCTTTCGCCTGCCCACGCGAGAAGAGTGGCGCGACCCCATCAACCGTACCGAGTACTACAAAACGGTGACCGGCGGTTTCCCCGAAATGCTGACCTTCTCGCAGCGTGTAGCGCGCCGCTTTCACTCCAACGGGGTGAAAGACAACTATGACATCATCCATGACAACCAGAGCCTGGGCCCAGGCCTGCTCGAGCTCAAGCGCTACGCACCGGTGATCGCCACCATCCACCACCCCATCACCCGCGACCTGGACATAGCTCTGAAATCCACCTGGTCCCCCGTGAAGCGCCTGGGCATGCACCGCTGGTACAGTTTTCTTCCCATGCAGATGGAAGTCGCGCGCGGCATGGATCGCATCCTCACGATCTCGGACGCAGCCTCCGAAGACATCGCCCACGACTTCAAGCTTGACCCCTCGCTTATGCGCAACGTGGGCAACGGCATCAACCTGGCAACCTTTCGCCCCTTGAACGGCCCGCCAGCCGACGAAAACCGAATCATGACCACCCTGTCGGCCGACTCGCCGCTGAAAGGGTTTTCGTACCTCCTGCACGCCATGGCCGAGCTCAAGCGCAGGCGGCCGGCATTGCGGCTCACAGTGATCGGCGCGCCGGGCGAACACACCAACACCGCGAGATTGGTGCGTGGCCTCGATCTCGAAGACAGCGTTCACTTCACCGGCAAGGTAGAGGCCGAGGACATCGTCCAGCACTACTCCCGCTCCGCCCTGGCTGTTGTTCCGTCGCTGTACGAGGGCTTCGGATTCCCCGCGGGCGAGGCCATGGCCTGCCGCGTGCCTGTCATATCTACGACCGCCGGGGCGCTGCCGGAGGTGGTGGGAACCGACGGGACCACGGGCATGCTCATCAAGCCGGGCTGCTCGAAGAGCCTGGTCGAAGCCATCGATGGCCTCCTGGCCAACCCCGACAGAAGGCGAAGCCTGGCCGAGGCCGGGCGGGCCCGGGTGCTCGATCTTTTCTCATGGCGGCGGGCTGCAGAGCGCACGGTCGATGTGTACCGCGAGGTCCTGGACGAAAAAAAGGCCGCCTCGTGCTGACCGTCGAATTTGACAGGCTGCCGCTGGAACCGGGTGCACGCATACTCGACCTGGGCTGCGGCGACGGCCGGCACGCGCGCGAGACCCGTCGGCTGCCGGGTGTGTCCACCTTCGCCATGGACATAGGCGAAGGCGAGACCAGCCGCACCACCAACACTCTCGAAGAGATGGACAAAACGCCCGAGGCCATGGGCGGCGTATCCTCCGACGCGGGCCCCTGGACGGTGGTGCGCGGCAGCGCCTACGAATTGCCCTTTGCCGACGCGAGCCTCGACTGCGTGATTTTTTCCGAGGTGCTCGAGCACCTGCACGAAGACCGCGCCGCCCTGGCCGAGGTGCACCGGGTACTCAAGCCCGGCGGTACACTCGCTCTTTCGGTTCCCCGCGAGGGCCCCGAGGCCGTGTGCTGGGCGCTGTCCAACGAGTACCGCAACTCGCCGGGCGGGCACGTAAGAATCTACCGCCGCAATAAGCTCCGGAAACTTCTCCAGGACAGCGGCTACGAGGTCGTCGCCAGCCACTTCGCCCACGCGCTGCACTCGCCCTACTGGTGGCTCAAGTGCCTGGTGGGCCCTTCGCGCGAGGGCATCTGGCCCATTGACCTCTACCACCGTCTGCTCGTGTGGGACCTGATGAAAAAACCCTTCATCACGCAGGTGATGGAGAACGCGCTCAGCCCCTTCATAGGCAAGAGCGTGGTCTTCTACGCGGTGAGGGCATGAAACCGATTAACGATAACAACAGGCTGCTGACCCCGGAACAGGCTACGCAGACCGGCCTCTGGCTGGTCGATGCCCAGGAGTCGAAGGGAGAACTGCCGTGGCTGCCGGGCGGCAAGTTTGACCCCTGGAACCACGTGCACGGGGCCATGGGCCTGGCCGTCGCCGGCCATTTTGAGCAGGCGAGAAAAGCCTACCACTACCTCGCCGCCACCCAGGAAGCCGACGGCGCCTGGCCGCGCTGGCGGGTGGCCGAACGCATAACCGACGCCGCCCACGAGACCAACCAGGCGGCCTACGTAGCCTCGGGCCTGTGGCACCTTTACCTGGCCACCGAAGACGATGAATTCCTGGCCGAGACCTGGCCCATGGTCGAACGCGCTCTCGACTTCGTGGTCGCGCTGCAGTTCAACGACGGCTCGATAGCCTGGGCCCGCAAGAAAAACGGTCGCCCCGCGCGTTACCCGCTGCTCACCTGCAACAGTTCAACGCACGGCAGCCTGGTGTGCGGGCTGCGCATCGCCGAGCTGCTGGGCCACGAGAAGCCCGAGTGGCAGCGCTCGCTGCTGGCGCTCGGTGACATACTGCGCGACGACCTGCAGCGCTACTACCGGGAAACCCTGGCGCCGGATCCACCGGGAAGATTTTCGATGGACTGGTACTACCCTGTCCTCGGTGGGGCCGTGCGCGGCGTGGCCGGACGCCAGCTGCTGCTCGACGACAAGCAGGTAGCCCGCTTCCTCGAAGAAGGAAACGGCCTGCGCTGCGTGGCCGAAAACCGCTGGTTCACGGTGGCCGAGACCCTCGAGTATGCCATGGCTCTCGACGCGCTTGGCCTTGATAAACGCGCACGCGAAGTCGCCCGCTGGGTGCTCGAACACCGCACCGAGCACGGGGCCTACCAGATGGGCATCGTGCTGCCCCAGCGTGTCTACTTTCCGGCCGACGAATTTTCGCCATGGAACGCGGCCACCGTGTTGCTGGCCGACGACGTGCTTGCCCAGCAGGGTGCAACCGCCGAGTTCTTTCGCTCTCTCGATGGCGACGACCTCCTGGGCGAGGACATCAAGTCCACCGGCACCGGCGACTCACTGCCGGTCACGGCCTGAACGTCAGCGCCCCCTGCTGGCGCGGCGGCGGTCAGTCTTTACGCGTCGGCGTCAGGGCTTCCATCGGGTAGTCGGGCTTGCCCTCTTCGGCAAGGGCAAAAAACTCCGGCCCGAAGGGATCCTTGCCGCGAATGGGCATGGAGCCACGTCGTATCGTCCAATCGTTCGGCGCCAGCTCGTCGGCGCGAACAAAGTGGCGCTCGGCCGCTTCTCCTCTTTGCTGCCCGTGCAGCCACCACGCAAGCGCGCGCTCAGACCGCGCGAGTTGGCTCGCCGCGTCGGGTTCGATACGCAGCGAATCAACTTCGTCCCGGGGCAGCGCCCCTTCGCCCGTGCGGACCCAGGCGCGCAGCATGTCGAGATAGGGCTCGGACAACTTGCCGTGAAAATCCGTGAAAATATCGGTGCCGAACTGGGAATCGTGAGGACGACAGATACGCCCCTGCTCATCGATCCAGATCATGGTCGGTACGTTGACCACGTGGTACAGCTCGGCGACCAGGTGCTCGGTGTCGATCACGCTGGGGTGCGAGGGCGCCGCGCGCTCGATGAACTCCCGGACATCGTCGGCGCAGCGGTCGAACGCCACGGTGAACGGAACAAAATTGTCGGGACCAAGCTCCTCGTACAGTGCCTGCCAGACCGACAGATCCTCCCGGCATCCTCACCAGGAGGCGTGAGCGATGAGCAGCACCTTTTTGCCACGGTGATCTGACAGCCGGTGCATACGTCCCGACAAATCGGGCAGTTCGAAGTCCGGCGCCTGACCACCGGCCAGCGAGAGCACGCGTTCTTCTATCCCCGTGCCAAGCAGCGCAACGCCCTCTTGTTGGTCGATGGCCAGCGGGCGCCCGAGCAGCTCGGCCAGTGTCTCGAGATCCATGGACGACGTACCGTCGCTCGATTCACCGCGAGAGATCGCGAGGCAGACGTCGCCACGGCAAAGGCCCTGCTCCTTGAGCGACCAGCCGAGCGCACGTTCTATGTCGGCCGGTTTCAACAACACGCGGTCGCCGTCGCGCTCAAGATCCAGTTGCGTGGCCCCGAGGGGAGTTTGTCCCTCGTCGCTTAACTTCTCGTCGTCGATCAGGATAAATTTGTTCATCGTGGCCTCCTCGGCCTATTTTTTTCGGCGCAGGGCGCCGAGGGTCAGCGTGGGCTCAAGCTCTTCGAATTCACCCGAGGCCACCGCACGGCGGTAGACCTCTATGGGAGCCTGTCCACCCTCGTCGGGGTCGGGAAAAAGATCGTGGATGGCCAGTATGCCGCCGGGCAGCAGCCGGTCGGACCAGGCCTCGTAGTCACCGTGGGCGGCCCTGAAAGTGTGCCCACCGTCGATAAAGAGCATGCCCAGGGGCGCGGTCCACAGCGGCGCGGCCACCTCGGTGGTGGTCACCAACAGTACAGTGTTGCCCTCCAGGCCGGCTATCCTCAGGTTGCGCCGGAGCTCACCCACCGAATCCATGGCGTGCACCTTCTCGTCCCACAGTTCTTCGTCGTGCCAGGGCTGACCCTGCTGATTTTCTTCGGAGCCGCGGTGATGGTCGAGGCATACAAGCCGCCCGCCCACCTCGCGCACGCCGCAGCCGAGAAAAATCGATGACTTGCCGCAGTAGCTACCCACCTCGAGAACCGGGCCCAGCCTGGCACCCTCGCGGGCAAGCTCGTACAGGCGCAGGCCCTCTTCTTCGGCCATGAAGCCCTTGGCCTTGCGTGCAACCTCGCGCGCGAACGGGTCCATCTCGCGGGTCCCCAGGGACTCTACTTTTTCGCCGGCCATCGCACCAACACCATCCGAGCATCCAAGCTGGATGGCAGCCCAAAAGCAACGGCCGCGGTTGTGCCGGCGGGCCGGCACAGCACCCAGCCTTGGTTCATCAGCGCGGGCCTGTTACTTGGTCGGAATGAAAACCGTCGTTTGCAAGGAACACGGGCCGCCGGAAAAGCTGGTCCTGGAAGAAACCGAATCAAGGCCCCTGGCCGGCGGCGAGTTGCGCGTTGCCATCCACGCTGCGGGCGTTAACTTTCCCGACACGCTGATCATACAGAACCTGTACCAGTTCAAACCCGAGTTGCCGTTTACACCCGGTGGAGAGTTCACCGGGGTGGTGACCGAGGTGGCCGACGACGTTACGACCCACTCGGTCGGCGACCGAGTGGTCTGCATGCAGCTCACGGGGGGGTTTGCCGACGAGGCCGTCTTGCCCGCCGCTTCGTGCATGCCCGTGCCCCGGGGCCTGGACATGGTGACCGCCGCCGGCGTGACCATGACCTACGGCACCTCGCTTTACGCACTGAAGGACCGCGCGGAGCTGAAAGCGGGTGAAACCCTGCTCGTGCTCGGGGCAGCCGGTGGCGTTGGTATAGCGGCCGTCGAGCTGGGCAAGCTCATGGGTGCGCGCGTGATAGCCGCCGCGGGCAGCGACGAGAAGCTGGCGTTCTGCCGTGAGCGCGGCGCCGACGAAGTCATCAACTACGACAGCGAAGACCTCAAGCAGCGCACGAAAGAACTCACCGGCGGCAAGGGAGCCGACGTCATCTACGACGCCGTGGGTGGCGACTACTTCGACAAGGCCATCCGGGCGATCAACTGGGAAGGCCGCATGCTCATCATCGGTTTTGCCAGCGGTCGCATACCCGAGTTGCCCGTGAACCTGGCCCTGCTCAAGGGCTGCCAGGTGGTAGGAGTGTTCTGGGGGTCGTTCACCATGCGCGAGCCCGAGGCCAACGCGGCCAACATGGCACAACTGGGCGAGTGGTACTCGTCGGGTGCGCTCAATCCCCACGTCTGCGAGCAGGTGCCGCTGGAGCGTGCCGGCGAAGCGCTGCGATTGATCCTCGACCGCAAGGCCCGTGGCAAAGTGGTGCTGGTGACCGACAACATCGAGGCTGCCTGAGGGCGCGGACCGGGTGGGCGACACCAAGCCTGACAGCGCCAAGCCCGACGCATATGTAGTGCGCGTGCTCATGGTCTGCATGGGTAACATCTGTCGTTCGCCCACTGCCGAGGCGCTGCTGCGCGCCCGCGTTGAGCTCGAAGGATTAACGAAACTGGTCGACATAGAATCGGCCGGCACCGGGGCCTGGCACGAGGGCGAAGGCGCCGACACGCGCGCGGCCCAGACGGCCGCCAGCCGCGGCGTGGACCTGTCGGAACACAGCGCCCGCCGCGTGCGCGACGATGACTTCGACACCTTCGACTTCGTGGTGGCCATGGACAGCCACAACATGGACCTGCTCAACTCGGCCTGCCCCCTGCACCTGCGCGACCGCCTGTCGCTGCTGCTCGAGCACGCCCCGCAACTGGGGCTGAGCGAAGTGCCGGACCCCTACTATGGCAGCGGCGACGGTTTTGCGCGCGTGTTCGACCTCATCGACACGGGTACTGCCGGCCTGCTCGAGGCCATCAAGAAACGTATGAAATAGGATCGCGATGGGCTGGAAACAGCGTTGTCGGCAGGCTAGAAGGTACCCCTTGCTAAAGAACAACAGGATACTCATCACCGGCCCTGCCAGCCAGGCCACTTTTCCGATCGCCCGCGAGCTCGCCCGCAGCAACACGGTGTACGGCCTCGCCCGTTGGTCTAACCGCGATGACCGCAAGAAGGTAGAAGCGGTCGGCATAGAAACCCTCGCGGCCGATCTCGCCGACGACGCGCTCGACCACCTTCCCGACGGGCTCGACTACGTGCTCAACTTTGCCAACGTCAAGACCGGCAGCTTTGACTACGACCTGCGCGCCAACGTGGAAGGCGTGGGCCGCCTGATGAGTCGCTGCCGCGATGCGCGAGCGTTTCTCTACTGCTCGTCCACGGCCGTGTACGAAGCCAACGGCCGCCACGCCTTCAGCGAGAGCGACCCCCTGGGCGATAATCACCGCGCCTTGTTTGCCACCTACAGCATCGGCAAGATCGCCGCCGAGTCGATGGTCAGGTTCTGTGCGCGCGAGTTCGAGCTGCCCTCGATAATCTGCCGACTCAACGTGCCCTACGGTGACAACGGCGGCTGGCCTGGCTTCCATCTCGAAATGATGGCTGCGGGCATGGAGATCCCCCTGCACAGCAGCGACGGCCCGTGCCTGTACAGCCCCATACACGAAGACGACTACACGGCCACCATCCCCGCGCTGCTCGGGGCCGCCAGCGTGCCCGCCACCACCGTCAACTGGTGCGGCGATGAAACCGTGGGCATCGAGGACTGGTGCAATTACATGGGCGAGCTCACCGGCCTGGAGGCGAGGTTCGCGCGCAGCGATGCCACACTGGAAAGCGTGGTTACCGATCCCGCCCGGCTCAACGAGATTACTGGACCGCGCTCAACCGTGGGTTGGAAAGACGGTATCAAGCGCATGGTTGCCGCGCTCCACCCCGAATTACTGGCTTGACACTCGCCAGACCGGTCGACTATTTTACCCGGGTACGACAACCACGGCGCGCCCCCCTGCGCCAACCATGCGAGGCCAGCACATGACTACACCCAACCTTCGATTCCCTGCCCTTATGATCCAGTCGGCTGCCCTCAGCGCCGTGATGCCCCTGGCGCTGCTGCTGTCTTCGGCCGCCCTGCCCACGCGGGCCGAGGCCGAGGCCAAGCCCGGCGACGTCATCACCCGTCATAACGCCGAAAAGGTAAAGGGCATGGTGGCCGAGGGCGTTTACTGGGCGGTGCAGAACGGCATGGAACTCGACATCGTCCCCTACGAGCACATTCCCCTGCCGAGCGCCTACAAAGCGGCCACTGAAAAGTACTCGGGACAGACCAGCATCGGCGATCACGGAGAATTGGTCAACTGGGTGGCTGGCAGGCCCTTTCCTGATGTTGACCCCAATGATCCCACGGCCCCCAACAAGATCATGTACAACTTTCATCGTACCCACTACTTCAGCGATGACATCAATCTTCATCTTGTCGACGCCGATACCGGCTCGCTCTACATCGATTCCAAGGGCCGACGACACTACAACGTCGAAAGACACTTCGTTGCCGAGTATATCAGGCTGATGCGTTTTGACGGGCGCCTTCACCACGAACCGAAACCAGCGTACAGCCCGCAGGACAACACGGACAAGGCCTTTCAGAAAGCCGGCCTGTACCCGCTTATAGAACCGTTCGACCTCAAGGGCGTAGGTGGTGTCACGGTCCGCTACCAGGATCTCATCCACCACGACGACACCTGGCTGTATATACCTTCGCTGAGGAGAGTCCGTCGCATGTCTACGGCCCAGCGCAGCGATGCTTTGTTCGGACAGGATATCGACGTGGACAGTCACGGCGGCTACGCCGGCCAGATCCCCTGGTTCAAGTGGAAACTCCTCGGCGAAAAGCCCATGTACGCGTCGCTGCACGGCGTGCGCCTGCCCCCGGAGCCCTGCAAGGATGACGGCGGCATGACCTTCTGCGAAAACTGGGAGCTGCGCCCCAACGTGTACGTCATTGAGGGCATACCCATGGCTCCCTCGTACGCTTATTCCAAGCGCGTGATCTTCGTGGACAAGGAGACCTACTTTATCGTCTACTCCGATCTCTACGACCAGGGTGGCGAACTGTGGAAGGTCGTCATGCAGAGCATACGCACGTCCAAGCGCCCCAACCCCATGGTAGACTACGAATACGACGAACCGCGCATGTTCATCTACGCCTTCTCCGTGATCGATATGCAGATGATGCACGGCACGCGGGCCGCCATCCCCGGCATGGCTTTTCCCGATGAACCCGGCTGGTACATTGACATTGGTTTTGACCACGAGAACTCGCCATCAGAAAATTGGTTCACGATACCGGGGCTGATCTCCGCCGGCCGCTGACGAGTTCGACGGCCACCGCTATTGTGGGTTGGCCTGCTGTTCGCTAGCCTTAGTGGATGTTCGATCCCTGGCTCAGCCTGAGCGGCTTTGTCGTCGGCGTGCTCATAGGCATGACCGGGGTTGGCGGTGGCGCGCTCATGACGCCGTTGCTGATCATGGTGTTCGGCGTGCGGCCGCTGCACGCGGTGGGTACCGACCTTGTCTACGCCACCATTACCAAGCTCTTCGGATCCTGGCAGTACATCAAGCGCGGACAGGTTAATTTCCCCTACGTCAGGTGGCTGGCGCTGGGGTCGGTGCCCTCGACCTTGTTCGCTGTATTCGTGCTCACCCCGTGGTTCGAGCGCAGTGGCGTTGACGTGGACGCGTTCACCACCCGCGCCCTGGGCGTCATGCTGGTCGTGATCGGAGTGGTGTCGGCTCTCGAGCGACGCTTCTTTGCCGGCCGGCTGCGCGACTCCGAATTCATTCGCAGCGAGCTGGTGCAGACCAGGATCAAGGAAGTCATACTCGTGGCCGGTGGCGTGCTCATAGGACTTGGCGTTGGCCTGACCTCGGTCGGCTCGGGCTCGCTGCTCATGGCCATACTGCTGCTGGTGTCTGAGCTGAGGGTGCTGGTGCTGATTGGAACTGACCTCGTACACGCCACCCTTCTCATGGGAACAGCCGGCCTCGCGCACTTCAGTCGCGGTAACGTGGACCTCGCCATGGTTGCCACGCTGCTCCTGGGTTCCATACCGGGAACGTGGCTCGGTGGCAGGCTGGCACAGGTGGTACCGACGAGCCCGTTGCGCTACGCGCTGGCCGCGCTGTTGACGGCGACCGGGGTCAAGTTGTTTATCGGCTGAGGCCGAAGCGACGACGCCGAGGGAATCTCTACATCCCCCCGCCGCCGCGCACCAAGCAAAAAATCAGAAGTCGTAGATAAACGTCAGCGACGCCGAGTCGAGCGAAGCGTCCTTACTGCCGTCGGGCAAACCCCACACCTTGTCAAAAGTGAGGCGGGCCTTGAGCAGATCAGAAGCCCGGCACTGCACGCCGATGGTAGCGCTAAAATCCTGCCCGTCTTCGCCGCTGTCGTCTTTCTCCCAGAACAGCAGTCCACCACCCAACACGAGATCCAACGGCCCCTCGTTACGCGCCTTGAACAGCATGCTCATGGGATAGGTGAGTACGCCCGCGACGTGCACGCCCGTTACGTCGTCTTTTCCGCTGGCAAACTCGGCGTCGAGGACATGCAGCCAGCCGATTTCGGCGGCCAGGTAGTCGCTGATCCCGCTGAGCTTGCGGCCGGCGTGGATGCTGTAGCCCTTGGCTCCGTGGTCATTGAGATCGGTAAACTGGCCACCGGCCCTCACGTACCAACCGTTGGCCGCCGCTTCGGCCTCGCCGCCGTCGTCCCCGGCCAGCGCCGGTGCCGGCATGGCCAGCATGCTCACGGCGAATACAGTAACTGCCAATCGGGAAATAAACTCCATCTCTGCCCCCTCGGTCCAGGTTGATTAGTTCCGGGCGATTAGGCCCGGGTGAATGTTGATTGAAAAGCCTTCTATGGCAAGGCTCTTGTTTAGCCCAGCCCACCCGCCTTGTCCACGCCCGCAAAGCGAGAGACTCCCCCCTTTAGAAATCAGTGGCCAGGGATGCTATAAAGGGGTGATGCCAATTGAATTCAGGATGATATCCAAGGTTCCGATCACGCTCGCCGGCATAGCCCTGGTGGCCTTTCTCGCCGCCATGGCAGGTTGCCAGGACGGTGCCACTCCTCCAGCCGGGGAAGCGCCGCAAACCCCTGCCGCAGCTGTGGATTCTGCCGGCCAGTTCGCCGTAACCTTTGCAATACGCAACGCCATTGCCAACGTCGCTGCGCTGCAGTTCGACGTCAACTACAGCGGCGGGGAGTTCTCGGGCGCGGCTGGCGACGTAGAGTGCAGCAGCCCGTTTTCCGGTGCCATCGCCACCTTCAACAACAAGGGTGGCGGACTGCTCTCGGGGGCAGTCATAGATATTTCGGGCTTTGCTGCCCCGCCCGACATCGCCACCTGCGTGGACACCGCCATGAGCAACCCCGGGCCCGCCGACTTTCCCATACCCCCGGTCGCCCCGACCCACGCCCTGCCCCCCCCCCCC
>JACNKC010000082.1 GCA_014382245.1 Pseudomonadota bacterium | reverse complement strand
GCCATTCTTCCTCTCCTCTCTCTTGTCTCGCGGCTTCCTCAAGCCGTTTTTATCAGGCGCTGGCCGCTTTGACGGCCAACTCCTCGGAAACCGAAGCCGGTACCGGCTCGTAGTGTTCAAACTGCATCGAGTAGGTGCCGCGGCCTTGAGTCCTTGACCTCAACTCGGTGGCGTAACCAAACATCTCGGCCAGCGGAACCTGCGCGCTGATAACCTGCGTGGCACCCTTGGTGTCCATCTTCGTGATACGACCGCGCCGGCTGTTTATGTCGGCGATGACGTCGCCCATGTAATCATCGGGCACGACGGCTTCGACGGCCATGACGGGCTCAAGCAATTCAGGGGAAGCTTTCTGCAGGGCGGCCTTTATGGCCATCGACCCCGCAATCTTGAAAGACATCTCCGAGGAGTCCACGTCGTGTGAAGAACCGTCGTAAAGCTCCACCTTGCAATCAACCACCGGGTAACCGGCCATGGGCCCCGAACCGAGGCCTTCACGCACGCCGTTTCCTACCGACGAAATGTACTCACGGGGGATAACGCCACCCTTGGTCTTGTCTATGAATTCAAAGCCGCCGCCCGGCTCCTGGGGAGCCAGCTCGATGCACACGTGCGCAAACTGCCCACGGCCACCGGTCTGCTTGACGAAACGGGTTTCCTGCCTGACCGTCTTGCGCACGGTCTCCCTGTAGGCCACCTGCGGCCGGCCCACGTTGGCGTCGACCGAGTGCTCGCGGGTAAGGCGGTCGATGATCACCTCGAGGTGAAGCTCACCCATGCCCGAAATCAGCGTCTGGTTGGTCTCCTCGTCGTGGCTGACCCTGAAGCTGGGGTCCTCGGCACCGAGTTTCTGCAAGGCGTTGGACATTTTTTCCTGGTCGGCCTTGGTCCTGGGCTCGATAGCGACAGAAATCACGGGATCAGGAAAATCAATGCTCTCGAGCGTTATCGGCGAGCGCACGTCGCAAACGGTATCGCCGGTGCGTAGCGTCTTGGGGCCAACGATGGCCACGATATCGCCGACCTCGGCGACCTCGACGTCCTCGCGGTTGTTGGCGTGCATGCGCAGCAGACGACCAACGCGTTCTTTCTTGCGCTTGGTCGAGTTGAGAACCGTATCGCCGACTTTCAGCCTGCCCGAGTAGACTCTCAAAAAGGCCAGGGTGCCGACGTAGGGGTCTGCCATTATCTTGAACGCCAGCGCAGCAACCGGGGCGTCTGTACTGGCGTCGCGAGATTCTTCTTCGCCGCTGTCGGGGTTGGTGCCCGCGACCGGAGGCACGTCCAACGGCGAGGGCAGGTACCTGGTCACCGCATCGAGAACCGGCTGTACGCCCTTGTTCTTGAACGCCGAGCCACACAGCACCGGGCAGATCTCGAGACTCGTGGTGCCCTTGCGAATGGCCGCGACCAGGTCCGCCTCTGCGATCTCCTCACCCTCGAGAAATTTTTCAAGGACCTGCTCGTCGACATCAGCAACTGCCTCGACCAACTTTTCTCTCGCGGCGTTAGCTGCGTCGACCATGTCGGCAGGAATAGGACACTCGCTGGGCTCGGCGCCCATGTCCTCTACTTCCCAGACCCAGCCGGTCATAGCGACGAGGTCGACGACGCCCGTAAACTTGTCCTCGGCACCTATGGGCAGCTGCAAGGCAACGGCCGGAGCGCCCATGCGCTCGCACAACTCACCGAGCACCCTTTCAAAATCCGCGCCTACACGATCCATCTTGTTGATGAAGGCCAGGCGCGGCACTCCGTGCTTATCAGCCTGCCGCCAAACGGTTTCCGACTGTGGCTCAACGCCGCCCACCGCGCAGAAAACAGCAACGGCTCCATCAAGAACCCGCAACGATCGTTCCACTTCTATGGTGAAATCCACGTGGCCGGGCGTGTCGATAATATTGATGCGGTGGTCATCCCAGAAACAAGTTGTAGCCGCCGAGGTTATGGTGATCCCCCGCTCCTGTTCCTGGACCATCCAGTCCATGACCGCCGCGCCGTCGTGAACCTCTCCAATGCGATGACTCACACCCGTGTAAAAAAGAATTCGCTCGGTCGTTGTCGTCTTGCCCGCATCAATGTGGGCCATGATCCCGATGTTACGGGTTTTATTAAGTGGTACAGCAGCTGCCATGATGAATCTTTACTATCTCGCCTGTCGCCTGGTCTTTATCTTCGCGCGACTACCAGCGGTAATGCGCGAAAGCCTTGTTGGCCTCCGCCATCCGGTGAGTATCTTCTCTCTTCTTAACTGCCGAGCCACGGTTGTTGGCCGCGTCTACGAGCTCGGCCGACAAGCGGTCGCGCATTGTCTTTTCGCCTCTCGACCTGGCGTTGGCGATGATCCAGCGTATGGCCAATGCCACCCTGCGGGTCGGGCGTACCTCGACGGGAACCTGGTAGGTCGCTCCACCGACTCGCCGTGAACGCACCTCCACGGAGGGACGCACGTTGTCCAGCGCTTTCTTGAAGGTCTCCAACCCGTCCTCGCCGGTCTGTTCCTTGACCTTGCTAAGGGCACTATAAAAAATTCTTTCAGCGAGGCTCTTCTTGCCGTCCACCATCATGCAGTTCACAAACTGAGTTACGACGGTTTCCTTGAAACGCGGGTCAGGAAGAAGTTCTCGTTTACGCGCAGGGCCTTTTCTAGACACTTACCCTACCCCTCTACTTCGGACGCCGCGCGCCGTACTTCGACCGGCTCTGGCGACGCTCTTCGACGCCCACTGTATCGAGCGTGCCCCTGACAATGTGATAGCGAACACCCGGCAGGTCCTTGACCCTGCCCCCCCTGAGCAGCACTACCGAGTGCTCCTGCAGGTTGTGACCTTCGCCCGGGATGTAGGTCGTGACTTCCTGGCCATTGGACAGGCGTACACGGGCTACTTTTCTAAGCGCCGAGTTCGGCTTCTTGGGCGTGCTAGTATACACGCGCGTGCACACCCCGCGCCGCTGTGGGCAGGAATCCAGGGCAGGCGTATTGCTCTTGCGCACCTGCTTTTTACGGCGTTTGCGTACGAGCTGGTTGATAGTCGGCACGGTTACTTTTCCTCTTTTCCTTGTTCAGCTGCTGCCTTTAGAACCCTTTTCGGGGTCCCGAAAAACAGCGAATCGCTCAATCTAATTCGCAAATCCTTCACAGTCAATCTCCAAACGGTGCCAGCATCGGGCTGAGGTCGTCCTCCACCAGCTCGCCGGCGTTCGGACAGTCGGCTTCTACCCCCGAATAATCCGACAATCCGGTGCCTGCCGGTATCAGGCGACCCATTATGACGTTCTCCTTGAGACCGACCAGGTTATCGACAGCCCCGTTTATGGCCGCTTCTGTCAGCACCTTGGTGGTCTCCTGGAAAGACGCCGCCGAGATAAAGCTCTCGGTGGCCAGCGCCGCCTTGGTGATTCCCAGCAACATCGGGTCGGCGCGTGCCGGCCTTAGATCCTGCTCGATCAAGCCCTGGTTTATAAGCTCGAAACGGTTCTTTTCCACCTGGTCCCCGACCAGCAGCTCGGAATCGCCGGTGTCAGTGATCTTCACCCTGCGCAGCATCTGCCTGACGATGACCTCGATGTGCTTGTCGTTGATGCGTACACCCTGCAAGCGGTAGATTTCCTGTATCTCGTCGACCATGTAAGCCGCGAGATCCTTTTCGCCCTTGGCGTTGAGGATATCGTGGGGGTTCGAAGAGCCCGCGTGTATCTGTCGGCCAACGCTCACGAAATCGCCGTCCTGGACGAGCAGATGCTTGCCCTTGGCGATCAGGTATTCGCGCGCCTCGCCCACTTCGGGAGTCACAACGACCTTGCGTTTTCCCTTGCTGTCGGCGCCGAAACTGACCTGACCGTCGATCTCCGATATGACCGCTGATTCCTTGGGCTTGCGAGCCTCAAACAACTCGGCAACGCGGGGCAGTCCACCGGTGATATCCTTGGTCTTGGTCGTTTCACGGGGAATCTTGGCGATGACCTGTCCTGGCTTAACCTCGACTCCCTCTTCGATGCTCAGGTGAGCCCCCTGTGGCAGGTTGTAGCGAGCGGCTCCGCCCCTGGGTCGCTCCATGGTGTTGCCACCCTCGTCGACCACGAGCAGGCGCGGCTGCAGGTCCTTGCCCGTAGGCACTTCCTTCACCACGTTGGTGGCCATACCCGTGTTGGGGTCAACCTGCTCTTCCATGGTAACGGCATCCACCAGGTCGGCGTACTTCAAAACACCCCCGACTTCAGTGATGATCGGCGTCAGGAACGGATCCCACTCGGCGATGAGTTCGCCGGCTTCTACCGTGGATTCTTCTTCCTTGCTCAGCCTCGCTCCGTGGGTGAGCGGGTAACGCTCCCTCTCCCGGAACTGGCCGTCTTTCATGACCTCGCCTACCATTACCTCGGCGTTGCGTGACATCACGACTGCTATGCCATCGGGGTCTTTGACCGAGTCTAGGTTATGGTAGCGAATGGTACCGGCGTTCCGGGGTTCGAGCTTGGTCTGCTCGGCCCGCCTGCTCGCCGTGCCACCGATGTGGAAGGTACGCATAGTGAGCTGCGTGCCCGGCTCGCCGATGGACTGCGCGGCTATCACGCCGATGGTCTCGCCCTGGCTCACCAGGTGGCCACGCGCCAGGTCGCGTCCGTAGCACAGGGTGCAGACGCCGCGGCGCGCACGACAGGTGAGCACCGAGCGGATCTTCACCTTCTCCACTCCGGCGTCCTCGATACGGGCGACCTTGTCTTCGTCTATCTCCTCGTTGGCCCCCACGATCACGTCGCTGCCGAAGGGGTCAATGATGTCCTCGAGGGCCACGCGACCCAGCACCCGGTCGCCTAGTCGTTCGATGACTTCTCCGCCCTCGATCAACGAGCTCATCTCGATGCCGTCGAGGGTTTCACAGTCAACCTGGCTGATGATCGAATCCTGCGACACGTCCACCAGTCGGCGGGTCAGGTAACCCGAGTTTGCTGTCTTCAGCGCGGTGTCGGCCAGTCCCTTGCGGGCACCGTGAGTCGATATGAAATACTCGAGCACGGTCAGGCCCTCGCGGAAGTTTGCCGTGATCGGAGTCTCAATGATTTCGCCCGACGGCTTGGCCATCAGTCCGCGCATGCCAGCCAACTGCCTCATCTGCTGGGCGCTGCCTCTCGCTCCCGAATCAGCCATCATGTAGACCGGGTTGAAGCTGGTGATTTCGCCCTTGTTGCCGTCCTCGTCAACGGTTTCCTGGCTGCCTATGCCCATCATCATCTCGTCGGCGACCTCGTCGGTCACCCTCGCCCACTCGTCGACCACCTTGTTATAACGCTCGCCGTTGGTGATATCGCCGTGTTCGTACTGGAGCTGGATCTCCCTGACCTTGTTTTCCGCTGCCGCCAGCAGGGTCTGCTTGGCGGCGGGAATTTTCAGGTCCTTGATGCCGATTGAAAGGCCGGCCTGGGTGGCCGCTTTGTAACCGAGGTCCTTGAGCTGATCTGCCATTACCACGCAGGCCTTGTTGCCCGCCACGCGGTAAGCCGTATCGACCAGGTCACCGAGCAGTCGCTTGTCCATGACCCGGTTGACCTCCGAGAAATCGACGCCCTCGGGTACGATCTCAAACAGCAGCACCCTGCCAACCGTGGTGTCTACCAGCTCGCCCTGGTGACGCACCTTGACGCCTTCCTGCACCTGGACCATCTCGTGGTCATAGGCCACGCGGACCTCGTCGAAGCCGGCAAACAAGCGCCGCTCGGCGCCGTCGACGGGGGGCCGTTGCCTGGTCATGTAGTACAGCCCGAGCACGATGTCCTGGGTCGGCACGATGATCGGCTTGCCGTTGGCCGGTGAGAGTATGTTGTTGGTCGACATCATCAGCGTGCGGGCTTCGACCTGCGCTTCGACCGATAGCGGAACGTGCACCGCCATCTGGTCGCCGTCAAAGTCAGCGTTGAACGCAGCGCAGACCAGCGGGTGCAACTGGATTGCCTTGCCCTCGATCAGCACCGGCTCGAAAGCCTGTATGCCCAGCCTGTGCAGCGTCGGTGCCCTGTTGAGCATTACCGGGTGCTCGCGTATGACCTCGTCGAGAATATCCCAGACCTCGGGACCCTCGGACTCCACCATCTTCTTGGCACTCTTTATGGTCGTTACCAGGCCACGCTCTTCGAGCCGACCGAAGATAAAAGGCTTGAAAAGCTCAAGCGCCATTTTCTTGGGCAGGCCGCACTGGTGCAGGCGCAGTTCCGGGCCCACCACGATGACCGAGCGGCCCGAATAATCGACCCGCTTGCCCAGCAGGTTCTGCCGAAAGCGACCGGTTTTACCCTTGAGCATGTCACTAAGGGATTTCAGCGGGCGCTTGTTAGCACCCGCTATGGGACGCCCACGGCGTCCGTTGTCGAACAGCGCGTCGACAGATTCCTGCAGCATGCGCTTTTCGTTGCGCACGATGATGTCGGGCGCGCCGAGTTCGATGAGCCTCTTCAAGCGATTGTTACGGTTGATGACCCTGCGGTAGAGATCGTTCAGGTCAGAGGTCGCAAAGCGCCCACCGTCCAGCGGTACCAGCGGACGAAGATCCGGTGGAATGACCGGTATCACCTCGAGCACCATCCACTCGGGACGCGACCCGGAACGATGAAAAGCCTGGGCGATGCGAAGACGCTTGGTGATCTTGGTGCGCTTGGCCACGCTCCTGGTCTCGGTCAGGTCGATCTTCAGTTGCTCCGAAAGGTCGTCGAGATCGAGATCCTCGAGCACCTTGCGAACCGCCTCGGCGCCCATGCCCACGTCAAAGCTCCCGGGACCGAACTCCTCGTTCTTTTCACGGTACTCGGCTTCGGTCAGCAGCTGGTTCTCCTCGAGATCGGGTACTTCACCCGGATCGGTCACCATGTAGCTCTCGTAGTAGAGTACTTTCTCAAGCCCCTTGAGAGTAAGGTCGAGAAGGTTGGCTATGCGACTGGGCAGGCTCTTTGTGAACCAGATGTGGGCTATCGGGGTGGCCAGCTGGATGTGGCCCATGCGCTCGCGCCGAACCTTGGACTGGATGACCTCCACACCACACTTCTCGCACACCACGCCGCGGTGACGCATACGCTTGTACTTGCCGCAGTTGCACTCGTAGTCCTTGGTGGGCCCGAATATCTTTGCGCAGAACAACCCGTCGCGCTCAGGTTTAAAAGTCCTGTAGTTGATGGTTTCGGGCTTGCGAACCTCGCCGAAAGACCACGAACGGATCGTGTCGGGCGCCGCGATACCGATCTTCAGCGCCGTGTAACGCTTGGGGTTCATGGGAGCATCAAAAAGCTGGGTAAGAAGATTTTCCATCAGGCAGCCTCCTCCTCGTCGCCTTCTTCTACCATCTCGATATCGAGACAAAGCGATTGCAGTTCTTTGACCATCACGTTGAAAGATTCAGGGAGGCCAGGTTCCAGCAGGTGTTCGTTCTTCACTATTGCCTCGTACATCCTTGTGCGGCCGGCCACGTCATCAGACTTGACCGTAAGCATCTCCTGCAGCGTGTACGCTGCGCCATAAGCCTCGAGCGCCCAGACTTCCATCTCGCCCAGGCGCTGGCCGCCGAACTGGGCCTTACCGCCAAGCGGCTGCTGGGTAACCAGCGAGTAAGGACCGGTGGAGCGTGCGTGTATCTTGTCGTCCACCAGGTGATGCAACTTGAGCATGTACATCGCACCAACCGTCACCGGCATATCGAAGGTCCTGCCCGTCTTACCGTCGCAAAGAATTTCCTGGCCGGTATCTGAAAGCCCCGCGAGTTCGACCAGGTCGAAGATTTCTTCTTCGGTAGCACCGTCAAACACCGGGGTTGCCACGTGCACCCCCTTGCGGGCCAGTTCGGACAGCTTCATGAGGTCTTCGTCCGAAAGCCCCTCGATGTAACCGCTGGTTCCTGTTCCCGGGTAGGTCTTGGTCATGAGGTCGCGCAAGGCGACCATGTCGCCGCTCTCGGCGATTTCCACGACCCGGTCTCCGAGTTTCCTGGCCGCCCAGCCCATGTGGGTTTCCAGTATCTGCCCCACGTTCATGCGCGAAGGCACGCCCAGCGGGTTGAGGCACATGTCTACCGGCGTGCCGTTCTCGAGAAACGGCATGTCCTCCTCGGCCACTATGCGCGACACGACCCCCTTGTTGCCGTGGCGACCGGCCATCTTGTCACCGACCTGCAAGCGCCGCTTGATGGCGACAAACACCTTCACCATGCGGATCACACCAGGTGGTAATTCGTCGCCGGCCGACAGCCGTTCGATCTTCACGTCGAAGGTCGAGTTTATGGTATTGACCTTGCTGTTCATGCCGTCGACGACACGCAGCAAGCGCGCCTCGGCGTCTTCGTCGCCTACCTTCAGCTCGCCCCAGTAGCTCGAAGGGATCTCGGCAAGAACCTCGCGCGTGACCACGGCGCCCTTGGCGAGTAGCACGTTGCGGCTATCATCGGTGAGCCGTGTAGCAGTCTCTCGGCCCTCGAGCATAGCGGCCATCGTCTCTATGGCGCTGTTGCGGATTATGCGGACTTCGTCGTTGCGATCCTTGTTCAGCCGCCTGCGCTCTTCTTCTTCTATGCGCACGGCTCGCTCGTCGCGATCAACTCCCTTGCGCGAAAACACGCGGGCGTCGATGACCGTACCCTCGGTACCAGGCGGCATCTTCAGCGAGGTGTCCCTCACTTCGCCGGCTTTTTCGCCGAATATGGCGCGCAGGAGCTTCTCTTCCGGTGTCAGCTGGGTCTCGCCCTTGGGGGTGATCTTGCCTACCAGGATGTCAGTCGGCGCCACCTCGGCACCGATGCGTATGATGCCGCTCTCATCGAGATCGGCCAGGGCCTCTTCGCCCACGTTGGGTATGTCGCGGGTTACTTCTTCCGGCCCCAACTTGGTGTCACGGGCCACGCACTCGAACTCCTCGATGTGTATCGAGGTAAACATGTCTTCCTTGACCATGCGCTCGGATACGAGGATCGAATCTTCGAAGTTGTAACCGTTCCAGGGCATGAACGCTACGATCACGTTGCGGCCCAGGGCCAGGTCACCCAGCTCGGTAGAGGGTCCATCGGCGATGACCTCGCCTTTCTTGACCCTCTCGTTGACCGCGACCACCGGCTTCTGGTTGATGCAGGTGTTCTGGTTGGAGCGCTGGTACTTGGTGAGATTGTAGATGTCCACGCCCGCGTCGCGGGCGTCGGTCACGTCGTCGACTTTCACAACGATGCGCTCCGAATCAACACTCTCCACCCTGCCCGACCGCCCGGCCACCACGGTGACACCCGAGTCGCGGGCCACGGTCGATTCCATGCCGGTGCCAACAAGGGGCGCGTCGGTCTTGAGCAACGGCACCGCCTGTCGCATCATGTTAGACCCCATCAGCGCGCGGTTGGCATCGTCGTGCTCAAGAAAAGGTATGAGCCCGGCAGCGACACTGACCAGCTGGTTGGGAGACACGTCCATCAGGGTCACGTTCTCAGCCGAGACCAGGGTCGAATCCATGGTCTGCTCGCCCTGCGGCGAAATGCCCTTCTTACGGGCAGCTATCATGTCGCCCTCGATCGCACCCGCCGTCGAAATCGGCGTGTTCGCCTGCGCGATGGTGTGATCCTCTTCGTCGAGCGCGGTCATGTAGTTGACCTCGTCGGTCACCGAGCCGTTGGTCACGCGACGGTACGGCGTCTCCACGAAACCGTAATCGTTGATGCGCGCGTAAACGCTGAGGCTCGATATCAGGCCGATGTTCGGCCCTTCAGGGGTCTCGATCGGGCACACGCGCCCGTAGTGCGTGGGGTGCACGTCGCGGACGTCAAAACCGGCGCGCTCGCGCGTCAGTCCGCCCGGTCCGAGTGCCGACAGCCTGCGCTTGTGGGTCACCTCCGAAAGGGGGTTGGTCTGGTCCATGAACTGGCTGAGCTGGCTCGATCCGAAGAACTCCTTGACCACCGCCGAAACCGGCTTGTAGTTGATGAGCTCCTGCGGCATCAGCGTGTCGAGATCCTGCAGGCTCATGCGCTCGCGGATCGCGCGCTCCATGCGCAGCAGGCCAATCCGGTACTGGTTCTCGACCAGCTCACCGACGGTGCGCACCCGCCTGTTGCCCAGGTGGTCGATGTCATCCACCGAACCGGTGCCCTTGCTCAGCAGCACGAGGTAGTTCACCACCGAAAGGATGTCTTGCTTTCTCAGCGTGCCCTGCTCCAGCGGCGCATCGAGACCCAGCTTGCGGTTCAACTTGAGGCGGCCGACCTTGCCGAGGTCGTACTTCTCGCCGTTGAAGAACAGGTCGTTGAAGAAGTTGGTCGCCGTGTCCAGGGTAGGCGGGTCACCGGGACGCAGCCGCTTGTAGATGTCTACGATAGCGTCGGCTGAGTTCTCCAGCTTATCGAGCAACAGGGTGTTGCGGAAGGACGGGCCACGGTTCTGCTCGTCAAGGTAGATGAGCTCCAGGGTGTCTATACCCTTGGCGCGCAGGTTGTCGTAGGCCTCGTCGGTGATGGTCTCGTTGCAAGCAACTATAACCTCACCGGTAGACTCGTCGAGAATGTCGTGGGCCGCGACGCGGCCGATGATCTCGTCCTGGGAAATCGGAATCTCTTCGACACCCGCTTCCTCCATGCGACGCAGCGCCATGCGCGTAAACTTGCGGCCTTCCTTGACGATCACGTCACCACTGCTGGGATGCTTGACGTCCCTGCCGGCCACCAGGCCTTCTACCGTGTCGCGCTTGAAAGCCTGGTAGGCCTTCAGTCCGTCAATGCGGATGGTGTCGCTGGGGTAGAAGTAGTTGAGAAGGTCCTCGGTGCTCATGTCGAGCGCGCGCAGCAGTACCGTGGCCGGAAATTTGCGACGCCTGTCGATACGAACGTAAAGAATGTCCTTGGCGTCAAACTCGAAGTCCAGCCATGACCCTCGGTAGGGAATTACCCTCGCGCTGAACAACAAGCGGCCGGCGGCCGTGGTCTTGCCCTTGTCGTGGTCAAAGAACACGCCCGGAGAACGGTGGAGCTGCGATACGATGACCCGCTCGGTGCCGTTGACCATGAAGGTGCCCTTGTCGGTCATCAACGGAATTTCGCCGAAGTAGACCTCCTGTTCCTTGATGTCCTTGAGCTGCTTGTTCTGGGTATCGGGATCGATATCAAAAGTGACCAGTTGCACGGTGACCTTGAGCGGGGCCGAGTAGGTCATGCCCCGCTGATGACACTCCGCCACGTCGTACTTCGGCTCACCGAAGTCGTAGCTCAGAAAATCGAGTTCAGCGCCACCGCTGAAATCCTTGATCGGGAATACCGACTTGAACACGCCCTGCAAACCGAGGTCCGGGCGCTTGCCCGGGTCCTCGGCCGACTGCAGGAATGTCTCGTAAGACTCCTTCTGGATTTCGATCAGGTTAGGAACTTCGAGCGCGCGACGGGTTTTCCCGAAGTCACGCCTCAGCCTGAGGTTCTGTGTAACACTGGACGCCATACTATCTCCCGCTGCCGTGCGGCCCTGGGGCCGCCGGCGGTGAACTGGATGATTTCAGTCGATACCTTCTGAACTACTTGAGTTCGGCCGTTGCGCCGGCCTCTTCAAGCTTGGTCTTCGCGGCTTCGGCCTCGTCTTTCGACGCGGCTTCCTTCACTGCACTCGGAGCAGCTTCGACGAGGTCCTTGGCTTCCTTCAAGCCAAGCCCGGTAAGCTCACGCACCGCCTTGATGACCTGTATTTTCTTCTCGCCGATCGCGGTCAGCATGACGTCGAATTCGTCTTTGACCTCGGCTTCGGCTGCATCGCCTCCGCCACCAGCTGCGGCCACGGCCACCGGGGCAGCAGCGCTTACGCCCCACTTCTCCTCGAGTTCCTTGACCAGGTCCGCCACTTCAAGGACGGTCGCCGCCGAAAGTTTCTCTACAATATCCTGTCGTTCTTCTGCACTGAGTGCCATGTCTGTTTCCTCCTGACTGATGCGGGGTATACCCGTCTACTTATCTACGCGCCCCCGGTCGGCGCCTCACACCCGGGTGTCCCCGCCTAGGGATTTTCCTGTCGGATTCTGGCCGACAATACCTGCACAAACTGCTGTGCTGGCGCCGCCAGTACTCTCACGAGCTGCTGAGCCGGTGTCGACATCAACGCCAGCAACTTGGCCCGCAACTGGTCGCGGGTGGGCATGCTCGCGAGCTGCTTGACCCTGGCCGCGTCGATGGCTTCGCCTTCCATGACGGCGCCCTTGATCTCCAGCGCCTCGTTATCCTTCGCAAAATCCTGCAGGGCCTTGGCGACCCCGACCGGGTCGCTGTAACCAAACGCCAGTGCCGCGGGTCCGCCCAGCAGCTCGGTCAGCGGCTCGAAGGACGTGTCCTTCACCGCCAAGCGGGCCAGCCGGTTCTTGGCTACCAGCACCTCGCCGTCGGCTGCGCGCACCTCGCGACGAAGCGTGGACATCTGCTCGACACTGAGCCCCCTGTAGTGGGCCAGTATGGCGATCGGCGCCTCCTTGAACTTGCCGTTGAGCATCTCGACGCTCGCTGCTTTTTCTTCGCGGTTCATATTACTTCTTGCTCTCGTCCCTGTTCTCTTCGTCCGGCTCATCCCGGACTTCTATCTAGTCGTCTACCGGCAATCGCCAGGTCTACTTGCTGCGCAAGTCAGCAGGGTCAACCGAGATTCCCGGTCCCATGGTCGAAGACACGCAAACGCTTTTCACGTACTGGCCCTTGGCCGACGACGGCTTCGCCTTGAGAACGCTTCCGATCAGTTGCTGCGCGTTATCACCTAACTTTTCGGCACCGAAAGAAGCCTTGCCGATAACAGCATGCACGATACCGGCCTTGTCTACCCTGTACTCCAGCTGTCCGGCCTTGAGCTCCTTGACGATTTCGGCCACGTCGTTTGTCACCGTGCCAACCTTGGGGTTGGGCATCAGGCCCCTGGGACCGAGCACGCGAGCCACCTTGCCCACCGCACCCATCATGTCGGGGGTAGCCACGGCACGATCAAAATCGGTAAAACCGTCGTCCCGGATCCTGCCTAGCAGTTCATCATCGCCCACGAAGTCAGCGCCGGCCTCTCTCGCTTCGTCGGCCTTGGCCCCCTTGGCAAAAACCGCCACCCTGACGTCGCGGCCGGTACCGTGCGGAAGCGCGACCGTACCGCGAACGTTCTGGTCGGCGTGCCTCGGATCCACGTTGAGCTTCATCGCCACGTCCACGGTCTCGTCAAAGCTGGCCCCTGACCCCCCCGCGACCAGCTCGATGGCCTCGGCCAGGGTATAGGCCTTTTCCCTGTCCCGCTTTTCGGCCGATGCCGCGTATCTCTTTCCCTTGCCACCCATGCTCAGCCCTCTACGGTGATGCCCATGCTCCGGGCAGTCCCTTCCACTATCTTCATCGCGCTTTCGACCGAGCCGGCGTTGAGGTCCACCATCTTGGTCTCGGCTATCTCGCGAACCTGCTTCCTCGACACGCTGCCCACCTTGTTCTTGTTGGGCTCGGGTGAGCCCTTGGCCAGCTTCGCGGCCTTCTTGAGCAGCATCGACGCTGGCGGGGTCTTGGTGATGAACGAAAAAGACCTGTCGGCGTAGACCGTTATAATAACGGGGACGATAACGTCCCCCATCTCCTGGGTCTTCGCGTTGAACGCCTTGCAGAACTCCATGATATTGACACCACGCTGGCCGAGCGCAGGTCCGACCGGCGGACTGGGGTTAGCCTTGCCCGCCATTATCTGAAGCTTGAGTGAATCTACGACTTTCTTTGCCATCTTGCCTTACACGCTCAGGTCTTTTCGACCTGTACCAGTTCCATTTCGACCGAAGTCGCCCGCCCGAAGATAGATATGGAAACCTTGAGGGTCCCCTTCTCCGGCCTTACCTCTTCGACGATACCGTTAAAGTCAGCGAAAGCCCCGTCCGTTATCTTGACCTGCTGTCCTACTTCGAAGCCGGCCCTCGCGCGCGGCGCAGAAGCCCCTTCTTCGATGAGCTTCATGACCGCGTCGACTTCCGACTGCGGTACCGGCGAGGGCGTGGTACCCCCTACAAAGCCCGACACCTTGGGCGTACCGGTGACCAGGTGCCAGTTCTCGTCGGTCAAGTTCATGTGCATGAGTATGTAGCCGGGGTACAGGCTGCGGGTCGTTACCCGCTTCTTGCCCCTGACCAGCTCGACGACCTGCTCGGCCGGCACGAGTATATCGCCGAACTCGTCTTCCCTGCCCGAAGCCTGGATGCGCTCGAGCAGCTGCGTCTTCACCTTCCCTTCGTAGGTGGAATAGGCGTTAACCACGTACCATTGCAGGTTTTTGTCAGCCACGGCCGTTTCCATTTCCTAAAACACTAACCCGAGAGCCATCGACAGCAGGAAGTCGACCAGGCCCAGGTACACCGCCACGAAGGCGACCACGATCAGGACAACCCAGGTAAAGGCCAGGGTTTCCTTGCGCGGAGGCCACACTACTTTCCTGAGTTCTGTCGAAACCTCGCCCAGGAAGGTTCGCGACTGCTCTATATATTCGATTACGCCAGCCATTGTTTCTTACAGACACCCCTGCCCATCGGGCCCGAACCGCGAAATAATCCAGGAATGGCGGGTCAGGCAGGATTCGAACCTGCAGCCCTCGGATTTGGAGTCCGATGCTCTGCCAGTTAGAGCTACTGACCCTGAAGACATCGTCATTGAAGACATCATCCGGAGTGCCTCATCCTGTAGTCGCATCAAGCTCAAACCTTTCCTTCCTTGTGAATCGTGTGCGTACGGCAAGAGGCGCAGTACTTGCGCCGCTCAAGCTTCTCGTTAGTGAGGCGCTTATTGCGACTGGCACGGTAGTTTTTCCGCTTGCAGTCAGAACAGGCCAGCACGATTTCATCCCTCATTCCGAAACGCCTCCGCCTACTCGGTGATCTTGGTGACCACGCCGGCTCCCACCGTGCGACCG
>JACNKC010000112.1 GCA_014382245.1 Pseudomonadota bacterium | reverse complement strand
CAGCTGCTCAAATTCCTCGGGAGGCAGGTAGCGCTGCACGGCCAGGTGGCGACGGGTGGGCTGCAGGTACTGGCCGATGGTCAGAAAATCAACGCCGGCTTCGCGCAGATCGTCCATTACGGTGAGCAGTTCATCGTGGGTTTCGCCCAAGCCCACCATCAGCCCCGACTTGGTAAACAGCGCGGGCTCGGCCCTGGCTGCCAGCGCCAGGAGATCGAGCGACACCCGGTAGTCGGCGCCCTGCCGCGCGCTTGGGTAAAGGCGCGGCACGGTCTCGAGGTTGTGGTTAAAAACGTCGGGCTGCGAACGCAGCACGCGCTCGCCCGCCCCCGGCTTGCGCAGGAAGTCGGGCACCAGCAGCTCAACGGTGGTGTCGGGGCAACGCTCGCGCAGGCGATCAACACAGTCCACGAAGTGCGACGCACCGCCGTCGGCCAGGTCGTCACGATCAACCGAAGTTATAACAACGTGGCGCAGGTCCAGCCGTTCGGCCATGCGCGCCACCCTTGCCGGCTCCAGGGGGTCGGGCGCCCGTGGTCGGCCGGTAGCCACGTTGCAGAAGGCGCAGGCCCGCGTGCAGACCTCGCCCAGTATCATCACCGTGGCGTGCCCCTGCTGCCAGCACTCGCCAAGGTTGGGACAGGCCGCCTCCTCGCAGACAGTGTTGAGGCCCAGCTCGCGCAGCGTTCTACGGGTGGGAGCAAGCAGCTGGGCAGCACCCAGCTTTACGCGCAGCCACTCGGGCTTACGCCGTGGCAGGCTGCCCGACGAGGGCGCGCCCCGTCCAGCCGCAGCGGCATCGGCCACGACCTCAGCCACCCGCCCCGGCCTCCAGCGCGTCCTGCGCCGAGGCGGCCAGCGCCTCCGACAAGCTGGGGTGGGGAAAAATTGTGCGCGCAAGATCCTCGGCCGTGCCTTGCATATCCTGCAGCAGCACGAGCCCGCCCACGAGCTCGGTCACGCCCGCTCCGATCATGTGCGCTCCCAGCAGTCGCCCGCTGGCCGCGTCGAACACGGTCTTGACCAGGCCTTCCCTGTTACCTGTTGCGGTGGCCTTGCCGTTGGCTGTGAAAAACGAACGTCCCACCCTGGTTTCGTGACCGCGCTGCTGGGCCACGGCCTCGCTCATGCCCAGGCTGGCTATTTCCGGGTGGGTGTAAACGCAGGCCGGAATTCGTTCGCGGTCTACCGGGCGCGCGCCAGGCAGCCCGGCTATATGCTCAACGCAGGCCCTGCCCTCCTGCGCGGCCTTGTGGGCAAGGCAGGGCGGGCCCGCAAGATCGCCGATGGCATAGATACCCGGTTCTCCCGTGCCTCCCCACTCGTTGGTGGCCACGAAGCCGCCGTCGAGCTTTACGTCGGTATTCTCCAGGCCCAGTTCGTCACTGTTACCAGTCACTCCCACCGCCACCAGGCCGCGCTCTACCGACACACTGCCGGCGGCCTCCCCGGCCAGTTCAAAAACGAGCCCGTCGTCATTCTTTTCCAGCGATTGCACGCGCGTGCCGCAGCGAATCTCCAGGCCGCGTTTTTTAAACGCCAGGCGAACGAGTTCGGATACTTCCTCGTCCTCGCCGGGGAGCAGGCGTTCTTCGAGCTCGACCACGGTCACGCTGCTTCCCATGTCGGCATAGAAGCTCGCGAACTCCATGCCCACCGCACCCGAACCCAGCACCAGCAGCGAAGCCGGCACCGAGGCAGCGGTCAAGGCGTCTTCGACCGTCCACAGAAGGCTACCGTCGGGCTCCAGTCCCGCGAGCCTGCGCGGGTGAGAACCGGTGGCAAGCAACACCGCCTTGTCGGCGTGTAGTTCGCCGTTGCCCTCGGGGCCTTGCAGCTCGACAGCAAGCCCGCCCGACAGGCGGGCGCTCCCCACCAACACTTCGACGCCTGCGCTCTTGAGCAACTGCTTGACGCCACCCGACGCGACCCGCGCAGATCGCTGGGCGCGCCGAACGACCCGGGCAAAATCAAAACCGGCCTGTTCCAGCTGCACACCGTAGTCTCCCGCCTCGACGACGGCCCGCCGGGTGTCGGCCAGGTGCAGCAGGGTCTTGGTGGGTATGCAGCCACGGTTGGCGCACACCCCGCCGAGGTTTTCGTGCTCGACCAGGGTCACCGACATGCCCAACCCGGCCGCCCGCAAGGCGGCTTCGTAGCCGCCGGGTCCACCACCGATAATTACCAGGTCTCGTTTTGTCACCACGCTGTTGTTCCGCCCGCTGCAGCCGACCGCCTGGCCGGTTCATGGCCATTTTCAACAGCATACGCGGGAGCTTTTCAAAGGGGGACTGGCGACCGGTCAACGTACAGCGACTACGCTGATCCTGTAATCACTGAAGCCAGGCAGATCACCGGCCGGTACCAACATGCGAAACGAGTCGGTGGCACCGCCCGCGACAGGCTTTACCGACGCCAAAGTGCCCTCTGGATCGGGGTCGCCCTCTATGGGCAACATTCCCTCGGCGCTGCGATTGTAGCCGTCGGTGCGATACCGCACCCGTCCCTGCTTATCGAGCAGTTCGTATCGCAGCACGACGTGGTGAATCGGATCATCTGAACGATTGCGAAGCTGGCCAGCGATCACGTACAGGCCGGCTTCGGCCGTCGCCTCACCCGCCATCGAAAACCCCAGCCCCGGCGAGGTCCAGTAAGCCCTGCGCTCCAGGATCTCTACCTGGCCCGCGCGGTTACCCTCGCTGTCTATCGCCGTCTCCGGAGGTGCCGCGTCCAGGGGCCACAACGAGGTCTGCTCGTTGAAGGCCGACCAGGCAAACCAGTAAGCCACGGTCGAAGCCAGTTCGCGGTCGCCTTCTAACACGCGGGCGCCGTACTCGTCGACAATGACCTTCACCCTGTGCCCGCCCACGCTGTCCAGCAGGCCGCCGCCGGGAACCGCGCCGTCGGGAGCAGCGGCGAGGTCGGTCAAAGACCAGGCCCTGCTGGCGCCACCGAGTTGGAGGCCCAGCACCTTCTGCTTGCGGCGCAGGCGGCCGTCTATCATATCGACCGGAAACATGAGGTCGTCGGAAGTCTCGTAAGTAGCGTAAGGATTCATGGAATAGTCGCGGCTGTGACCGGTGTCGAGCGATAGCACGCTGCTGTCGGGGTATTGCCGCCGCCATTCTCCCCAGCGCACAACGCGCGAGGGCATAACCGTCAGCGTGCTTCTGTTCGACGGCCCGGCCACCGAAGCACCGCCCAGCTGCGACCACAGGCTCTCGCCGCCGCGGTCGTACATGAGCACGTTACCCTGGTACAGCAGGCCCGACACGCCGAAGCTGAGTTCGCTACCACCCACGCGTCGGTCAAAAACAACCGCGCTGGCCGTCAACGGACACCAGCTCACCAGCACCGGGGTGTCGCCAAGGCTGTCGTTCACCAGTTCGTGCCAGTTGAGCAAGCGCAGAGGATAAGCGCGGGACTGGCCGTTGATGACCACCCCGACCACGCGATCGTCATCGGCCAGCCAGGAGGCTTGCGACGCGGCTTCGGTGGCCGGCGCCGTCAGCGAGGGTATGCCACCGCGCGGGGGGCCGCCCGCCACCACCAGCCGCAGCTCCACCGACCGTTGGCCCAGGTCGAAGCCATTCATGAAAGGCCCGTCGGCGGCCGCAACCGGTGTCGACACCATGAAAGCGAAAAGAAACAGCGGGGCCGCGAAGGCCTGTGTTACGAATCGGGCAAAAGAGGCGAGGCAAACAACCATGCGCTATTATACGCAGTAGGCCTGCATTGGTTACCCAGGCGTTACAGCCGGTAAGGACAGCCGTAAAGGGAGATCAACAACATGAACAGCGATACTGAAAGCGCAATTAAAACCATGCGGGCCGGGATCAGCCTGGCCCTTCTCACCCTTTTGTACGGCTTCGGACTCGGGCTCTCCTTCGGTGCCGCCGAGGACTCGATCAAGGGACACCTGCACGACGAAGCGCAGGCGGTGCTTGCCCAGGAATACGGCGGCGAACAGGCTGCCGCCGACAAGGTCAGCAGCAAGTCCTGGATCTACTTCAAGCGCGCCCACCTGCACGCCAACGGGCTGGGGACCACGGCGCTGGCGCTCATAGGGCTGATGGCCCTGCTGCCTGTACCAGCCGGCCGTCGCCGTACGGCCGCCCTGCTGCTGGGAGCCGGCGCACTGGCCTACTCGATGTTCTGGATGTTCGCCGGACTACGTGCGCCGGGGCTGGGCAGCACGGGTGCGGCCAAGGAGTCGCTGGCGTGGCTGGCGCTGCCCGGCTCGGGCGCCTGCGTGGTCGGGTTGCTACTCGCGACCTTCTCGGTACTCAAGACAAGTTTCTCGTCAGCCGACTAGGATCAGGCTCTCGGGTTCCCAGTTCTTAACGCTCGATAGCAATGGCGGTGGCTTCGCCGCCGCCGATACACAGCGAGGCAACACCTCGCTTGACGTCGTACTTCTGCATGGCGGCCAGCAGCGTAACGATGATTCTCGCGCCCGACGCACCAATGGGGTGCCCCAGGGCACAGGCGCCGCCGTGCACGTTGACCTTGTCGTGCGGCAGGTCGAGCTCACGCATGGCGGCCATGGCCACCACGGCGAACGCTTCGTTGATCTCGAACAGTCCCACCTCGCCCTTGTCCCAGCCCACCCGCTCGAGCAATCGGCTGATTGCCTGCACGGGTGCGGTCGTAAACCAGGCCGGCTCCTGGGCGTGCACGACATGACCGCGCAAGGTCGCCAGCACGGGCAAGCCCAGCTCGTCAGCCCTGCTGCGACGGGCCAGGAGCAGGGCCGCGGCGCCGTCGGATATGGAGCTCGAGTTGGCAGCCGTCACGGAGCCGTCGGCCGAAAACGCCGGCTTGAGCGTGGGAATCCTTTCGGGCTGCGCGTTGGGCGGCCCCTCGTCGAGCTCGACCACCACGCTCTTTCCGCGGGCAGAGACCGTTACCGGGTTTATCTCGCCCGCAAAGCTGCCGTCCTGGACGGCGCGCGAGGCGCGGGCCAGCGATTCGAGCGCGTAGTCGTCCTGCTGCTCTCGCGTGAAACCGAAATGGCGCGCAGTGTCGTCGGCAAAACTACCCATGAGTCGGCCTGGCTCGTAGGCGTCTTCGAGCCCGTCGAGGAACATGTGGTCCTTTATTTCACCATGACCGAGCCTCTGCCCCTGCCGGGCTTTCTCAAGCAGGTAGGGTGAGTTGGTCATGCTCTCCATGCCGCCGGCCACCACCAACGATGCACTGCCGGCCGCTATGGCGTCGTGCGCCAGCATGGCCGCCTGCATGCCCGAGCCACACATCTTGTTAACCGTTGTGCACGGCACGTCACAACCGAGGCCGGCCCCGAGCGAAGCCTGTCGCGCCGGCGCCTGGCCGAGCCCGGCCGGCAACACGCAACCCATCAACACCTGCTCCACGCTGCCTGGATCCACACCGGCGCCCTGCAACGCGCCTTCTATAGCCACCGAAGCCAGGTGCGTGGCACTCACCGGCGAGAACACCCCCTGGAACGAACCCATCGGCGTGCGACTGTAGCCCACTATTACTACCGGATCATCGTTCATCGCTTCATCGAAGCGCGATGCGGCCGCAAATGAAAACCCCCGTCGCCCGGGTCAATCGCCCGGGTCAATCGCCCGGATCAGTCGCCCGGGTCAGTTGCCCGACGACTTACCCAGGAACTTGCCCGCCTTGTTCTTTATAGCCGGCGCGCTGTATGTCGATGTCCAGCAACCACCCTGTTCGTTAATAAACTGAACCGTGAGTTGGGAGTCCATCGACACGGGCAGCGGCAGCATGTCGAGACCCGCGCCCTTGATGTTGACCTTGATCTTGGACTGGAAGTCGCCGCCACTACGCAGCTTGATGTTGCGCACACCGGAGGCCTGGCTGCCGAAATCATCGCGGTAGACCAAGCCGTGCCGACGCTCACGCCAGCAGTCCGTGCCACGGCAAGTGCCACCTGCGGGCACCAGATGCTGCGATACCAGCGTTGGCACCCCGGCATCCTCGTCCCAGATGCACATCGCGTAGCCGAGCTCGCCGCTTACCGGGTTACCGAAATCAGCGGTGCTCACGGCAGGGCCGGGCAGCCATTTCCATTGCAACTTGTCTCGCGTATCACCGGGCCTGTCCTTGATCTCGAGCACGCTGCGGCCGGCCGACAAGGTACTCGTGCAGGCTTGGAGCGGCGCCGGCGAACATCCGAATGCCCCTGACACGCAGCCCATGTTGGCGCAGGTGTCGCCCAGGGTGGTAGCATCGCCGTCTTCGCAGGCAGCCGTGTTGGCAGCCTGCAAGCAACCGCTCGCAGGATCGCAGGAGTGGTCGCTGCAAACGTTGCCGTCCTCGCAGTCGGGAGACACACCGCCCACGCAGCCACCGGCAGCGCAGGTGTCGGCCGTGGTGCAGGCGTTACCATCGTCGCAAGGCAGCGAGTTGTCGTTGTTGGTGCAGCCAGTCACCGTGTTGCAGCCGTCGTCGGTGCAACCGTTACCGTCGTCACAGTCGGGCGGCAATCCGCCTACGCAAAATCCGTCCGAACAGGTGTCGGCCGTGGTGCAGGCATTACCGTCATCGCAGCTGATAGAGACGTTGACACTCTCGCAGCCGGTGGGCGACACGCAGGAGTCTGCCGTGCACTGGTTGCCATCGTCGCAGTCGGGAGCAGGGCCGCCCACGCAGGTACCGGCCGAGCAGCTGTCGGCCGTGGTGCAGGCATCGCCGTCGTCGCAGGCCAGGGTATTGGCGTCGTTGCGGCAACCGGTACCCGGATCGCAACTGTCGTCGGTGCACACGTTGCCGTCCTCGCAGTCCACCGACAGCCCGGACAGGCAGGCCCCGGCCGAGCAGGTGTCACCCGCGGTGCAGGCGTTGCCGTCGTCGCAGGGCGCGGTGTTGTTCGTGCTGACGCAGCCCGCCGAGGGGTCGCAAGTGTCATCGGTGCACAGGTCGGCGTCATCGCAGTCGGGAGCGGCACCACCCACGCAGGCCCCGTCCGAACAGGTGTCGGCCGTGGTGCAGGCGTTGCCGTCGTCACAGGGCAACGACACGTCGTCGTTCACACAACCGGCAAAAGCGTCGCAGCTGTCCTCGGTGCAAGGATTGGAGTCGTTGCAATCGAGGGGCATGCTTCCCAGGCAGTTGCCGTCCCAGCAGGAATCAACCGTGGTGCAGACGCTGCCGTCGTCGCAAGCCAGGGTGTTGGGCTGGTTACTGCAACCCAGGCCTTCGAGGCAGAGCTCGTCGGTGCAGCCGTTGTTGTCGTCGCAGACGACCAGGGGATCCTCGTCCATGCAGGTCGCCGAACAGCAGTCGCCATCAGTGTTGTTGCCGTCGTCGCACTGCTCACCGAGATCGAGTACACCGTTGCCACACACGTCGATCATGCGGCCAAGAACCTTGAACTCCTCGGTTATGAAATTACCAACGGGATCGGGGCCGTTGACCTTGAAGTAGTTGTCGCCGCAGGGGCTACCGGCTACGCGATGCGCTATAACCGGATTGCCCACAAAGCCCGGTGCCGGCGCGCGACTGGGATCCGGGTCATCAAAGACCAGGAAAGGGCCGACACGACTGTTGTTGATTCCCTGGAACGAGGCCGGGTTGCCGGGCGGACCCACGAGAAATCCATGAACGTCTTCTATCACCACGGTACCGTCGGAAGCTGCCGTGGCCTCGTCGCTGCCGAAGGGGTGCTTGAAATCGTATTCGCCACCAGGCACGAGGCCCGAAGCGGTCACCAGGATTACAGCCTCGGCAAACTGTTTGCCGTCAACAGGCAGGCCCCCGTCAAGCGCTGTTCGCAGGCCCATGACCAGTGTTGCCGTGGCCCCGGAAGCAGACGTGGCCGTGGCCTCGGCCCGCCACCACCAGGCGCTGGACGGCCAGTTGTCCGGAAAAGACGGCGCTGCCAAGGGATCGGGCAGCTCCGAACCAGCAACGTGATCAAGACAGTTGGCCGCGTCGAGGCAGAGGTCGAGCGCGAGGGCCCCGCTGTCCTGGTAGTAAAGCGGGTAGCCGTTGGCCGTATCAACCGGGCCCACGCTGGTCGTGCTGAACACGCAATCGTGATCGGCCTGGGCCGATGAAGCGCAAAGCATTACAAAAACGACCGGCAGCAGCGCGGTCAATATCTTGTTGATGTTCATTCTTTTACTCCGAGTCCAGGCGTACCGGCTCGCAAAGTCGACGGATACGGCGGACTGCCTTAGATTGAGAGGCATAAAACGAAGCTCAGCACCCCCACCGGCGGAGGAAAGACGCCGGTCAGCGTTTTACCCGGGCCTTGCCCCCTGCCGGGGGGGGAACCGCCCGCAAGGGGCAAGGCATGTGCTGAACCGGGGCCTGCCCCCCGAAAGGGGGTCGCTGTTTCTAGCGAGCTCGTTGCCCACTGCCCTCTCTTGGCCTTTGTCGCGCGCGCAATTTACAACTGCGCACGATGGCCTCGCGAATTGCACGCTACGACAACCCGCTGCGGGCCATGGAGTTCACACGCAAACCAGGCGACTACCGCATTGAGAGCCACGGCCTGACAGCTGCCGACTCTGGAAACTCACAAGCCACCCTGTGGCTACCCCGGGGCGAGCGGCCTCGCAGCGTGGTGTCGCTCATGCACCCCCAGGCCAACTTTACTCGTCACTACGCCGTACCGCCGCTGCTCGAGGCCGGCCACGCGGTGTTCGCGCACAACAGCCGCTGCCTGGGCAACGACTCGACCGCCGTCCACGAACAGCTGCTCATGGACGCGGCCGCCGGCTTGTTGCGCCTGCGCGAGCTCGGCTTCGAGAGAATAGTGCTGCTGGGCAACAGCGGTGGCGGCTCACTGTACAGCTACTACCTGCAGCAGGCCGCTCTGCCGCCCGAACAGCGGGTGGCCGATACGCCGGCCGGACGCGCGCCGCTCGGTGGTGCCGGGGGCGACTTGCGCGAGATCGAAATGCCCATGGCCGACGCCGTGGTCTTCCTGGCTGCGCACCCCGGCGAAGGCGAGTTCCTGTTGCAGGTCATCGATGCGTCGGTCAGCGACGAGTCCGATCCCGTGTCCTGCCTACCCTCGTTGGATCTTTACGACGCGGCCAACGGCTTTTGCCTTCCACCCGGAGAAACCCGCTACACCGACGAGTTTGTCGAACGCTACCGCGCCGCGCAGCGCTCCCGCGTGGAGCGGATAGACGCGCGTGCGCGCAAGATACTTGGCGTGAGAATGGCGGCCCTCGAGCGGCTGGCCGAGCAGCCCGACGACCGCGACGCCTGGCGCGCGGCGACCGCCGACACGCTGCTCAGCACCTACCGCACCGAGGCCGACCCGCGCTGCGTTGATCTCACGCTCGACCCCTCGGCGCGTGACTACGGCTCGCTGTTTGACCATCGGCCCGACCTCATCAATTACAACCCGCGCGGATTTGCGCGCACGACAACACCCGAAGCCTGGCTATCGACCTGGTCGGGGCTGTCTTCGCGCGCGAGTTTTGCCCGCTGCGGGAGCGGCGTGACCATTCCCGCACTGGTAGTCAACTACAGGGGCGACAACGCTATCTTTCCTTCCGAGGCCCAGGCTATTTTTGACTCGCTGGGCAGCGCCGACAAAAGATTCGTCGAGCTGCCCGGCGATCACTACGGCCACCCGCTGGCGGGCAGCGATGCCTGGGGACGAGACCTCGCGCTGGCCGAGATAACGGATTGGCTTGCCGGGCTATAGCTTTCCGGATGGTGTTCCGCGCACAACGTCGGCCAGGTTATCCACGTGCCCGTCCTCGTTTGAAAGCAGTACATCGTTAAAACCGCAGCCCTCTTCTATGACGTCGAGCACAGCGGGCTGGTAGAACGAGGTCACAAGCGAGCGACGCATGGAGCCGCGGCCCAGGGGCGCAGGCGCGGCGTGCATGGTGTCGCCCAGGTGCAGAAGCAGGTCGCCGGGCTCGCCCGTGACCGTGACCACGGGCAGGCCGGCTTCATCCTGGGCCGCGGGCGCGGAGCAGGCAAAGCGATGGCTTCCGGCCAGGAACTTGAGCGTACCCGTATCAAGGTTGGCGGGCTCAAGCAGCACGCTTACCTGTACCACCGGGCAGAGAAGGGCGTGGCCACCCATGCCGCAATCCACGTGCCACGGAAGATCCGACAGGCCATCGGCGATGTCGGGGTTCTTGATGATGATAGCTATGCCGTCAAGACGATCGGGGCCGGGCACGAGGCTGTCGTCAAAAGCCGCCACGAGGCGACGCACGCGGGGGTCGTCGCAGATGGTGGCTATGGCGGGCGAAGAAAGGTTGGCGTAAGTCACGCGGCACAAGCGCGCCTCGCCCGCTGCTGTACGCGCCCACCAACTACGGCGGTCACCCTGCCGGGCTGCCGCTGCCGCACTGTCGGCCTCGACTCGCAACGCGGCTATTTCGTCTTCAGAAAACACTCCGCGAACGACCGCGAAACCCGCCTCGCGGATAAAAGGCCCAAGCTCGGCGGCATCAACATCTACGGAGAATACCTGCTCGATATCCAGCCTACCGCCGTCCTTGTCGCGCAGGTCGAGCTCGCCGGGCACGAAAACCGGCAAGCCGTGATGCAACGCTCTTATCGCCTGCTCCCAGCGCAACAGCAGCTCGGCATCACCCCTGTCAACGCTGAGCAAGCCCGAGTACAGCAGCGAGGGCACAGTGCGCATCTGCTCGACGAACTCGCCCCAGGACACGGCACTCATGGCCACCACGCAGGCCGCGCGTTCGTCTCCCGCCACTACTTCCACCCCGTCGGGTCCGGGCAGGTAAGTGTAACTGGCCCCGTCTACCTCGAAGGCGATGCCTGCCAGGCCCACAGTGCCCGCGGCCGCCAGGCGGCCATTGCCCGCCCGCACCCGCCGGGTTAGCTCTTCGTTGTGAAATTCTACGAAGTCCATGACCGTTCATTACAGGGAGACCTGCTACCTTTTCGGCATAAGGTACGTCTTCCCGTTCCCGTTCAGCTGCGGGGAAGGTCGACCAGTTGGCGCGCTATGATCACGCGCTGAACCTGCCCCGTACCCTCGACTATATCCATGGCCTTGGCGTCACGGAAGAGCTTCTCGACCAGGTGATCTCCGCGGGCCCCGGTCTCGCCGAGTAACTCCATGCCAAGGCTGGCGGCTTCGAGCGCCACCGCGGGAGCCAGCGCCTTGGCCATCGAGGCCTCTGTGATGTTGGGCAGCTGCTTGTCTGCCAGCCAAGCGGCCTTCCACGCCAGCAGTCGCGCAGCCGCGAGCCGGCGATCTATACGCTCGAACCTGTCGCGCACCCTGGTCCTGTCGAGCAGGCCGTTGTCGCGGGCAAAAATCAGCGCCTCGTCCTGCGCCGCGCGACCCATGCCCACGGCCATCGCGGCAACCATCGGACGCATGGCGTTGAAGGTGCGCAGGGCACCCCTCGTGCCCTCGCGACTTTGGTAGTACTGTTCACCGCCGAGCAGGTTGGCAGCCGGCACGCAACAGTCTTCGAGCGTGAAAGACGTCGACTCGTAAGCCTTCAGCCCCATCTTCTTTTCTATTTTGAAGTTGCCCAGCCCCGGTGTTCCCTTCTCGACCACGAAGGCGCGGTGACCCCCGCGGCCCTGCTTTCGGTCGACCGTGGCCCACACCATTATCCAGTCGGCCCGACTGGCGTTGCCTATGAACATCTTGGCCCCGTTCAGGATCCAGTCGTCCCCGTCACGGCGACAGCTGGTGCTTATGGCCGAAGTGTCGCTGCCGGCGCCCGGCTCGGTCATCGCGAAAGATCCCCAGCGCGGCCTGTCGGGCTCAACGAAAGGGCCGAGAAAGCGCTGCTTCTGGTCCTCGGTGCCCATGCCCATTATGGCCGCCTCGCCCATGCCCGGGCCGGGAAACGCGACCGCCACGCCTCGGTCCCAGTACGACATCTCTTCCACCGCGCAAATCATGGCCAACGTGCCACCGGTTCTGCCTGCTTCCTGGCCGGACTCCCTGCCGCCCGATCCGTGCCCCGGTCGCCAGCGCGTGCGCCCCTGGCCCAGCTCTACCAGGCTGGCAAAGAACTCGTGGTCGGCCGGTATCGGCCTGCCCAGTCGGTCAGCCTCCAGTCCCAGCGGCCTGAGGGTGTCGCGGCCCAGGGCCGCCAGCATCGTGACCCTGTCGCGGCTCTGCCTGTCGAGCTCAAGATCCACCGGTTCGGGCCACCTCTACCCGGGCAGCCTCTACCAGTGCTGCACCGCCGTCATCGCGCGCGGCGTCCACGCCGCCGGCCATCAGTGACAACGTGCGCGCTTCGCGCATGAACTTTTCGACCGGGTGATCCTGCATGAAACCGTGGCCACCGAGCAATTGCAGCGCCGACGGGGTAACGAACATGGACTGCTCGCAGGCCTCCACAAAAGCACGCGCGCAAACGGCCGCCGCATCGCTATCGCCTCGGTCCAGTTTCCACGCCGCCTCGTGCAACAGGAGCCGACACGCCTCAACGGCCATGGCCATGTCGGCGATCATGAAGGCCATGCCCTGGTGATGAGCCACCGGACGACCGAACACCACGCGGTCCACGGCGTAGGCCCGTGAATACTCGCAGGCCTCGCGCATGACTCCCAGCAACAACGACGCGGTGTACAAGCGTACGCGAGCCAGGGCAGTGGCGGCCGCCGCTCGGTCGCTCCACTGCGACAGCACTTCGACACCGTCAAGGTTTACCGCCGAGGCACCGGCAGCGCGCAGCCCCGAGCCACGCAGTATTTCAAGCACTTTCGGAGCACCCGCCACGGCTGCACCCTCCCGGCTGAGCACGGCCACCACTGCGGGCTCATCGGCGGGTACCCAGGGCAGGCTGCCCGACAAGCGCCCGCCGGCCACCGTTAAGCGGGATTCGAGATCGCAGACCACCACTACCCGCTGCGCGGGGTGAATAGCAGACACGTAAAGACCGGTAGCAGAGCTGTCCAGGGCCAGGGTGGCGCCCGGGTCAGCGGCACCCAGTTCCTCGTTCACCAGCACCCTGGCCAGCGCACCGAGCCCCGCGCCGCCGTTCTCTCCAGGAAACTCCAGCAGTCCCAGCCCGGTGTCGCGCCACGCGCGCGCAGCAGCATCGGTCACCCCGCGCGCGCTTTCGTGCTCGCGGGCATTCCCGCGAAGATGATCGCTTGCAAAACGCGCAGCGGTGTCGCGCAGCAGTTCGAGCTCAGGGGCTGTAGAAAAATCGATCACCGAAAATTGGGCATCACGTGGTCGCGCATACGCTCCATGTGGGCCATCACCAGCTCGGTTTGCAGGCCACCGAGGCGGGTCCACATGAGGAAATGGCCAATGCCGTGCTCACGCTTCACCTCGTCTATTTTCTCGCAGACGAAGTCGGCGTCACCGCAGATCACCGCGCCTGCCTCGAGCAGCATTTCCCACTCGACCACGCCTGCCATGTCCCTTATATCGGTGTACATCTCGTAGCCCTTGATTGCCGGCTGCCCGAGCCTGGGCGCCACGTACTTACCGAAGTGGTGGAAGTACCACAACACGGCCTCGGCGAACTCCTCGCGCGCTTTCTCCACGGTCTCGCCCACGTACACCATCGTGAGCGCGCCTATTTCTTTACCGTTCTCGCCGTGCTCGCCTGCCGCCAGCGCCTCTCTATAGCTGCCGATGAGTTCTTTCGAACGGGCCAGTGATCCCCCGAAGACCGGCGAACAAAGCAGGTTCATTCCCATGCGGCCGGCCTTGGGAAAGGTCGATTCCGACAATGCGGCCATCCACATCGGCGGCCGCGGTTTCTGCAGGGGCTTGGGGCGCACCATGACGTCTTCGAACTGGTAGTGGTCGCCCTTGAAGCTGAACCGCTCCTCGGTCCACGCGCGCTGTATGATCTCGACTGCTTCGTCGAACATCTCGGCGCTACGGGTCTGGTCGACGCCGAAGCCGTCGAACTCCACGGGCTGGTAGCCACGGCCCACGCCCAGCTCCACGCGACCGTCGCTCAACAGGTCAAGCATGGCGTAGTCCTCTGCCACGCGCACCGGGTTGTAAAAGGGCAGCACGACCACGCCCGTGCACAGGCGCACTCTTTTGGTCGTGCGCGCGATGGCCGCCAGCGTCAGCGAGGGTGAAGCACAAAAACCGTACTCGGTGAAGTGATGCTCAGCCGGCCACACTGAATCAAAACCGTATTCCTCAGCCGCCTGCATGATGGCCAGCTGCTCGTCGACCAGCTCCTTGTCCTCGCGACCCCGCGGCGCCTCGAAAAGATGTAACATCCCAAATTTCATTTTTCTCTCCTTGTTTTTTGCGACCCCGGCCAATGGGCGGCCAGCCGGTCCGGTTCGTGGCTGTCAGTTGTCGTTCACTATCACCTGTCTTGCTCCTTCCGAGCGGGCCAATGCGTCAAGCGCGTCGGCGGCGCCCTCGAGGGCTACCTTCGTTGTGACCATCGCGCCGAGGTCGAGCTCGCCTTTTCTCGCCAGCTCCAGCAGGCGCGGTATGTCGCGCCGCGGATCCGCGCTTCCGTACACGCAACCCTCTATGCTGCAGGCCTGGAAGAACCGTCCGACCCTTAGTTCGACGCTGTCGCGCGCCGACGGCATGCCTATGACCACCACCTTGCCGCCGGGCCCGACCATTCTCCACGCGGCCTCGATCGTCGCCGACTTTCCAACGGCCTCTATGACCACGTTGGGGCCGAAGCGGCACAGGGCCTTGACCTGCTTCGCCACGTCGTCGGCCGCGCCGTCCACGGCAGCAGTGGCGCCGAGGATTGCCGCGAGTTCACGACGCTCGGCGCTGACATCCACCGCCACTATGATCGCAGCACCCGCGATGCGCGCCGCCTGTACCGCCGCCAGTCCCACGCCGCCGCAGCCGATGACGGCCACCGATTGCCCGGCCTTTACCGCGGCGGTTTTGAACACCGCGCCCGCGCCGGTCATCGCGCCGCAGCCCAACAGGCAGGCCTGCTCAAGCGGCAGCCCGTCGGGCACCGGGCTGCAACAGGCGGCGGTGTCCACCGCCTGCCCGGCG